>SBHI01000199.1 GCA_006226225.1 Alphaproteobacteria bacterium
ATAACCGCAGGCGCGGCAGCAAGACCGCTGAATAAAATGGACAACGTTAAAAAAGCTGTGCGTTTGAATTTTCCTGTCGACATAACCAGATAACCTGCCTTTTCCATTAAATTATACGGGAAACTTCTTAACTGCCGATGAATCCGCAGATTGACAGGGTTATTTGCTTTTACAGGGCGTTTATGATATTATGTAACATACTTAGCGGTAAAAGAGGATAGGGCTGAAACATGCTCAGAAAAATTTTTCGTACCACATTATTGGCAGGTGTTTCGGCACTGACCCTTGGCGCAGGCGCAGCAAATGCGCAAAACATTCATTTTGACGAATCGCGCCTGACAGACCTGACGACCACATTTCAGGATATTTGTGTGCCGCAAACCAATCTTTCTGCTCAAAACTCTGTCACAATGGTACAACAGCAAACAGCCGAGCAAGCTTTGTTCGCTCTGCGTAGCAGCCGGATGGCAACGACGTTCCTGGACGAACAAGGCGATGAAGTCTGCTTGTCCGGTTATGACGTTCCGGTTCAGGTCGACCGCGGCGGTATGCCGATTATTCCGGGTGAACGCATTCAGAAAAACCAGATTGCGCAAACAGCCTTGCTGATGGTGGACAAGCTGGTTAACGGTGATTTAAATCTGCGCGGTTATCCCGAAAGCGGCAACTGGCGGCCGCGTACGGTTGATGACCATTTCCGGATGGCCGTCCGCATTGCGATGACGGCGGAAATTTTGCAGGAGATGAAGGACGGCGGCTATCCCGATGCCTTTAATGCTGCGACACAGTCACGCTATGGCAATGTTTTCAAAGCCTTTGGTAATGGCGAGAACAATCTGGGCAGTAACGCCTATGACGGTACGGCACATGTGCGCGCCATTCGTGAATATTTCCGCAGTCACTACCGCACCCCGCATCTGGGACATTATTCCGAATTTGGTGGCATCCGCGGAGAAAACATCTACGGTAATACGCAGCCCGCACCGCAAGCCTCTCTAAAAAGTCTGTACGGCATGGGTGAGCGCCCCGATAAGCCCAATATTTTTCAGGCCACCTTCCTTGAAACAGGTTTTAACCTGCATTATTTCCTACAAGCCGCACAGCCGCATAATCCGGTTTTCTCTCCTTATGGCGGGCATAATCGCCAACATTAAAATTCTTGTTCTTTGCTTTCCCTGCCGCTAGAGTGTTCCTGAAAAAGGATAAACAGCGAAGGAACAAGCAGATGCAACTTCACAGCGTGCGCGTTTATAAAGAGGCCGAAGGTCTTGCCAAGCAGGAACAACTGGCATGGAAAATGGCAAAAGTCGCCGCCGACCCCGTTGCTGTTGATGACGATGTCACGGAAATGATCATCAACCGTATGATTGATAATGCCTCCGTTGCCGCAGCCTCTTTAAACCGCGACCCGGTTGTCACTGCCCGCGCGCAGGCACTGGATCATGCCCGCCAAGGCGGCGCAAATGTGTTCGGCCTGCCGATGGGTCACGGTGTTAGTGCCGAATGGGCAGCCTGGGCAAACGGTACCGCCGTTCGCGAGCTGGACTACCATGATACGTTTCTGGCGGCTGATTATTCGCACCCCGCTGATAACATTCCGCCGCTTTTGGCGGTTGCACAACAGACCCTGCGTAGCGGTGAATCCTTGATCCGTGGCCTTGCCACAGCTTACGAGCTGCATGTCGCTCTGGTAAAGGCTATCTGCCTGCACAAACATAAAATCGACCATATCGCACATCTTTGCCCCGCCGCCGCGGCCGGAATCGGTACAATGATGGGACTGGACACCGAACTGATTTACCAATCCATCCAACAGGCGCTGCATGTCAGTTGTACAACACGCCAATCACGCAAAGGCGCGATTTCCAGCTGGAAAGCATTTGCCCCCGCACATGCCGGTAAACTGGCGATTGAAGCCGTTGACCGCTGTATGCGCGGCGAAGGCGCACCGTCACCGATTTACGAAGGCGAGGACAGCGTCATTGCATGGATGCTGGACGGGCCGGATGCGCTGTATCAAGTGCCTCTGCCGGATGAAGGCGAGGCCAAACGTGCTATTCTTGAAACCTATACCAAAGAACATTCCGCAGAATATCAAAGTCAGGCACTGATTGATCTGGCCGCGCGCATGGGCGAGAAGATCGATGATTTCGACAAGGTCGAGGATGTACTGATCCATACCAGCCATCATACCCATTACGTGATCGGTACCGGTGCGGGCGACCCGCAGAAAATGGATCCGAAAGCCAGCCGCGAAACGCTGGATCACAGCATCATGTATATTTTCGCCGTCGCGTTGCAGGATGGAACATGGCATCATGTCAATTCCTACGCGCCTGAGCGGGCCCAGCGTGAAGATACGGTCAAATTGTGGCAAAAAGTCCGCACGGTCGAAGATCCGGAATGGACGAAACGCTATCACGATCCCGATCCGCAAAAGAAAGCCTTTGGCGGACGTGTCGAGATCACGATGAAAGACGGCAGCAAAATCACGGACGAGCTTGGCGTTGCCAATGCCCACCCTGCCGGTGCGCGTCCCTTCAAGCGAGAAAACTATATCGATAAATTCCGCATGTTGTGTGAAAACGTCATTGCAGAGGAAGAACAAAACCGCTTCCTTGATCTAGTTCAGCGCCTCCCCGAACTGGGCGAGGAAGAACTGCGCGGGCTGACCATTCAATGCCCCGATGATCTTGAAAAAGGCAAAAAGGGCTTATTTTAAATTTTTTAGACAGAACAAATGTCACATATAGAAAAGGCCCTGCAATGCAGGGCCTTTCCTTGTATCCGGTATTTTAGGACGGGTTTCTTAGAAACCGCCGCCCAGCTTTTTGTTACCGCCGCCGAAGCCTTTGCTCGGAGGGGTCGCCGGACCTTTTTTGTCGTCATTTCCGAAGAAATCACCACCAAGGCCGGGGCCGCTGTTGCCGCCTGCACCCGGACCGATACCCGGAGGCGTGATGTCAACATCAACGGCTTTCAACGTGTTTGTATCTTTATCAACTTCGACGCGGACGCCGACATCAATGACTTTCGAGACATCGTTGAACGCTTCAACAAACATGTCATCCAGTTTGCTGTCAATGCCGCGTACGGCTGATGCAAAGTCGATTTTGTTTTTCGCAGCATCTTTACCGCCAACCATCATCAGTTTCTGTTCGGGCGGCAGTTGTTTGGCCATATCAGCCAGCGAACGCATGCCACCGACCATAACAGCCAGATTAGCGCGTTTGCTGTCATCGGACATACCGGCGATTTTTGACGTTTGCTCGCTCGGATATGCTTCCATGTCCAGAATTTCAGCAACGATGCCGGAAATTTTATCGCCCAGACCTTGTTTGATCTCTTCGTAATCTTTCGGCGAACGAACCGTTTCCAGAACCAGAATGGCGCTGACCACGTTTTCAGCACTTGCATCGCTTTCCGCGACAACTTTTGCCGGACCGACAACACGGGCGAGGAAATCAACATCGCGCGTTGCCATCAGCTGGTTCTCGATTTGGTCTTTAATCTGGTTTGCAACCTGTTTTTGTTGCTTTTTCAACTGTTTGAGCTGCTCTTCATTGTACTGACCGCTCATTTTGATCATGTCAAACTGCTGGTTCAGCTGCGCATCAATGCTTTTATGCGCCATTTTCAGCTCTTCATCAAAGCGGCGAACATGCGACTTGACGCCGAACTCGTAGGCTTTCTTGATAGTTTCATTTTCAGGCAACCCGGTATTTTCGAATGCCAAGGATGATTTCATGTTCATGGGTCTTCCCTCCTCTTTCTTTTCAGGTAACGCGCTTTTTAAAACATTTCTGCCCGTCCGGTTTTTATATCAAAACAAGCGGAAAACCCTTAAAAAGCCCGATTCTTTTTCGGTTTTATGTTATTTAGAGAGAAGGCTAGCATGCCATCTTAGGGAAAACAAGATTTTTTTACGAAAAATTAACTATTCGCGTAAGGGCTGGAAAAATCAGAATTTTCCGCCGCACATTTTTGACAAACGGTCATATTCCTGTTTTGTGTCAATTGCCTGCTGACGGGCGCGTTGATCCCGGTTCATATCTTCGATCACGGCCGCAATTTTGTGATTGACCATCTGCATCATATCCGCCTGAATACTTTCCCTCTGGTTGGAGGGGCCGGGCCCAACAACACCGATGCGCCTGACCTCATTCATGACAGCTGTTTTGATTTTCGGCGCATATTCGCGCGCCAGTCTGCGCCCGACATCAACATGCTTCATTTCATGATCCAAAGTCGAGCGGTAACGGCATTTGTTCTGCAATTGTTCGCGGGCCAGATAAACCGTCGGCATCGTGCGAATGGTAACAGAAATGGTCTCAAAATACAGACAGCTTGTCTTAAGAACCGGATGCGTTGCGGAACCGACGGCAGCCTGCATAGAAAAATAGGTCTGACTGTCCGTCAATCCTGTCACACGCGTTTGCACATTGGCACCATAGGGCGAGATGGTATCAATGTGAAAATTTTGTAATTCTGCGTAACTTCTGGAGGTATCGTATTTTACAGGAACATCATCGATCGTAATATGAATTGCGGGGCTTGAGCGGTATTCATTACACGACATCATCGCCGCCACAGGAGCGAGATAATCCCGAAAATCCGGCTGTACAACAATCGTTGGGTCAAAAAACATCAATGCCGCCTGTTTCCCGTTTTGAACCGCTAAAAACGGTCTTTCTTGTTATATTTTAAACGGAAAAGCTTGCAGATTGCTTAATGACGGTCTTCTTCACGGTGAAAAACCGACGCGCCGGCCTTTTTCACTTTTCCAACCGCCTTGCCAAAAGACAGCACATTTTCAATGCGGTTGTGCAGAAATTTTTCCGTATCTTCATGATTTTCCGATTCGTCGCGAAGCCAGAATGCCGTTGTTGTTGCAAGCACACCGGATAACAGCATCCTTTTCGTGTAATGATTGTAATCCGTTGCTGTGTCTCCCGCCAGAAACCATATCTGATCCGCCGTATGCCACAGCATTTTCGGCACATGCCGCCCCCTGAGCGGGGAAGAGGACATAAAGCGTACGGAGTTTTTTACCGCCTGTTTATGCGGCAGCAATACATCCAGCCTTGTCTTCACAGCTGTAAATATTTTCTCACGTATTTTCAAAGAACCAAATGCCTTCATCGCCGCGATTTTTTCCGTCATGCGGCGGTCGGCCCAATCCGAAAAATACAGTGCCGTATCAAGGGCATCGCGGAATTCCGCATATTTTCCTTCATCCTGCAGCTGTTTGAACACAGTTTCAGACCATCCGTCAAATCCGAAAACAGGAAGGAGTTCCAATAACGCCTTATCCTTGTTTTCCGCTTTTTTATCACTCTTTTTTTTCATTCTGCCCACAGATTCTATTTACCTTGTTGAGATTACCGCTATTATAGTGATAAATTCCCGCTTGATGGAATAAGAAGAAAATAAATTTTTCGGCAATCCGGAACGAGGGCAAGAAAATATGTTCGGTTTAGGTTCTACCGTTGAAGAAATATCGAAACAGATTTTAATCCTGCACGAGGATGCCATCCTCGTTTTCGACCACTCCATGCGTGTCGTTTTTGCCAACCACGCCGCAGAATCCATTTTCGGTTACACGCAAAAACAAATCGTTGATCTGCCGCTGAACGCTTTTATCCCTGACCGCTTCCACATGCAGCACGGCGTTTTTGTTGATGAGTTCGCACATAGCGATAGCCGCGTCAAACATATGGGAGAGCGAACCCGCAAAATTATCGGCAAGCGCAGTGATGCCAGCGAATTTTACGCCACCGTCACCATTATGCGCCCGCCCGTCTCCGGAAAGCCATGCTATGTTGCCATTGTCCGCGATCAGAAAATCTCTACCGACAGTGACCGCGAATTACTGCGCATTGCCGCAACAGATCCGCTCACCGGTGTGATGAACAAGGATGAGTTCGCTGCCATTGCCGAAAAAGAGGCACTGCGCTCCAAACGTTACAGCCGTCCTTTCTCTGTTGCGATCATTCATATTGACGCTTTGGAGAAAATCAACGAGGAACACGGCTATAATGTCGGTGACCGCGCCTTGCAATGGATTGCAAAAATTTGTAGCAATACGCTGCGCAATGTTGATATTCTTGCCCGCTGGTCTGGCCCAACCTTTGCTGTTCTATTCCCTGAAACACCGCTGGACGGCGCCGAGGTGATTACCCGCCGTCTCGTCAAGCTGGCTGCCGAAGGCGGTTTTAAACATCAGGAAATGGATATTAAATCCACGATCAGTATCGGGGTGGTCGGTTATGATGACCGTAAAACCCTGCTTGAGGAAGCCATGCAGAATGCCACGACAGCCTTGGCGGTTGTCATCAAGAACGGCGGCAATGATGTCCATATTTTCGACCACGGTGCCGCATAGAGCCAAATTGCCGACATTTTTGCATTTACTTTGCCAAAAAAAATGCGTATAAACCTTTTTTATACGATGTTTCGTGATATGCCCAAGTAGCTCAGTTGGTAGAGCGGAGGACTGAAAATCCTTGTGTCGGTGGTTCAAATCCGCCCTTGGGCACCACAACTTCTTAAAAAAACAGCCCCTCCTTCGGGGCTGTTTTTTTATTTCCATTTATCCGCAACAACCCGATGATTTTTCTTTCGGGGCACAGCAACCGGTTTTCTTAAGCTTGCTTTCCGGCACACAACAGGCGCTTTTTTCTTCCTGAATTTTATCAGAAAACATCTGCGCATCTTCCATTGTGTGATAGGCCTCCCACGCGATTCCGGCAGGGTCTGTTACCCATGATTTATCGGACTTGGCGTAGCAGCAAGTTGTTTCCCCTTCATCCAGCGCAGCGATTTCAGCCGTCGCGATCTGTCCGCGCAAAGCCTCCAGTTCTTCCGCACTGTCCACTTGAATGCCCAGATGATCAATACCACTTTTCCCTGCGCGGGTTGAAATGGCAAAATTCACATGCGGGTCTTCCAGCATCCATTTGGCGTAGTCAGGTTTCATTTTTGACGGCTGCGCACCAAACAGCGCATTGTAGAATTTCACGCTTTCGTCAATATTGTCGACACCGACATGTATATGCAGACGTTTCATGGGCAGCACTCCTTTTTCTCGGTTATATCAATACGGCAATTCATTTCACTGTCTTTACAGCAATGATCGGTCAGGTAACGGATGGAGCCGACCAGCACATCGTAATCGGCACTGTAGATTGTTGCCCGTCCGTCACGTTGGCGCTTTAGCAGTCCCGCGCGGTAAAGCTTGTCCAGATGGAATGAGAGGGTCGCATGCGGCAGGCCAAGCTTCTCACCGACAGCTCCCATCATTAATCCTTCCGGCCCCGTTTCCACCAGCAGACGAAAGATATCCAACCGGCTTTCCTGTGCCAGCGCATCAAGCGCCTTTATGACATTTTTCTTATCCATATATTTAATTATATAGATATATTGGCGCCGTGTCAATGTAAAATACCGTACCCGTCATATTCACATGCGTGAGAGAAGGTGATAAGCTTCCCCCAAAATTGGAACAAAGAGGAGCTTTAACATGGATATTTCCGGACAAATTGCCGTTGTAACAGGTGCCGCATCCGGCATGGGCGCGGCCACCGCCAAATCATTGGCAAAAGCAGGCGCGAAAATCGCCGCGATTGACCTGAACCTTGAAGACGCAGAAAAAACCGCTGCCGAGACCGGCGGACGCGCCTTTGGCTGTGATGTCTCCGATGCCGCAGCTGTTGAAGCCGTTTTTAAAGAGATCACGACTGAAATGGGCGTACCGCGTATTGTCGTCAATTGCGCGGGCATCTGCCCTGCCTCCCGCGTTGTCGGACGTGAAGCGCCGCATGATCTTGCCCTGTTTACAAAAGTTCTGTCCGTTAATCTAGTCGGCAGTTTCAACGTATTGCGCCTTGCCGCTGCGGAAATGAGTAAAGCCACCCCCGTGAATGATGACGGTGAAAACGGTGTTATTATCAACACGGCCTCGGTCGCGGCCTTTGACGGCCAGATCGGGCAGGCCGGTTATTCCGCCTCGAAAGCTGGCGTGGTCGGTATGACACTGCCCATCGCGCGTGAACTGGCACGTTTCGGCATCCGTGTTGTCACCGTTGCCCCCGGCCTGATCGAAACCCCGATGCTGGCTGGCATGCCGCAGGAGGTACATGACAGCCTTGTTGCCACAACGATTTTCCCGAAACGCCTTGGCAAAGCCGACGAGTTCGCCGACCTGGTCAAACATATCTGTGAGAATGCGCTGATTAACGGCGAAACCATCCGTCTTGACGGCGCGGTACGCCTCGCCCCGAAATAAGGATTTAGCGTTTTTCGGCGCAAATCAGAAATTCGCGGTTGCCGTCACCACCTTCAATCGGGCTATCGGTCAAGCCGCGCACTTCCCAGCCTGTGCTTTCCAGAAACGCCGCAACATCGGCGCAAATTTTCTGATGCAAATTTTCATCTTTGACGATGCCGCCTTTGCCGAGATTGCCTTTTCCCGCCTCGAATTGCGGTTTGATCAGTGCGAGCAGCACCGCGCCTTGCCGCGCAATAGCTAAAGCAGCAGGTAGAACTTTCTCAAGGCTGATAAAGCTGGCATCACAAACGACCATATCAATCACGTGGTCGAACATCTCCGCCGTTAAATCGCGGGCATTGGTTTTCTCCATTACCGTCACCGCATCCAGCCCGCGCAAACTGTCATCCAGCTGCCCCGACCCGACATCCACGGCATAAACATGCGCCGCGCCGCCATCCAGCGCCACCTCGGTAAAACCGCCTGTGGAGGCACCGATATCCAGCACGGTCTTATCCTGAAAATCGAGCTTAAAATACGCCGCCGCATGTTCCAGCTTCAGCCCCGCACGACTGACCCAGCGGCAGGGGTCTTTCCCTGTTAGCACAATTTCCGCATCTGTAGAAAATTTCTGTGAGGCTTTCGTGACGGTTTTGCCATCTGCTGTCACCAGCCCTGCTTCAATCAGGCGCAGTGCTTGCGGACGGCTTTTCGCCAGCCTTTTTTCAACAAGCAGCTTGTCGATACGCTGGCGCGTTCCTTCCGTCACGGACAACCTATACGGATTTAATTTTGGAAGAGAGCGGCATGATGACCGAAGCCTCGTGCCCCAGCAGTTGACGCGCCGCGGCGGCGATACTGTCCGCATCCAAACCTGCCGCTTTATGTTGTAAAGCAGGTTTATCCTGCGGCAAGAAGACATCCGGTAATGTCAGCGTGCGGATTTTCAAGCCGCCATCCAGCACAGCATTTGCCGCATACATGTGCAGCGTCATCGCGCCGAAACCGCCGACGGAGCCTTCTTCAATCGTGATCACGGCTTCATGTTCCCGCGCAAGGCGCAGCAGCAGAGCTTCGTCCAGCGGTTTGGCAAAACGCGCATCCGCCACGGTTGCCGAAATACCGTCACCGTCCAGCATCTGCGCTGCTGCCAATGTTTCGTACAAACGTCCGCCATAGCTGACCAGTGCGATATCCGTACCCTCACGCATGATGCGTCCGCGACCGATTTCCAACACCGCGCCACGCTGCGGCATCGGAACACCCGCACCTTCACCGCGCGGATAACGCAAAGCCGACGGCCCTGCATCATAGGCGGCCTGTGTTGCCACCATATGTTTCATATCGGCTTCGTCCCCTGCTGCCATCAGCACCATATGCGGGACGCAGGACAAATAGGCGGTATCAAAAGCGCCGACATGGGTTTGTCCATCCGCACCGACCAGTCCGGCGCGGTCAATCGCAAAACGCACAGGCAGTTTCTGGATGGCAACATCATGCACCACCTGATCATAAGCGCGCTGTAAAAAGGTCGAATAAATCGCCGCAAAAGGTTTGAACCCTTCTGCCGCCAGACCCGCGCAGAAGGTCACCGCATGTTGTTCGGCAATGCCAACATCGAAACAGCGGTCGGGAAATTCCTTTTCAAATTTATCCAGCCCCGTTCCCGATGGCATTGCGGCCGTTACCGCGACGATTTTGTCATCTTCGCGTGCAGCTTCGATCAGGCTTTCAGCAAAAACGCCTGTATAGCTGGGTGCGCCCGGTTTGCCTTTTTGCTGCGTACCTGTACCGACATCAAAACAGGACACGCCGTGCATTTTATCGGCGGCATTTTCCGCCGGAACATAGCCGCGACCTTTTTGCGTCACCACATGTACCAGAACAGGCGTATCCTGCTTGGCATCCCGCACATTTTCCAGCACAGGCAACAGATGATCCAGATTATGCCCGTCAAGCGGGCCGACATAGTAAAAGCCGAGTTCTTCAAACAATGTGCCACCTGTGACGATACCGCGGGCATATTCCTCCGCACGGCGGGCGGCGCGCTGCAAAGCCTCGGGGAATTTCTGCGTCATCTTCTTGCCGATTTCACGCAGACCGCGATAGGGTTTGGAGGAAATCATGCGGGAGAGATAGGCGCTCATCGCGCCGACCGGCGGCGCGATTGACATGTCATTGTCGTTTAAAATCACAATCAGCTTGTTTTTCATCGCGCCAGCATTGTTCATAGCTTCATAGGCCATACCGGCACTCATCGCACCGTCACCGATGACGCAAACAACATGCTTGTCGTCGCTATGTGTTCCTTCCAGATCACGCGCAACCGCCATCCCCAAACCTGCGGAAATCGAGGTGGAACTGTGACCTGCGCCAAAGGGGTCATATGCGCTTTCACTGCGTTTGGTAAAACCGCTGAGGCCCCCGCCCATACGCAATGTACGGATACGGTCGCGCCGTCCCGTCAAAATTTTATGCGGATAGCATTGATGCCCGACATCCCAGATCAAACGGTCATCCGGCGTGTTAAAAACATAGTGCAGGGCCACGCTGAGCTCAACCACGCCAAGCCCTGCGCCAAGATGTCCGCCCGTAACAGAGACCGCATCAATCATCTCGGCACGCAGTTCATCCGCCAAAGCACGCAGGGATTTACGGTCGATTCCACGCAAATCGGCGGGGAAAACGACTTTATCCAAAAGCGGTGTTTTGCTTGTCACAAGGGGATTGGACGGATTTTTTTCTTTTTCGGCCATGAAATTGTGTCCGTTTTTATGTTTTTTAAGAGCGTCATCCTGTTTACAGAATTTTCTGCAGGAAGGCAATGATTTTATGGTTTTACCAAGCTGCTGATCACACAATTATTTTCCGAAATCACTTGACACATTACCGTATAATCTATTATACATATTGCGGGCGCCGGAATCGCCTTTAGAAATTATTCCGTAAATTTTTATACCGCAAAATATACAAACCGCAGAAAAGGATTATTTGTAATGTCTCAAGATAAATTTAACGGCGAAGCGCTCCCCAAATACGAAAACCACGCACAGGTTTTTAAAGCGACGCAAAAAATCGCCGCACAAATCGCTGTTCAAGAGCAGCCCAGCATGGAAGAACAGATGGAAATGATGTTCGACCCGTCCAAAGCGCAAGGCTTTATCCAAAAGCAAAAAGACACGCTGAACGCATTGGTCGACGGTCTGGAAAAAGTGAAAAAATCCATTGATAACTCCGACGCTCTGTCCGAAGACGTGCGTGATGCATTCTCCGCCTTAATTCTGGCGCAACAGGGAACAGCGACCTCCAATATGAGCATGATGGATCTGGGCCTTGCCGCAATGACGGGACAAGAGCCGTCTGAAGATCAAGCCATGCAGGCCATGATCGGTCAACAAATGGCACAGGAAAACACACTCAAAACACAAAAAGCACTACTGGAAACGCTTTACGGCTTCCAATCCGGACAAACACTGGCGGATGTTGCCGTCAATGGTGATATGACGATCGAAGATTTCGAGCGTTACAATGCCATGGTACAATACAGTGCCAATATGGACGAAGTCATGAAAGATGTTATGCCGGCGCTGCAAACCGGTGATACTTCTGCCGTTTCCGATGTTGTTGACATCATGGAAGATGTCGCGCAAAAAATCAGCGCGGTAAAGGTAAAAGTTTCCGCCTCTACAGCAATGACGGATGAACAGAAAACCGCCTGCCTGCAAATCACGGAAAAAGCCGAACAGCTTTACAGCGTTCTATCCGAAGGTCTGACAGGCATCGCCAATGATGATGAAAGCGCTGCGATGGGCATGATGATGAGCCTGCCGCAAGTGATGCAGGAAACACTGCCGCTGCAAGCGAAATACTATGATGTGCTTGACAGCTATTATCAGGCAAAAGCCACATCCAACGACAATACTGTGGTCAACAGACCGGCTGCAAAAAAACCGGGCACAGGCAATAAATAATACCCGCCCGCAGTTTTAGAAATACAAGCCCCCGCGCGATGATCATCCGCGGGGGTTTTTTTCATCCGGCTATCAAATTAAAGTTTTTGCGGTGCGGGTAAATCATCCAGATGTGCGGTAATCTCGTCTTCGAACGGCATTCCGGCCTGCGCCCCCAGAACGCGGCAGGACAGGCCTGCTGCCACGCTTGCGCGTTTTAAGGCTAAAGACAGGCGCTCACCACTTTCCAGACCTGCGACAAAAACGCCGCAGAAACAATCGCCCGCTCCCGTTGTATCGACAACATCCGTTTTTAAAGAGGGCACGACCCATTCTTCCTCGGGCGTGACAGCCAGCGCGCCTTTTCCTCCCATTGTGACAATACAGGTCAGATTATCACCTCGCCGCACCAGTTCACGCGCAATATCCTCTAATGTTTTGGCATCAAGATCATGGTGATGCGCCAACTGCTTGGCTTCGACATCATTGACAATCAGCACATCCAGAATGTCCAGCACATCCGTCGGAATCGCCTCTGTCACAGGCGAAGCGTTCAAAACCGTCCGGCACCCCTTTTCCCCCGCGCGACGGATCAAATCATAAGTTTCCTCATGCGATACCTCCAGCTGCGTCAATACCGTGTTTTTTTCCGTCAGTATTTCATCGGGAATTTGCTCTGCAGATGCATCAATATTTGCACCCGCACTGACCACCACCATATTTTCACCGGCATGGTCGACCCAAATGCTCGCGCAGCCTGTCGGACGCTCGGAAATCCCGATTCCCGTACCAAGAACACTTTGTGACTTCAGATTATTCAGACAGCGGCGCCCAAAAGCGTCATCACCGACCTTGCCGACCATTGCGGTCTTTGCTCCCGCACGCACCGCCGCCATTGCCTGATTGGCACCTTTGCCGCCGGAGCGGCTGATATAGTCGTCAGACGCAATCGTTTCACCCGGCTTCGGAAAATCCTTCACCGGCATCACGATATCGACATTTAACGCGCCAAAAACAATAATCAAAATAACGGATCCTTTAAGGCGTGGCTTTACGCAAGGAATTGACGGGGAATTTGAAAAATCCGCCTTTATCCATTAGAACACAATTTACAGATTTTGAAAAAGCGGAATTTTGAAGATGACAATCCCCACACTCAGCTATGCCGCTGTTGCCGTTCTCATGGAAAGCAATGCGACGGAAAAAGCACACAAAATGCTGCGATTATGGCAGAATTGGCAAGCAAGCCGTATCTTGGCGATTGGCAATACCATACCGCCCGACCGTCCGGGTCGGCCTGAAAAACCGGTGCTGTTGCCACCGCGCGACATGCCCCGCCGTAGCAAGGCCGGTAGTGACGAAAACAAAGCGGCACTGTTGCACGCACTGGCACATATTGAATTAAACGCCATTGATCTGGCCTGCGATATCCTTGCCCGCTTTGCACCGCTTGCCGCAGAAAATTCCGAAAAGGACTGTTTCTCCCTGCCGAAAGATTTTTTTGATGACTGGTGCCGCGTTGCCGCAGATGAGGCGCGGCATTTTCTACTGCTT
>SBHI01000140.1 GCA_006226225.1 Alphaproteobacteria bacterium
CCGCTTAGGGTGACGCCATCCGTACGCATATAGGTAATCAGACCGACAGTTTCGCCGCCCAGCGTAATGCCTTCATACAGCTTTTGTGCGGTACGCATGGTTTTTGTGGCGCTGAAGCCAAGCTTGCGCGATGCTTCCTGCTGCAGGGTCGAGGTAATAAAGGGCGGTGGCGGATTGCGGCGCACCTGTTTCTTTTCCACATCCGTGACCGTCAGTGCGGTCTTGCAGTCTTCAAGGCGTTTCGCCAGCGCATCGGCTTCTGCCTGATTATGGATGTCCATTTTTTGCAGTTTGTTGCCATCAACCTGCGTCAGTTTCGCCGTGAAAGTTTCGTTCTTGTCTGTTTTTAGCAGAGCTTCGATCGACCAGTATTCTTCCTCTTTAAAGGCTTCGATCTCGCCTTCGCGTTCGCAAACAAGACGCAGCGCAACGGATTGCACACGTCCGGCAGAGCGGGAGCCGGGCAGTTTGCGCCATAAAATAGGTGACAGCGTAAAGCCGACCAAATAATCCAGTGCGCGCCGTGCCAGATAGGCTTCAACCAGATGGTTGTCGATGTCGCGGGCATGGGTAAAGGCATCCTGCACCGCTTTTTTGGTGATCTCGTTAAAAGCGACGCGTTTCAAACCTGCCTTGATCTTTTTGTCACGAAAAATTTCGGCGATATGCCATGAAATGGCTTCTCCTTCGCGGTCAGGGTCAGTCGCCAGATAAACAGTGTCGGAGGCTTTGGCCAGTTTGACGATTTCATTGACCTGCTTTTTGGCACGGTCATTCATTTCCCATTCCATCGCAAAGCCGTTATCGGGCTGGACGGAGCCGTCTTTAGGCGGCAAATCGCGGACATGGCCATAGCTGGCGATGACCTGATAATCCTTGCCGAGATATTTATTGATGGTTTTTGCCTTCGCGGGAGATTCCACGATGACCAGGTTATGTGCGGTCATATTCTTCTACTTATCCCAAGCCTGTGTGTCATTAAAACGAATCGTCTTCTATCAGGTTTACTCTATTTCCGTGATGTCTTTCAAGCCGTCCGGCAAGTTCCAGTTCCAAAAGCACGGATAAAACATCCGGCACAGACGCGCCGAGGGCGCGGATTAACTCGTCTACATGGACGGGTGCGGTGCTGAGCTGCGACAGAATATCATCACGCAATTCCGCGCTGTTTTCTTCCTGCGCGGCGGGCAGGCCGTTATCGAATCCGTCAAAATCGAATGTGCCGTTTGTTTCAAATAGCGGCGAGATGCGTAAATCATTCAGCACATTCAATACATCATCGGCATTGGTCACCAGATGCGCGGCGCCTTCTTTCAGGAGTTTATTGGTGCCTGCTGCGCGCGGATCCAGCGGTGATCCGGGAATACAGAACAGTTCACGGTTCTGTTCCAGCGTCATGCGGGCGGTAATCAGCGAGCCGGATTTCAGATTGGCTTCGACAACTAGTGTGCCGAGCGATAGGCCGGAAATAATCCGGTTGCGGCGCGGGAAGTGCCGTGCCTGCGGCTGGGTGCCGATCGGGTTCTCGGCGATGATTGCACCGCTATGTGAGAGGATGCCATTATATAAAGACTCGTTTTCCGCCGGATAGATCACATCCACGCCGCCTGCCAGTACGGCGATGGTACCGCTGTCCAAAGCGGCCTGATGGGCGCAAGTGTCAATGCCGCGTGCCAGTCCCGAAGTGATGTAATATCCTGCCATACCGATGCGGGTGGCGATATCCTGCGTGATTTTACGTCCGTTGATCGAGGCGTTGCGCGTGCCGACAATCGCCAGAGATTTTTGTGACAAAGCATTCAGATTGCCTTTGACGGTCAAAGCCGGTGGTGCGTCTTCCAGCTGCGCAAGCAGATAGGGATAATCTTCCTCGCCTTTGACGACAAGATGTGCGCCCGCTTTTTCAATGGCGGCGATTTCATCCTCGATCATGCTTTGCGGACAGGCGATCAGCGGTTTTTTGCGCCCGCCGCGTGCGGCAAGATGCGGCAGCGCCTCCAAAGCACGGATGGCCGTACCGTAACGCGCCAGCAGTTTTGTGAAAGTGATCGGGCCGATATTATCTGTGCGGCACAGGCGCAGGCGTGCCAATTTTTCCTGGGGTGCCAGAATGTTTGCGGCGCTGTCTTCGGCAAAGCCGAGATTACTTTTTGCCAATTTTGGGTTCCTCCCCTTTCAAAAGCCGCCGGATATTGCTGTGATGACGGATAAAGACCAGTATTGCAATCACTCCTGCGATTGACAAGGCTTGAATGCCTGCGTCGGGGCGGAGGGCGTAAAGCAGCACAGGTGCGCTTCCGACGGCGACTAGCGCGGAGAGAGAGGAATAACGGAAAAGAACAGCCGTGGCAAGCCAAATCCCGCAAAGCAAGGCGCCCAGCGGAAATTGCAGTGCCAGAAAACCACCCAAAGTTGTGGCAACGCCTTTGCCGCCCTTGAATTTCAGCCAGACGGGGAACATATGTCCCAGTACCGCCCCCAGAAAAGCCAATGCGCCCAGCGTAAAACAGACGGAGCTGGCCAGAATAATCGGCGGTGCCGCTTTGCCGCCATCCAGCAGCAGCGTGATCGCGGCCAGTTTCTTGCCGCCTGTGCGCAGCATATTGGTTGCGCCGATATTGCCCGAGCCTGATTTGCGGATATCGCCAAGGCCGGAGAATTTTCCGACCAGTAAACCGAACGGAATACTGCCGCACAGATAGCCGAAGGCAAGATAGGTCAGAATTTGCACAAGACTTGCGTCACACATCAGGCGGCCTCCCGCATATGATGGTGCAGAACATGTTCCAGACAGGCCATGCGTACGGCAACACCAGCTTCGACTTGTTGCAGAATCAGAGAACGGTGCTCGTCATCGGCAACATCACCGGCGATTTCCACGCCGCGGTTCATCGGGCCGGGATGCAGCACAACGGCATGTTCTGCCGCATGACGCAGTCTTTGCTGCGTTAGCCCGTAATGTTTGAAATAATCGGCATCACTCATTTCCAGATTTTGCTGCAGCCGTTCTTTTTGAATGCGCAGCATCATCACGGCATCCGCACCGGCAATACCGTCATCCATTTCCGTGAATTGGCGGATGCCTGCTTGCGGCGACGGCAGAAGAATTTCGGGGCCGACAAGGCGGATATCTGCGCCGAATTTTTGCAGTAGCAGAATGTTTGAACCGGCAACGCGGCTGTGACGGATATCGCCGCAGATGGCGATTTTTAGGCCGTCCAGTTTGCCGAAATGCCGCCGCAATACCAGCGCATCCAGCAGCGCCTGTGTCGGATGTTCTTTTGTGCCGTTGCCCGCATTCAGTACAGGGCAGGGCATGAAGGCTTTGGCACGTTCAGGCATATCATCCTCTCCGGCGCGGACGACAAAAGCATCGGGGTGCATCATGGCAAGGGTCTTGAGCGTATCGTCGAATGTTTCGCCTTTTTTCAGGGAGGATGCGGCGGCGGAAAAATTGATCACCTTCGCGCCAAGGCGCAGTGCCGCCGTTTCAAAAGACACACGGGTGCGGGTCGAATCTTCGAAAAAACCGTTCAGGACGATTTTACCCTCCAGTGCAGGGGCGGTTTTTTTGCCGAGCCGGATGGCATCCAGATGTGCATCTGCCTGATCCAGAAGTGCGGTGATCTCATCGCGTGAGAGGAGCGTGATGGAGGTGATGCTCATGCCGTGCCGTCTTTCGGTTCGATGTTGTGAACATTGTCGCCACCCAGCCAGTCGCGCAGTATTTCGTCATGGTGCTGATCCAGAACGGGCGGGGCATGGCGGTATTGCGCAGGGGTTTCCGACAGTTTCAGCGGACAGCCGAGCAGTTTGACTTGCTCCGGGGAAAGCGGGTGCGTCATCTTGATCACCATATCCCGCGCCAGCACTTGCGGGTTTTCAAAAACCTGTTCGAGATTATTGACCGGCCCGCAGGGAACATCGATTTTTTCAAGATTGTCGATCCAAAATTGCTGCACCTGTGTCTTCGTGATATCGCGCAGCATAGGAATCAGGATTTTGCGGTTCTCAACCCGCGCCTGATTGGTTTTAAACCTGTCATCTTCCGCCAGTTCCGTACATTTTGCGAAATTGCAAAAAGCCGCGAACTGTTTGTCATTCCCAATGGCGAGGATCATATGTCCGTCGGCGGCGGGGAAAACTTCATAAGGCACAATGGTCGGATGGGCATTGCCCATGCGCGGCGTGACCTTGCTGCCGGTCAGGTAATATTGTGCGGCATTGGACAGCCATGCCACCTGCGTATCCAGCAGTGCGACATCGACAAATTGTCCGCGCCCGGTTTTTTCGCGGTGATGCAGTGCGGCAAGGATACCCGTGACCGCATACATGCCTGCCATCAGATCGGCGATGGCAACGCCCGTTTTATAAGGGGTTCCGCCTTCTTGTTCGGGGCCCGTCAGGCTCATAATGCCGCCCATACCCTGTATCAGAAAATCGTAACCTGATTTATCGCGGTAGGGGCCTGTTTGCCCGAAGCCGGTCAGGGAACAATAAATCAGCTCAGGAAATTTTTCTTTCACATCTTCATAACCCAGACCGTAACGCGCCAGCGTGCCCGTGCGGTAGTTTTCAATCAGCACATCGGCTTTTTCCATCAGCTGTAGCAGCAGGTCGCGGCCTTCGGGCTGTGTGTAGTCAATGGCAATGGAACGCTTGTTACGGTTGGCGGAAAGGTAATAGCTGCTTTCGCTGGTGTTGTTGCCTTCTGCATCCTTGACGAAGGGAGGGCCCCATTTGCGCGTGTCGTCTCCGGCTTCGGGGCGTTCGATTTTGACGACATCTGCGCCCAGATCGCCCAGAAGCTGCGTCGCGCTGGGGCCTGCCAGAATACGGGACATGTCCAGAACGCGCAGACCGGCCAGGGCGGATTGTTGTGAGTCGTTTTGCGTCATTTCTTCACCTTGAAATCAATGATGACGGGTACATGGTCACTGGGGCGTTCCCAGCCGCGCGCATCGCGCAGGACATTGCAGCTTTTCAGTAAAGGGGCCAGCGGCTCTGTTACCCAGACATGATCCAGCCGTCGTCCGCGGTCGGAAGCAGCCCAGTCGCGCGCACGGTAACTCCACCAGGAATAAAGTTTTTCCTCTTCCGGTACGAAATGCCGCATCGCATCCGTCCAATTCATGGATTTATAGAATTCTGCGAAGCGGTCGGTTTCGGCAGGGGTGTGCGAGACAACTTTTAACATCTGCTTATGCGACCAGACATCGTTTTCCAGCGGCGCGATATTCATGTCGCCCAGCGCGATAACGGGGGCATCGGCATTTTCATTTGAAGGAAACCATTCCGTCAGTTCTTCAACGAAGTCCAGTTTGTGCTGGAATTTGTCATTGATGTCGGGGTCGGGGGCGTCGCCACCTGCCGGAATATACAAGTTATGGATACTGACAGGTGTTTTCATCTGCGGGTGCATGATATTTGCCGAAATATGGCGACAATCCTCTTTACCGGTGCGGGCATGGGTGCGGATGTTCTCCAGCGGAAATTTCGACAGAATCGCCACGCCGTTATAGCCCTTCATACCGTGAAAAGCGAGGTGCTTGTAGCCAAAACCTTCAATCGCCTCTGCCGGAAAGAATTCGTCAGGCGTTTTGGTTTCCTGTAAACAGATAACGTCCGGCACTTCCTCGGAAGCCAGCTTTTCGAGAAGGTTGATGCGCAAACGCACCGAATTGATGTTCCATGTTAAAACACGCATGGCATTTTTTTAGCGCGCCTAGCGCGAAAAATCCACAAGCAAATGGAAATGACTTGTAATTTTGTTATAAAAACAGTATCGTTCCTGTACAAAATCAAAACATCGGGCCTGATAATGGCGAAAAAGAAAAAAACAATATTCAATATGTTCAGCAACGCCAATCGTCGCGATGACAATGGCCGGACGGAGCTTTATAAGGCTGCAAAAGCCGGAAATCTGCAAAAAGTTCGTTCCTGCATCAAATCCGGTACCGATCCCGATATCCCGAATTTTCAAGGACTGACCCCGCTGCACCAAGCCGCCTATTGGGGGGAGGTTGAAATCGTCAAGGAATTGCTGGCCGCAGGTGCGGATCCGCATGCCGATAACGGACGGGGATGGACGCCGCTGCACAGTGCTGCGCTGGCCGCAGGACTGGATCGCCGCGCCGAGATTATCAAATTACTGATTGATGCCGGATGCGACTGCAAAAACCCCGATAATTACGGCTGGTCTGCGGAAGATTACATGAATCTATGGGTTGAGCACGACGATAAAAATCTCGAAAAAATGCGCAAGGTCTTCCAGGATGAGAGCTTCCTTGATAAGACGCAACAGCCCGACATGTACAAGCTGGGCGTGAAAAAAGACGATAAACAGCCGCCGCCGCATGCCAAAAGCAATGATGCCGCCAATGACGATTCCGATATTGCGGATCTTTTGCGCCGGATTGAGGATAGAAGCGCTGAAAAACGCAAGGAAAGCGGCAGTGCCATGAAACGTCCCGGTAATGACGATTCCGAGATTGAAGAATTGCTTCGCCGGATTGACGAGAAAAATCCGCAACCACCCAAAAATAAGGGTGGCGCAATGAAGCGGAAAAACCCGAAACTCTAAATCACACGACTATTTCGCGTATTTAATGACGAAGGTTGTACGCTTCGACATTTCTTTCAGCTTATATGCGCCGACATAGGTGCAGGATGACCGCAGCCCGCCCAGAATAGCCAGAATCGTGTTTTTGACATCGCCGCGGAAGGGAATGGAGGCAACACGGCCCTCGCTGGCACGGTGTGCGGCGACGCCGCCGCTGTATTTCTCCATCGCTTCGGTACTGCTCATACCGTAATATTCGATATGGTTGTTGTTTTCCGGCAGTGCTTTCAGCTGTTCTTCCGTCAGGCATTCGGTATGACCGGCCAGCATGCCGCCAAGCATGACGAAATCAGCGCCTGCGCCGAAGGCCTTGGCAACATCACCCGATGTGCGGCAGCCGCCATCGGCGCAGATCAACCCGCCCAGCCCGTGCGCCGCATCGGCACATTCGATAATCGCGGAAAGTTGCGGAATGCCGACACCTGTGACGGAGCGGGTTTCGCAAACGGATCCCGGGCCGATACCGATTTTGACGATATCCGCACCGGCGATGATCAGGGCTTCGGTCATATCCGCAGTGGCAACATTCCCTGCCATAATGACGCAGTCGGGATGCTGTGCGCGGACTTTCTTGATGAAATTCACAAAGATCTCGGTATAGCCGTTGGCAACATCCAGACAGATTTTATTAATGCCTTTGTCTTTGACGGCATCCATGACTTTTTTGATATGGCTTAAATCTTCGACCAGACCGAAAGTCATAAAATGGTAATCACCCGACAGATCGGCCTTTTTTAATTCATCCAGATCATAATGTTTATGGATGGCGGTATACATGTCATGTTGTGCCAGTACGCCAGCCATCGGCAATGTGCCGACCGTGTCCATATTGGCGGCAATAATCGGAATGCCCGTGATTTCAAAACCGGCATGGGGCAGGCGGAAAGTACGTTTTAAATCGACTTCGGCGCGCGTTTCAAGACGGCTGCGCTTGGGCCGGATCAGGACATCGTCAAAATCCAGTTTACGGTCGTTCTCGATTCTCATAGCGGTTTTCCTTTCTTAAGGGGTTAAACCTGTTACATTGCTCCCGCAGGGGCTCCCGATTGGCCGATATACAGCATATAAAGATAGACGACATATGTCGCTAATAAAAATCCGCCTTCAATCCGTGTGATGTTCCGTTTCCGCAGGGCAAATACGGCCAGCATGACAGTTGCCAGTATCATGACCCATAGGTCAAAGCGCAGAATCTCCGGCGGAATCGTCAACGGATCGACCAAAGCGGTGATGCCGAGGATGCCAAGAATGTTATAGATATTACTGCCCAAAATATTTCCCAATGATACATCGCCGTGATTGCGCAACCCTGCGACGACGGCGGTGACCAGCTCCGGCAGCGAGGTGCCGATGGCGACAATGGTCAGGCCGATAACGGTTTCGGAAACGCCGGCTTTTTGCGCCAGATCAATCGCGCCGGTGACCAGCAGCTTTGCGCCCAGGATGGTCAGGGTAATGCCGCCGATGGCCAGAATGCTTGACAGCGGCATGGTCATCGGACGTCCCATAAAGGTTTCGATTTCTTTCAGCTCTTCGACCAGATGCTGCTTCTCCACCCGTCTCAGTTTGGCCTTTTCGCTGAAATAGATAAAAGCGACATAACCGAGCAGCGACAGAACGAAAACCGCGCCAATGATACGTCCGATATCACCGATCAGCAAGGCGGCGAGGGCAAACATCAATGTGGACGCGGCGACGACTGTGCCGTCACGTTTGAATTCTGAAATCGGTGTCACAATCGGTATCAGAATGGCGCCGATGCCAGCAACCAGCAGAATATTGGCGATATTGCTGCCAACGACATTCCCGACGGCAAGATCGGGTGAGCCTTCCAATGCGGCGGCAACGCAGGTGACAAGTTCAGGCATCGAGGTTCCGAAACCGACCAGAACGATGCCGATAATCAGCGGCGGCATTTTTAGACGGCGGGCAAGGGCGACAGACCCTTTCACCAGAACCTCGCCGCCGACCAGCAAGAGGATGAAACCGGAAATCAGCAAAAGCCAGACCATCGTTTACGTGACCTTTACCGGCAATGTTTGATGCAGGGCGCAGAGTGCCTGCGTCAGGGAATTAACGTCATGCATGGCATTATGGACATGACCGGACAGGTCAATGCCAAAGGCTTTGGAAACCGTACCGCTGGTATATTGGCGGACATCAATACCGGCATTTTTAATGAAAACAGTCGCATCCAGAAACGGGCAGCGCAGGTCATAGGCCATATCATTCAAGACACAGCCTTCCTGCAAAATAACGCAATCCATGCCATAGGAAAAACAGGGCGTGTCACCTGCGAATTTTTTAAATTGGCTGTAGGCTTCGGCAAAGGACAGGCCATGTTCGTCAACCTGTTCCTGCGTGATTGCTGTAAGATCCTTAAAGCAGTCGGACAGTTCGGGGTTGCGGACGGGGCGAACGAACACATCCAGCACATCAAGAACTTCACCGCTGGAAAGATCGATTTTCTGTGCGGCAAGCTGTACCAGCTCTCTGTATTCACCTTCGCCTGACCAGCGGCGTTCCATTGCGCCGTCCCATGTTGTGTATTCGGTGTCCCAGACAATGATAATCGGCATTTTAGAGGTCAGTCTCCTTCCCCGGGGGCGGGGCTGAAATATTTTTCGAACTTTCCTTCCATACCGGCAAATTTTTCGGCATCTTTCGGATGTTCTTTGCTTTGCGTGATATTCGGCCATTTTTCCGCATATTCGCGGTTCAGCTCCAGATATTTTGCCGCGCGGTCATCAATATCGGAAACGATGGCTTCCTCCGGACATTCCGGTTCGCAGACGCCGCAGTCAATGCATTCATCCGGATGGATGACCAGCATATTTTCGCCTTCGTAGAAACAATCAACCGGACAGACGTCAACGCAATCCGTGTATTTGCATCGAATACATGTGTCAAGCACAACATAGGTCATCGCTGTTTACACCCTTGCAATAGAATTTGTCGTTACTGTGTTCTTTTTATTCTTATTCCGACGTTTCTGCAAGCTTTCGCAGTAAGGTCATGCGCACAATATCCGCGCGGTCATTGGCGACCTGACAAGTGCCTGCCGCGACATGACCGCCACCGCCATGTTCCAGCATCAGTTTGCCGATATTGGCTTTCGACGATTTGTTCAAAATGGATTTGCCAAGGGCGAAGACCGTGTTCTTTTTCTCGCGTCCCCACATCACATGCATGGACACATTTGTGTCGGGGTAAAGCGCATAGATCATAAAGCGGTTGCCGACATAAATGGTTTCTTCCTTGCGGATATCCAGAATGACGGTTTTCTTGTCAACTTCACTGCAGCGGCGCAGCTGCTGTTCAAATGCGCCGGAATGTTCGCGGTACAGCGCAACGCGCTCAGCGACATCAGACTGTTCCAGAATTTCTGCAATATCCGTTTTTTCACGGCAATAATCAATCAGATCCATCATTAGCTGGTAGTTTGAAATACGGAAATGACGGAAACGTCCCAGACCTGTGCGGGCATCCATCAGATATCCCAGCAGAATCCAGCCGTCGGGTTTCAGGATTTCATCGCGGGTCAGATTGGCAGCATCAATTTTATCCACCGCTTTCATCATATCCAGCGACAGGTTCTGATAGGTCTGGCGGCCGCCGTAATAATCATAGACTACCCGCGCGGCGGACGGGGCATGCGGATCCAGAATATGGTTCGGACGCGACCCGCCGACCCGCATCATTTCGCTGGCATGGTGGTCAAAAACCAGATGGGCATTTTCGACATAGGGCAAATTGGTGATGATGTCGTTTGAAGTCACTTCAATCAGACCGTCCTGCATGTCTTTGGGATGCACAAACAGAATATCGTCAACGATATCAATTTCTTTCAACAGAACCGCGCAGACAAGACCATCCATGTCACTGCGGGTAATCAGGCGGAATTTTTGTTCGGACATTTTGCTGCCTTTTTGATTTTTACTTTTGTGCCGATACTTTATATCAAGACATATCTTAAATTTTACGGCGCGAAGCTTCAAGCGGTAATCACGGTTTTCTGATATTGACAAGCGGCGAATTATGAAATATGTATATTTTTTATTTTAATTAGGAGATGTTCCCATGACAAAACCCGCCGCCAATCATAATAAAGAAGCCCCCGCCGTCACAATTTTCATCGATCTGGACGGTGTTCTTGCCGATTTTGATACGCATGCACATGCGCATGGCAAAATCAAAGCCGACGGCAAAACAGATTATGATGCGCTGGATGCGGAATGGTGGCGGACAATGCCGGCCTTTGACGGTGCGGTTGATTTTCTCCGTGACTTGAAACAGGAAGGGCAGACGAAATTTCTGACCGGCCCGATGGTGTCACCCGAATGCCATTACGGCAAGGCGCAATGGATTACCACTTTCGAACCCGGGCGCGGCAAATGGGCGCTGATGGATCTGATTATCTGCCCCAGCAAGGATAAGCAATATCTGGCAGCGGCGGATCGCATTCTGGTCGATGACCGTATCGGCAATATCAAGGAATGGGAAGCGGCAGGCGGTGTCGGCGTGCATCATACCGGCGATTTTGCCGATACCTTGGCACGCGTGCAAAAAGCCGCGCACCAAATCCGCGCAGAAAAATCGGCAAAAGCCGCACCGGCGCAAAGCCTGCGCAAAACATTTAAGCGGTAATTTTTCAGCTTAATTCGTCGATCAGGTTTTTCTGGATTTCTTCTTCCGTGCGCAAGGCAAGCGCATTGGCCTTATAAGCGATTTTTATCGCGAGCAGGTCGGTAATTTCTTTTTCCAGCGAGATATTCGGCACGGCAACGGCACCGTTTTCATCGGCAAAAGGCGAGGACGGGTCGAAAACCAGCAATGTGCCGTTTTCATCCTGTGAAATTGTCGCTGTTGTGCCGCCCGCGGGCGAAACCGCGCTTTGCGAGACCTTTAAAGGCTTGAAAACCTCCGGACCTATGGCTGTCTGGCTGTCGGGATTAATACCCGAACTGGTCAGATTGGCGATATTGGAGGATGCCGCTGCAAGCCTCTGGCTCTGTGCTTTTAAGCCGCTCAAGGAAATTTGCAGGGAATCTGCCATATTGTGCACCCATCTTAAAAAAATATTGTCGAATATATTTATTATAGCAAAAAAGGCTTAACGGAGCGTTTAAAAATTTACGCTTTAAAAATTTGTCCCTAGACCGCCTTTCTATCAACGTGTAAACTTATTTCTGCGACATGGATAAATTTTAAGATAAGGAATGGTTTTAGAGATGCTGAATAAACGATTTACGGGTCTTTTTGCCTTTACGGCGGCGGCGCTGGTTCTTTGCGCGCCGATGAATCCTGCGAAGGCACAGTCTATGGTGGACAGCAAAAGCTCGCGCACGGCGAACCGCACGGTTGATGCGACAGGTGCGACTTTGCCGCTGCATCTGCGCGGGGTTAAGCGCAAAAAATACAGCTGGTCTTATCAGCCGACGCTGGATCCGATCTGGGAGAAATACAGGCATTCGCAGCAATGGGCGGGTCTGTACTGGGACACGAAACGCTGGCCGGAAGATATGTCCGAAGAACAAGTATTGAAGGCTTTCTACGGCGCTGATATCTTCCGCCGCCAATATATGGTCGATAAAAAGTACAAAGCCAAGGCTGTACTGGTTGTCGGCCCGACCTTCTATAAATTATCCGATCTGGACCGCCGCCGTTCACTGCAGCTGGTGGCCGACCACTTCAACTTCTTTGACAGCGGTCTCTCTGGATTTGATGTGACCGATTGGCGCACAGGCTATAAAATCGGCGAATATAACGCAAAAGGCTTCCAGCTGTTTTAAGGAAGCCGGAAAGTAATCATGAGATATTTACGGGGGCGGCGCTTCTTTTCGGGAATTGTCGCCTTTCTCTTTGCAGCCATGTTATGTGTTCTGGCGCAGGGCGGCACCGCCCGCGCACAGGGGCTTAGCCTTATCCGTGATGCGGAAATCGAAACTGTCATCCGCGATATTTCCGCGCCATTGTTTCAGGAGGCCGGATTTTCCCGCGATTCCATCCGTATTATTATTGTGCGCAGTAATGAACTGAACGCTTTTGTCGCTGGCGGCCATAATATTTTTCTGAATACCGGATTGTTATTGCGCGCGGAAAATGCCGGAGAGCTCGCGGGGGTGCTTGCACATGAGTTAAGCCATATCGCTTCCGGTCACTTGGTGCGCGGGAATGCCGCAATGGAGGGGATTTCCTTTCAGGCGATGCTGGCGGCAGTGCTGGGAATCGCGGCGGCAGTCGGCAGCGGTAATGCCGAAGCGGGCGCGGTGATCATGACCGGCGGACAGGCGGCG
Organism: Alphaproteobacteria bacterium; assembly: GCA_006226225.1. Classification (GTDB taxonomy): domain Bacteria; phylum Pseudomonadota; class Alphaproteobacteria; order Micavibrionales; family CSBR16-224; genus CSBR16-224. Next base: position 12,919 of record SBHI01000140.1, read on the forward strand.
GCACTGGCAAATTTTCTGAAATATAACCGGACACAAGAGGCATCTGCCGATCATGGGGCGCTTTCCTATCTGAATGGCGCGCAGCTTTCCGCCCGCGGGCTCTTAAGTTTTATGGAGAAGCTGGAAGGAGAGGAATTGCTGCCGTCCTCGCAACAATCGGAATATGTGCGTACGCACCCGTTGACCGCAGACCGGATTAATTTTCTGCGGCATGCCGTATCGCAGTCGCGTTACAGTCAGCGCCCGTTTCCGGCGGAATGGAACACGAATTTTTCGCGTATTCAGGCAAAACTGATGGGGTTTCTTTATCCTGACCGCGCCTTAAATCTTCGGGAGGGGGTTACGCATGCTATTCCGGCACGCTATGCCAAGGCGATTGCACTGTTCCGCAAAGGGAAATTGCTGGAGGCCGTCAGTATGATGGATGATTTGATCGAAGAAGAGCCGAAAAACGGCTATTTTTACGAATTGAAGGGGGATATTCTGTTTGAAGCGGGAGAGGCCGTCCATGCGGCAAAAGCCTATCATAAGGCCGTGGAATTGCTGCCGGATAGTGGATTAATCAAGATTGATTACGCGCATGTGCTGACGGGGATCGCAAGGGCGCGGCAAAGTCACGACGGCCAAGCTCCTGCGGATGTGTTGGATCAGGCAATTGGATTGCTGCAACAGGCAAAGGCAGATGAAAATCTAAACCCCAGCCTGTACCGCTTTCTGGCTGTTGCCTACGGCATGAAGGGGGATGAGGGGTATGCCCGCTTGAATCTGGCGGAAGAAGCCGTGCTGCGCAATGATCTGGATGCGGCAGAGCGCCAGATATCCTATGCGGAGGCAAATTTACC
>SBHI01000068.1 GCA_006226225.1 Alphaproteobacteria bacterium
TTTCACAGAGGAAAAGGACAAACGGCTTTTCTTATATTTTGTGGGTGTAAAAAAACCGGAATGCGTTCCAAAGCGCATCCCGGTTTTTCTTTATCCTTATGCCGCTTTTCAGGCGGCCTTATTTACCAGATTTTTATGTTCGGCAACAAGGTCATCAACAACGGAGGGATCCGCCAGTGTTGATGTATCACCCAGCTGGTCATGCGCACCTTCCGCAACCTTACGCAGGATGCGGCGCATAATCTTACCCGAACGCGTTTTCGGCAAACCCGGCGCCCATTGCACGACATCCGGTGTGGCAATCGGGCCTATTTCCGTCCGCACCCATTGTACCAGTTCCTGACGCAGTTCCGCGCCCGGTTCTTCACCATTCACCAATGTGACATAAGCGTAGATACCCTGCCCTTTAATATCATGCGGATAGCCGACAACTGCAGATTCAGCAACTTTCGGATGCGCATTCAACGCTTCCTCGATCTCCGCCGTTCCCAGACGGTGACCTGAAACATTGATCACATCATCCACACGTCCGGTGATGCGGTAATAACCGTTTTCATCACGGCGCGCACCGTCACCCGTGAAATATTTCCCGGGGAAAGTTGAAAAATAGGTCTGTACAAAACGCTCGTGGTCTTTATAAACCGTGCGCATCTGTCCGGGCCAGCTATCCAGCATCACCAGATTTCCTTCCGTCACCTGGTCAGTAATGATATTGCCTTCACCGTCAATCAGTGCAGGCTGCACACCAAAGAAGGGAACTGTTGCAAAAGACGGTTTCATGTCAATGGCACCGGGCAGACTGCTAATCAGAATACCGCCGGTTTCAGTCTGCCACCATGTATCCACAACAGGGCAGCGCTTATCACCGACCACATCGTAATACCAAAGCCATGCTTCCTCGTTGATCGGCTCACCGACCGAACCCAGAATACGCAGGCTTTTACGACTGGTCTTTTTGACCGGCGCATCACCTTCACGCAGCAGGGCACGAATCGCTGTCGGCGCGGTGTAGAAAATATTGACTTCATGCTTGTCCACAACTTGCCAGAAACGGCTCCAATCGGGATAATTCGGCACACCTTCAAAAACCAGTGTCGTTGCACCATTGGCCAGCGGGCCGTAAACGATATAGCTGTGTCCTGTCACCCAGCCCACATCTGCCGTACACCAGTAAATATCACCTTCGTGGTAATCGAACACATATTCATGCGTCATCGCGGCATAAACCATATAGCCGCCAGTCGTATGCAGCACACCTTTCGGCTTGCCCGTCGACCCTGACGTATACAGAATGAACAGCGGGTCTTCCGCATTCATTTCTTCCGGCTCACATTCCGTGGATTGCGCATCGCATAATTCGCGGTAACAAACATCACGCCCGTCTGTCCAGCCGACATTCCCACCCGTATGTTTCAGCACGATAACGGTATGTACATCGGGGCATTCCGCCAGTGCTTTATCGGCATTAGCTTTCAGCGGGATTTTCTTGCCGCCGCGTACACCTTCATCGGCTGTAATCAGCACATCAGATTCGCAATCCAGAATGCGGTCAATCAGACTTTGCGGTGAAAAGCCGCCGAAAACAACGGAGTGAACCGCACCGATACGCGCACAAGCCAGCATCGCATAGACTGCTTCGACAACCATCGGCATATAGATTGTGACACGGTCACCTTTTTTAACACCGCGCGCTTTCAGACCGTTCGCCAATTTGCACACTTCGTCTTTCAGTTCGGCATAGCTGACTTTTTTGCTGTCTTCGGGGTTATCCCCTTCCCAAATCAGGGCTGTCTGGCTTGCACGAGCGGGCAAATGGCGGTCAATACAGTTATAAGCGGCATTCAGCGTACCATCTTCATACCAGCGCACATGCACCTTATTGCTAAAATCGACATCCTTGACTTTCGTATAGGGTTTGAACCAGTCAATGCGCTTGCCCTGTTCACCCCAAAAACCTTCGTTATCTTCAATGGATTCTTTATACATCCGGTCGTAATCGGCACGATTGATTTTTGCCGCCTCCTTAATATGTTCCGGAACCGGAATCGTCGTATGCTGGGTATGGTGTTCTGTCATGGCTCTCTCCTATAGATTTGAAATAAATCCCACATGCTTGAATATGGCGGAATCATAGAGAATTCCGCGGAAAACTGCAAGGGCGTTGCCATCATGGAGAGCATCAGCAGAAAATCATACGAAAAGTTCTTGCAAGAGCCATAAAAATATAGCATATTACTTGCTCCATCATTATACATAATGACACGGAAATTTATATTTTATAGATTTGATCGTGATCACCATTAGTAAGGAAAGGCGTGAAAGAATGACAAAACCGCAGAAAGCAAAAAGTAAAGGCAAAACCGCAAAAGCCGCTGTCGGCAACGACAATGACCTGCGTCCGTGGCTGAAAAACTATCCGGTTGATGTCGACTGGCATCAGGAATTCGAAAAACGCCCGATGACCGATCTTTTGGACGACGCCATTAAAGAACATGGCGATAAAACCTTCCTGTCATTCATGGGTAAAAAATACACCTATAAAGAAGTCGGTGAAATGGCTGACAAAGCCGCAAAAGGTTTCCAGGATATGGGTATCAAAAAAGGCAGCAAAGTCGCACTGTGCCTGCCGAACAGCCCCTTTTACGTCGCCTCCTACTATGGCGCACTGAAAGCCGGTGCCACCGTTGTCAACATGAACCCGCTTTACGCGAAAAAAGAGCTGGAGCATCTGGTCAAGGACAGTGATGCCGAGGCCGTTGTCACGCTGGACATGGAATCCATTTATCCGAAATTCGGCGATCTGGTCGACAAAGACGATAACAAACTGAAGAAAATCGTGACCTGCAGCCTGTCCGAGGCACTGCCCTTCCCGAAAAACTACCTGTTCGGCCTGAAAACCTGGCTGGATAAAGTCTTCAAGAGCGGAAAACTGCCGCAGGATGCCAAACAGTTCAAGGCCAAACTGCCGAAAGACGATTCGCACACGACATTCAGCAAATTGCTGAAAAACGACGGCAAATTCAAACCCGTCAAAATCGACCCCGAAAACGATATCGCTGTTCTGCAATATACCGGCGGTACGACAGGCCTGCCGAAAGGCGCGATGCTAACCCATGCCAATCTGTATGTGAACACGCAACAGACCAAAGCATGGTTTAAAATGGGTGAAGACAAATCCGCCACTGGTGAGAAAAAGCAGGATCAGGTTCTGGCCGTTCTGCCGTTCTTCCATGTTTTTGCCATGACGGCGGAGATGAACCTGTCGATTGCGATTGGTGCGGAACTGAACATGAAACCGCGTTTCGAGCTGAAAGACACGATCAAAACCATCCACAAAGACAAACCGACGATTTTCGCTGGCGTTCCCGCCATTTACAAAGCGATCTCCGACGATCCGTCCTTGTCGAAATATGATCTGTCCTCGCTGAAATACTGCATTTCCGGCGGTGCACCGCTGCCCGAGGAAACCAAGAAAGCTTTTGAAGCGCAAACAGGTTGCGTGCTGTTTGAAGGTTACGGCCTGTCCGAAACCTCTCCGATGGCAACAGCCAACCCGCTGAAAGGCGTTCAAAAAACCAACTCCATCGGCCTGCCCGCTCCCGGAACGGAAGTCCGTATCCGCGATCCCGAATTCCCGACAAAAGACCAGCCGGTCAATGTCAAAGGGGAAATCTGTCTGCGCGGCCCGCAGCTGATGAAGGGCTACTGGAAGCGCGATGATGCAACAGAAGAAGCGATTGATAAAGACGGATTCTTCCACACCGGTGACATCGGTTATATTGACGAAGACGGCTTTGTCTTTATCGTTGACCGTATCAAAGACATGATCATCACCAATGGTTACAATGTCTATCCGCGTAATATCGAAGATGCATTGGCGCAAAACCACAGCATCTCCGAAGTCCTCGTCATCGGCGTTCCCGATGACAAGCGCGGCGAAGTTGCCAAAGCATTCATCGTTATGAAACCGGGAGAGAAAGAGCCGAGCGTTGATGAGGTCAAAACCTTCCTGAAGGATAAATTGTCCCCGATCGAAATGCCCAAGCAATTCGAATTCCGCAAAGAGCTGCCGAAAACGCTGATCGGCAAGCCCGACCGCAAAGCTCTTGCCGAAGAAGAAAAAGCCAAGCGCGAAGCCGCTGCCAACGAAAACAAAGGCGGCAGTGATGCGGCTCCGGCCACGCTGCGCAAGCGTAACGCCAACCGTTTTGGCATGTAAGACTAAAAACGCCCGTCTTTAAAACAAGGAAGGCGTTCCAACGAAACAGAACCGCAGGACAGAAATGCCTGCGGTTCTTTTCTTTTGCCGTGTTTTACGTTAAAATAGCGGCAAGCAACTTGCGGCAATTCCGCTGCGCCAATCTATAACACCTCCGTCTCCGCGCCTTTCGCGCCCTTCAAAAACGATCTTTAAGGAGTGTTCTAAAAATGTCCGATAATACTGAAAATTCTGGTCTTAACCGCTTTCTGCAAGACGGTTTAACCGTTGCCGTCTTTGTCGGCCTGCTACTAACTTTACAGGCCGCTGTCATTCAAGAGCAGACACAACCACAGCTAAAGCCCTCCGTTACGGTTGCCGCAATCCCAGACGTCACCGATTTAATGGTCGCCGATAACACAGTAGATAATCAGGATTTCGAGCTATCTGCACTATATGCCGCACGTTATGTTTCAGATGCAGAAATGCACGACCTTCAAAACATCGCTCCCGCAGCAGGCGATTGATTTTTGTAAAAAAATAAAAAAAAGCGCGGGGTAATCGCTTCGCGGCGCGTTTAACTTGTATGAGAAACGCGGAACACATCATAAAGGCGCCCGTGCCGGAAGAAACATTTGCCATGCGGAATGATGACATCAACGCAGCACTTCCGGCAGAACAGCAAAATGCCGCAGAAGATCAGAAGCTCATGACACGCATCGGCGAAGGCGATGAGGATGCCTTTCGTATTTTCGTCAACCGCCATTTGCGCCGTACCGTTCGTTTTGCCGCGCAAATGACCGGCTCCGCCGATGATGCGGAAGATATCGCTCAAACAGCCATGTTAAAATTGTGGGACAATGCCGCCGCATGGACGGCAAAGGCAAAGGTCACCACATGGCTGCACCGCGTCACCTACAATGCCTGTATTGATCATTTACGCCGCGAAACCCGGCGCAGCAAATACCATCATGATGCAGGAGCATTACTGGATGACCGCGATGACGGAACAGCCGAGAAAGACATGCTAAACGCCGGTCTGAAAGACTGCGTACGCGAAGCTCTGGCGGAACTGCCGGAACGGCAAAAAGCTGCACTCATTCTTTGTTATTACGACGGCACAAGCCAGCGTGAAGCCGCAGAGATACTGGATGTATCCGAAAAAGCTGTTGAATCGCTGCTGTATCGTGCGCGGGAAACGATGCGCCACCGTCTTGGCGAACTGTTGGAAGAAAGGGGCTACCATGACCACAAAACCGATTAGCGACAAACATCTGGACAGGCTGCTGGATCTCGCCGCAGACGCGCCCGATTACAACCATGAACAACTGGCCGCAAATATTGCAGCACAGGCCGCACAGCCTTCTGGCGAAGCTGAAGAAGCAAGCGGTTTTCTTGTTATCGCCATCATGAAGCGCCCGTTCTTAACGGCGGGGATCGCTTTTTCCATCGCCGCATTGGGAATTTTTACGGGGCTGGGAGCTGAAATACTCTATGGAGAATTACAAACAACGGCGCTTATCGCCGATACGCCGATGGATTTTAATACGTCACTGCTTTTAATTTGAAAGGAGAACTGACATGACTGCAACACAAAAAAAGACTGAAAAAAAATACTTCAAAACAGGCAATATCATTCTGGCCGTCTCTCTGACACTGAACCTGTTTTTCGCCTCCTTTGCCCTCGGCAGCACGGCACTCGCCGATGCTGCAGGCGCTGTCCGCCCGATGGCAAAGCTGAAAAAAACCTGGGCTTCATTCACACCCGAAGGTAAAGCCGTCATCCGCGATGCCCTACTGGCACGCAAAGATCAAATGAAAGCCAACGCCGCAAAGGGACGCGAGTTTCAATTGGAATTTGCCACAATCATCGACGGCGAAAGTGTTGATGAAGCCGCACTGGATGCACTGGTCGCCAAAAAAGAACATTTTGCCGATACGGTTCGTGAAGATGTGCGCGGTACGGTACGTGCAACTTTGACAGCCTTGCCTGCGGCAGACCGTCATACGATTGCCGTTGCCATCCGCAACCACGAGCCAAAAGCGGACATGTTTATCGATAAACTGATGACAAAACTGCAAAACGCCGATTCGCCATCACCTGAAGAAACCGAAGAAGCACCTGTGGAATAAGTATTATTCACCATAATAATGGATAAGGCGCAGCACCGTATTACGGGCTGCGCTTTTTCTTTTACGTTTTTTAGATGTGAAATAAATACTTGTTTATAAATGATAAATATTTTTTACACCGTCATTTATTTTACTTTTTTTACCTTTTCTGGTATTATGTATTTCATAATTTACGGGGTGAGGGCCGTATTTTATAAAACGGGGAGAAAACAATGACGGACACAACCAACACAGCATCCAAGAACACCTACAAACTGACGCGTCTTCTACGCGACGGCGCTCTTATGATTGCGCTGCTGGTGGGGTTCATACTGCTACAAACGCAGGTCAAAAAGCAGTTCAACCCGCTTTACCAAGAAGGCGGTTCCTTCACAGAACAAAAGGGCGACCTCGCCTCACTCTACAAGGTTAACAGCCTTGGGCAAATTCAGAACGACCCCGGCGCCATTCATACAGAGGGGCCGATTTTCCGGACAGCTGATGACTTCGATAAAATTGAACCGGCAGCTGGCAGCGACTAAATTACGATAGTTTTTCCACAAGAATTTCTGCAATCTGTACCGCGTTCAATGCAGCGCCTTTGCGCAGGTTATCGGAAACAACCCACATGTTCAGGCTGTTTTCAGCACTCTTATCTTCGCGGATACGGCTGACAAAAACATTGTCATCTCCGGCAATTTCCGCCGGTGTGATATAGCCGTCCTGTTCATCGTTTTTATCAATCACCAGTACACCCGGCGCATCGCGTAGCGCCTTCCGCGCCTGTGCAACACTTACAGGAGCCTCAAACTGGATATTCACAGATTCCGCATGACCGATAAAAACAGGTACGCGCACACAGGTCGCGCTAACTTGAATATCGGGCGACAGAATTTTCTGTGTTTCCACCACCATCTTCCATTCTTCTTTGGTGCTGCCGTCTTCCTTGAAAACATCAATCTGTGGAATGACGTTAAAAGCAATCTGCTTAAAAAAGCTTTCCTTTTTCAGCGGTGCATTCATATAGATTGCACGGGTCTGGTTAAACAGTTCGTCCATTGCCTCATGCCCCGCGCCGGAAACCGACTGATAGGTCGAAACGACAATCCGGCGGATCGGTGCAATATCATGTAGCGGTTTCAATGCCACAACCATCTGTATCGTCGAACAGTTCGGATTGGCGATGATGTTTTTCTTTTTGTAGCCATCCAGCGCCTCAGGGTTCACTTCCGGCACAACCAGCGGCACATCGGGATCCATGCGAAACTGCGAAGAATTATCAATTACAACCGCGCCTGCCGCTGCCGCACGCGGTGCGGCCTGCTCCGCAATTTTACCGCCCGCAGACATCAAAACAATATCCGTCTTTTTAAAGTCGAAATCGTCCAGCGCATGCACTTTCAAGATCTTGTCCTCGCCAAAAGATACTTCCTTGCCTGCCGAACGTGCGGAAGCAATAGCATAAACTTCGCTAACAGGAAATTCACGCTCGGACAGCGTTTTCAGCATTTCACGCCCGACATTTCCCGTTGCACCAACAACAGCGACTTTATAAGACATCAGTTTCAATCCCTTTTACATTTTCGTGTGAAAACGATACGCTTTTTAATGCAGGCTTTGCCTATTCGTCAAGAACATATATGCAGCATCATATGACCGGCACTACAGATAGCACAGACGAAGAGAAACGTCCATCACATGAACTGAGTGACGCGCAGTCGGATTTCCTTGCCGTTGTCAGTCATGAAATCCGTACGCCGATGCAAAGCATCTATGGTTTGCTGGAGCTGATACTGGAAGAAAATGACGGTAATGAAACCGAAAAAATGGCAAATACGGCAAAAGACGCTGCCACAGGCCTCTTGGAAATTCTGGATGACATTCTTGATCTGGCAAAAATCAATGCAGGAAAGCTCGTGCTGGAGCCGCTCGAAATCCCGCTGCGCACATTGGCCTACGGCATTCTGGAATGTATGGAGGTTAAACTACATGGTGACCGCGTCAGCCTAACGGCGGATATTGCCGAAGATGTTCCCGCCGTCATAGCGGGCGATCCGAAACGGCTCAGGCAGGTTCTACTCAATCTGGTCGGCAATGCCATCAAATTTACCACCCGCGGCAGCGTGACGTTAACGATCAATTGTCAAACGCAACAAATCTCTCCCCCCAAACAAGAGGATATGGTCGGACTGCGCTTTGAAATCCGTGATACCGGCCCCGGTATGTCGCAAGATGTTGCGGCCAAACTGTTTCAGCCCTTTACACAAGCCGACAGTTCCACAACACGAAAATACGGCGGTACGGGGCTGGGCCTGTCGATTTGTCGCAAACTGGTTGAGCTGATGGACGGCATGATTGGTGTTGACAGTCATCCCGGCCAAGGCAGCGTGTTCTGGTTTGAAATTCCTGCCGCCCCCGTCAGTTCTGAAAATTTCGCCCCCCTGCCCGATCTGGCCGGTCTTGCCGTCTTATCGGTGGAGGATCATCCTGCCGCCGCGCGCGAAATCGTCACTTGTCTAACATCCATGGGGGCAAAAGTCGAAAATTGCGGCACTTATGCCACGGGTTTGCAGCTTCTGGAACAACGCAGCTTCGACGTTGCCATCATTGATCAGGGGCTGCCGGACGGGCTGGGCGTTGATCTTGCAAAATATGCAGCGGAAATCCGCCCTTTTACAGGTATCGTTATCTATACCGCCCGTGATGATGCAGGGCTGCAGCATTCAGCGCGGGCGCTGGGTGCCACCTATCTCGGCAAACCCGCCAGTCGTCTGGGATTGGGGGAGGCTGTCCGCGCCGCCGCCCGCAATGCCGCCGAATATATTTCACAAAGGCCGCACCGCATTCTGGTTGCCGAAGACAACCCTTCCGTCCGCGATGTGTTGGAAAGGCAATTCGTTCATCTGGGTATCAGTGCAGATTTTGCCGAAAACGGTATTGACGCCATGAACAAATTATCGGAACAGGATTACGGGCTGCTGCTCACCGATCTGCATATGCCGGAAATGGACGGCTATACGCTGGTAGCAAGGCTGCGCGCCATCGAAGAGGATGAAAACCGCACCACGCTTGATGACCGCATGCCCGTTATTGCCCTAACAGCAGATGTCCAGCTGTCGCGGCGGCAAGTCTATCTGTCGCGCGGCTTCGATGAATGCCTCTTAAAACCGATTTCTCTGGGACAGATGCGGCGGCTACTGATCCGCTGGGGGTTACTGCGCGAACAAGAGGACAGTGCGGAAGAACAGGAACAAAACACGCCTGAGACCACTCACGACAACTCGCCAATCGATGCGGAAGCAGCAAAAGAACTGCTGGGAGGCTTCGATACGGCCGCTATCACCGAAATGCTCGGCTTTTTCGTCGAGATGACCGCCCCTCTTGTCAACAGTCTTGAAAAAGCCCATCAAGACCAAGATTTGGTAAGGCTTGAAGAAGATGCACACAGCCTGAAAGGTGCCGCGCATTCCGCCTGCTGCACAGCACTGGGGCAAGCCGCGGCCAAAATAGAGACCCTTTTGCAAAAAGGGGAAAACACCTCCCTGGACGACATTTGCCGTGTCAAAGACGAATTTGACCGTATAAAGGCTTATCTGAGCACGCTTTAAGCCTAATTTAAGCTGGTAAATTCCTGCGCCACGCGCTATACATGGAATGCTATAAAAACCACATTATTTTGATTTTTTTACTCAGGAGAAAAAGCCAATGTCCGTTTCCAAAAACCGTGTTTTCGGCAGCCTGTTATCGCTGATGGTCGGAACAGCCGTTATCTCCCTGACAGGCACAGCGGTTTTTGCCGCCGGTGACAGCATTCCCGTACAGAATGTCGCCCCCCTGAAAGCCGCGCCGGTTTCCTCCCGACAACAAGAAGCACTGGCCGATGCCTCTGATGTTTCCGAATTGCGCGCACAATTGATCAAAAAGGAACGGGAACTGGAAGAATTAAAACACTCCCTCTCCCTACAGCGCAAACAAATTGAAAATGCTTCTCTATATAAAGATGCGCAAGACCGTCACGGTTTCAAAAACCTGAATATCGCACAGGTCGATTTTGAACTAATGAAAAAACAGGAAGACCTTGAACGTCAGGCGCGCGGCCTTGTCCAACAACGGGAATGGCTGGAAAAAGAAAGATTACGCATTCAAAAACTGCAGCAGCAGGTCGCGGGTGGAGACAGCACACAAACAACAAAAGAGCTGACTGACGCCTATAAAAAAATGGACTCGTTGGAAAAGCGCTACCAGACGGAAATGTCCAAACTGGTTCAAGAAAACAAAGAGATGCAAAACCGCATCACCGAATTACAAAACCAGAAATCCGTCAAAACACCCGTACAAATCACGACAGGCAGCCGTGCCGCCGAAGAGGCGCGTTTGAAAGCTGAACGGAAAATCATCGCGATTGAAAAACGTCATGACGCTGAACGCACACAGCTGGTTGAAGATAACAAACGTATGCAGGAGCAAATCGCCGCCCTGCAAACAGCGCAAAAAGCCGAAGCGGAACAGGCCCGTAGCAAAGCCGTGACCGTCGAGGAAAAGCAGAAAGCTGAAACCCATATCCGCGAGATGGAAAAACGCCACGCTGCCGAGCGTGCGCAGCTGATTGCGGAAAACAGCCGCATGCAGGAAAAAATGGCGACTCTGCAAAAAGCGCAGGAAACCGCTGCCGCCCTTGCCAAAGAACAAACGGCAACAGATGCGGAACGCCGTGCCGCTGAAGCGAAGCTGATCGAGTTACAAAAACAACATGCGGAAGAGCGTCAGTTATTGACCGCCAATAATCAAAAACTGCAATCCTACCTGTCGAAACTGGAGGCGGAAAAACAGCAGGAAATCGCCAAAATCCGCACAGAAATGGAACGCGAGGCCACAAACAAAGCCGCTGCCGCGAAACAAGCAGAAATGCAGGCCGCCGCCGCACGCATGGCATCATTGAAACAACAACATGATGCCGAACAGCAAAAACTGCTGGAAGAAAATGAAAAAATGCAGAACCGTCTTGCCAGCCTGCAGCAGGCACAACAGGAAGAAGCCTCCCGCACCCGCAATGCGGCAAAAACGGCCGAGGAACTCGCCGCCGCAGAACAGCGCGTTGCAGCCTTGCAAAAACAGCATGAAGACGAACGTATGAAGCTGATGCGCGAAAATCTGCAAATGCAGGAACGTCTCGCCAATCTGCAACAGACACAGAAAAAAGCCGCTTTGGAAGCAAAGCAAGCTGATGAAACCGTACTGGCAGAGAAACTTCGTCTGGAAAAAGAACTCACCGCTCTACGCACCCAGCATGAAGCAGAGCGTCAAAAACTGATCCGCGAAAACGCCGCTGTTCAGCAACGTTTAGCGACTTCTGAGCAAGAAAAACAAAAACTGTCGCAAGAAAGCGCTGCCCGCGTTGCCGAACAGGAAACAAAATATGCTGCACAGCTGGCAGCCGCCCGCGCCGCAAAAGAAAAAGCGGAACATGTTGCCCAGCGCTTTGCGGCACAGAAAAATGACAGCGAATCCCTTGCTATGACCCGCATTGAACCGCAGGCTGGCGGCAATGCAAAACCGCCCCTGATCGTTAAGGAAATGTCCGCCGAGGATCTTGCCGCATTGGAACGCAGCTATAACCCCGGCGCAAAACCTGCCCCGGCACCGCACCAATCCCGAAATAACTGGAGTAATTCCCTCCCCGCCCCCGTCACGACAGAAGCGGCGCGTGTTCAGGCACAGCAAGAGGGACAATATATCCCGAATTATGAACCGCAAGCACCTGCGAACAGTATGCCCGAAAATACTGTCACGAAGATGGAGCCTGCCGTCAGCACGCATATGCCCTATGCTGTAGAAAACAACAGCGCAGCACCGGCTCCTGCCGTTGCCGCAGAGCAGCCTGCCCCTGACGCTTACCGCAACTTCCTTGACGGTATTATGGCCGTTCACCGCGGTGAACGTCCGGCAACGGCTTTGGATGTCCCAACTCCTTCCAGCGTTCTGGCCGAACGGGAAAAGCGTGCAAATGAAGCCGCACAGGCCGCAGCTGAAATGATGCAAACAGGGCCGCAATACCAGACCACAATTTATGCCCAGCACCCTGTCCGGCAAGAACCGCAACCGGTTTATCACGATCTGACTGCACCTGCGGAACAAACACAGCTGAAACAACCTGCCAAACCAACGCAGGTCGTGGCACAGCCCGCGCCCGTCGCACAACAGCAGCCTGCGCCATTACCATCCTATGGTAGCGCTGCCGCCGCGACGGAACAGCCGCTCTCATCTCTGTTGAAAAAATCCGGCATCGCGCCCGAGAACCCACAACTCAGCGAAGACGGCTATATGCTGAAATGGGGTGCAGGCGTTGCCAACGGATTATTTGAACAGCAGGCTTGGCCGCAATATAAAGAAGCCAATCTCCGCGACCTCGCGGCGCGCTATGTTGCGCGTTACAATCAGGATTGCGAGAACAAACTGAAAGTCCTATCCGATAAAACCGTCAGTGACAAGATCCAAAGCGTTCACACACTCTGCCCCGTTCAGGGCAATAATTACGAGGCTGTCTTCGTTTTCTATGCCGTACCGCAGCACAGTTTCTCGGCGATTGTTCATGTCGCGCAACCTGTTTACAGCCGTGATCTGCAAACACTAACCGCAGGCCTTGTTCCGGCATTGAAGTCGCTTTCCGGCGCAGCCGTGAAAATTGATCATGTTCCGGCACAGCTGTCACACAGTCAGGGAACAGTCGTTATTCAATAGCCGGTGATGAACTTATATAAATTAAAAGAGGGCTGACCCGTCAGCCCTCTTTCTTTATCCCTGCTTCCTGCAAATATTATTTGTTCTGCGGGAAATGGAAATCCGCACCTTGCGCCGGGCCATCAGGCCAACGGGCAGACATGGTTTTCAGGCGCGTAAAGAAACGAACGCCTTCCATACCGTGCATATGCTGATCTCCGAACAAGGAACGTTTCCAACCGCCAAAGCTGTGCATTGCCACCGGCACCGGAATCGGCACATTAATACCGACCATACCAACTTCAATATCGCGGGCAAAGGCACGTGCCGTACCACCGTCACGGGTAAAGATCGCCGTGCCGTTACCGTATTCATGGTCGTTAATCAGCTTCACAGCCTCCGCATAGGTTTTTGCACGTACCATTGACAGCACAGGGCCGAAAATCTCTTCCTTATAGATTTTCATTTCCGATGTGACATGGTCAAACAGGCAGCCGCCAAGGAAAAAGCCGCCGTCACAACCCGGCACTTTCAATCCGCGTCCGTCCACAACCAGTTTCGCGCCTTCTTCAATACCGCTATCGATATAGGACAACACTTTGTCGCGATGCACTGCCGTAATCAACGGGCCCATATCCGCATCCGTTTCAGCAGGGCCGACTTTCAGCGCTTCAATACGCGGGGTCAGCTTTTCCACCAGCGTATCGGCAAC
>SBHI01000121.1:0-12500 GCA_006226225.1 Alphaproteobacteria bacterium
GCGATACGTTTGGTGGAGGTGTATTTCTCGTCAATCAGATGTTCCGCGCAGGCAATCAGATCGTCATAGACATTCTGTTTGTTTTCGCAGCGTCCCTGATCATACCATTCCTGTCCGTATTCACCGCCGCCGCGCAGATTGGCACGGGCATAGATACCGCCGCTTTTGACCCAATGGGCAACGCCGGAGCTGAATCCCGGGTTCAGGGAGATATCAAAACCACCATAGCCGTAAAGTTTTACGGCCGCGCTGCCGTCCAGCTTGGTATCGGGATGGCGGATGATGGTCATCGGTACTTTCGTACCGTCTTTGGAGGTTGCGGTGATACGTTCGACAATGCAATCGGTCAGATCAACAGGCAGATCATTCTGTTTGATCAGTTTAAAGTCGTTTTTGTCGATATCATATTCATAGCGGTTGCCACTTTGCTGATCATTGCTGATGCTGAAAATCAGCTTTTTGTCTTCGGGCTGGAACTGGGCAATGCCGTACAGCGCCAAAGGCAGCGGCAGCTCGACATCATATTGGAATTTGCCGTCCAGATCATGCACCTTTAACTGATCTGCCGTGTCATGGCTGTGATTAACAAACAGCTTGCCCTGATGGATGAACGCGCTGTCCAATGTGTCATTGGCATCTTCGGCAATCACCGTTTCCCATTTCTCGGGGGCGGGATCATTCAGGTCAAAACGCACCAGACGGCCTTTCGGCGCATCCAGTTTCGTGATGGCATAGACCTTGTCGCCAATTTCGGCAATCGGACTGATATCGGCCTTGCCGTCATCAATCAGTTTGGTGAATTCATCATCCGTGCCTGCCTTGCGGAAATACAGACCATTTTTCGGGTCGGTTCCGATGCTGATGCTGACCCAGTCATTCTGTTTTGTTTTCAGACGGAACAGTCCGGCAAAAGCCATTTCACGGTCATCGGGCGTAAAAACAACTTTGTCGTTTTTTACATCATCGCCGATTTTATGGTGTTTGACGAAAGAACGCTTATGCGCGTCATTCATCGGATAGCCGTAATGGAAACCCTTACTGTCCTTATCCCATGTTACGCTGCCGAAACGGAAGCCGTCGATTTTATCGGCGATGTTCTTACCGGTTTTGGTATCCAGAATATAAAGGGTCTTTGCATCACTGCCGTTTTCGGACAATAGATAGGCAACGCGTTTTCCGTCCGGGCTGGGGAAGGTGCCGGACAAGGCGGTCTTACCTGTCGCATCCAGTTTGTTCGGGTCAATCAAAACGCGCGGCGCGTCATCGGGTTTTCCTTTCGGGCGAACCTGATAAACGCCGTGGTTGGAAACGCCATCATGGGCGTGTGAAAAGCTGAACTTGCCATAGCTGGCAGGGATGCTTTCGGTTTTGCGGTTCAGGATTTTTTCAACGAAATCGCGGGCGGATTTTTGCACCTCATCCGTTCCGGCGATATATTCCTGAAAGCGCTCGTTCTGGCGGTCAACCCAGTCGCTAACATCGTCTGATTCAATATCTTCCAGCGGACGGAAATGGTCATGCACCTCATAACCGTGCAGGTTTGTGACGGTGTCATCATGAGGCGGATTTAATGCGCGTTTCAACCCTTCCACCGAAGGCGGGGGAGAGCCGACTGTAATTTTCGCGGTTTTTAAATCTTCGCGCTCAGCCTTACCGGTTTTGCTGAAATAGTGACGAATTTTTCCGAAAATGCCTGTTTCGGGTTTTTTATCAGGTTGTGCCATTTTATCCGTGCCTTTTTGTCATTGTCTTTAAACACCCGCCGCCGACTTTTCAGAAGCCGGAGCGCACTACACACAAGACCCTCAATTCCCGCACGGAAATTTCCTATTAGAATGTTATGGAAAGTTGAAACACTCTTTCATAACAGTAGTAAAAATTGCAACTATATGTCAAGTTTTTATATATAAATATAGCATCTGCGGAAACCACCACTTCCGCATGCATGTTATATTTGTAAAATTAGGTAGTTAGCCTGATTTTGGCGCGCCCGGTTTTTTACGTCCGAAAAACGTCGTGATGGCGTTTTTGGTTTCTTCCGAGGTCAGGCAATCTTTGAATACATCAGCCTCACGGGAAATGCGGGCGGCAACGGATTCAAAATCCTGCCGCATCAGTGCCTTGGTTTCGCGTAGAGCGTTTTGCGGTTTCTTTGCCAGTTTCTCCGCTGTTTTCATGGCGGTGTCCAGCACATCTTCCGGTTTGCAGATGCGGTTCACAAACCCGACCTCTTTCGCGTCTTCCGCTGTGAAAGGCTCGCCCAGCATTAGCAGTTCGGCGGCGCGCTGATGTCCGGCAAGGCGCGGCAGCAGCATCGAGGAACCGGCTTCGGGCACAAGGCCGAGATTGATAAAGGGCAGGGAGAATGTGGAATCATCGGCCACATAAACAAAATCACAATGCAGCAGCATGGTGGTGCCGATGCCGACCGCTGTGCCATTGACGGCCGCGACGACAGGCAGCTCCGCTTCGGACAGTGTTTTCAGGAATTGCAAGACGGGGCTTGAATCATCCTGCGGCGGGTTATTCAGAAAATCCATCAGATCATTTCCGGCACAAAAAGCATCCTGCGATCCGGTGATCAGAATGACGCGCAGGTCTGAATCATTGGCAGCGTCTTTAATCGCCTTTGTCATGTCGCTATACATGCCTGTGGTCAGCGCATTTTTTTTGTCGGGGCGATTCATGGTAATGGTCAGAATGCCGTCTTTTTTCGATGTCTTGATCAGGTCAGTCATAAATATTCAATCCTTGTTGTCTTCTTGCGGGAGCAAAATCACGTAATGCTTTTTTAAAGGGGTCAGGCTTTCCCATGTGCCTTTGAAACCGGCAGGAATAATAAAACCCTCACCGGTTTTGATATGGGTGGCATTGCCGTTCTCATCTGTCAGTATGGCTTCGCCTTCGATCAATTGGCAGAATTCCCATTCCGTATAATCGACTTTGTGCTTCCCGGGGGATGCTTCCCAGATACCGCAGTAAAGGCGGTCATCCTCACCGATAAAGTGGTTCCATGTTACGGTATTGACCGGCCCCGCGAGTGTGCGTGCTGCAGCGATTTGTTCCGCTTCCGGTGCAGGGGCGTTTTCCCCGTCCGTTTTTAAAACAAGAATCTGTGGCATGGCTTTGCTCATGGGGTAAACCCGTTCTTGCGCGGCGCACGGGGTTTCAATGTCGGATTTTCCAGCGTTTCTGCGGATTTCTTTCTCAGCTGCTTGAGGAAGTTATAGCATTTCAGCTCGTTCCTTGCATCATTGATGGCAACATGCGCCTCGTCGTCGGGAAGGCGCGGCAGGCGCAAGCCCTGACTGCCAGCCTCACGTTTCAGCTCGTTAATATCGCGGAATTCGACATGACCGATTCCCTTTTCATTTTTCAGAGTTTCAAAAAATTCTCCCATACCGCCGAATAACTGGCAGATTAAAACATTGTCGTAGGAACCGTTTCTTGCCCACAGCTCGACTTTATCTGCGGGCTCAAACATATCCAATACGCCCTGACGGATTTCATCAATACTTTTCCATGTTTTGGGATCATCCAGTTTGTCGATGACATGGGTTTTTAGCCAAGGCTCTTGCTTGGCGGCATGCAGATTAAACTCTTTCGAGATACCGTAATACTCGCTGCCTTTTTCATTCAGGATGCCAATGCTGACCAGTTCGCAACTGAAGTTGGACGGGTTGTCATGGAATTCGGTATCGAAAAAATAGCGGCGGATGGCAGGCTGTTTAGACGATTTCTGCGGTGCGGACATCGGGCGGTTTCCTCTGCGCTGTTTTGTGTATAGAGAATATGTTTATATCAGAAGAGCCGGAGAGTGTAAACGGAATCTAGCTGCCGCGCGTGGCGCATTTATAGGCGGCATAACCCAGCAGGATCAGGCCAATCAGCAGCACTGCGCCGACAGAGCGGAAACCCAGTTTTAACGCTTCCTTTTGTCCCGCGCGAATATCGGCATAAACGGCTTCGATAGAGCCTGTTTCTTTATAAACGGTCAGCTGCCTTTCGGCGCAGTGCCATGTATATGCACCAAAGAGAGGGCCAAGAATAAGACCTGAACCAAGCGCCAGCAGCATTGCTTCGTCACGGGTGAAAAAATCTCCGACATAAAAAAACACCAGATAAAAAAGACAGGCGATCAGAAGGATAAAGGGCAAAGACGCACGTAGAATAAAACGGGGTTTGCCGATGCTGCGGCGGCTTTCCCATTTTTTCAATCCGTTTTCAAGTGTTGCGAAATATTTTTCTTTCAGCTTGCTCATAGAGCAAGATTACGGGCAATTGTTCAGAGAGGCAATCCCGCATTAATGAGGTTTCGGCAGCGGATTTTTGCGGCGGTAGCGGCTATAACCCACGGCACCACCGGCACCTGCACCGCCCAGCAGCAGCAAAGCGGCGAGTCCGCCCCACAGCATAAACTGTCCTTTTTGATGTTCATCAGACTGTGCTTGCAGTTTTTCTCCGGCGGCGGCATGGACGGATTCATAGCTTGGATTTTCAGCAGCATCGCGCGCCGCCAGCACCATGTTGAAATTATGTGCAAGGCTGTTACTGCTTTCATTCTGTGCCGTTAATCCGGCGGCGGTAAGATCGGCTGCCGTAACGGACGGGTCGGTATGGGCGCGCTTCAGCAGATAATAGGCATCAAAAGAAAAATCCTGCTGGCTCTGCGTGCCGGCATAGAAAGGATCATTTTGCAGCGCTTTATAATATTCATCCCAGGGGGCATATTGCACGGCGATTTTTTCGCGGGCGCGTTCAATAACTTTATCGAACAGCACGCGGCGTTCCGCCAGATTTTCCGGCATCACATCCGGCAGGATTTCATCACGGGCTTCAAAGACAAACTGCATGTTGTTATCCAAATTGTCGTCAGAGGCTCTGTTCCAGAAAAATTCATTCGGCGTGTCATTGTCATCATCTTCGTCGGGCGTATTTTTGATCATGTCCCAGGTGATGTTTTTATCCAGCACGGCACTCCAGAATGTGATCAGGCTGGTGTAATACATATTGGCAACATCAGAATTGGAAGCGAGTTGATTGCCGAATTCTTTTGCCGCTTCCTGATAGCTTCCGTCGCGTTCGTAACGCGCTTGTTTTTCAGAGAGTGGCGATAAATCCAGAAAGATATTTGCCGCACTGAATGGGTAGCTGTCATCCGTTGCGATGCCTGCTTTTTCACCACCTTGAAAGCTGGTTATGTTTTGAACAGTGGCATCATCAATCGCTTGGAAGAGTGCTGCACGTTTGTCCAACTGCAGCGGCGGGGTATCCGGCAATAACGCATCACGGGCGCGGAGTAGGGCATCAACATTATTATCACGCTGATAGCCATCGCCGGCAGTCCATTTGCGAAATTCGGTCGGCTTGTCGTCATTATCATTATCCGGCACTTGCGATAGCAGCTCCCATGTCATTTCCGGATTGAAATAAGCATCCCATAAATGCGCATAGCTGGTGTAATACATGCTGCCGTTGCGTTTTTCATTATAAGTGCCGTTGGCGGCCGTGCGCCATGCTTCCGCATAGTTTTTATCATTATTGTAACGCTCCAGCCTTTGCTCACGCGGTGTCGGGTCCAGATGAATATTGCTGGCATCGAAAGCGTAGGAGGAATAATAATTCATCGCATCTGCTGTGGCGGTGTTTTGCACTTCGCCCGCAACGGCTTTGAAGCGCAGCAGGGGATCGCTGATGGACATGTTGTCCGGGTTGCGCGCGGCGGCAATCAAATCGCCGATATTATCATCCAGCGTGGCGCTGTCATGGGCGTCTTGTTCCGTGCCGTCAAAGCCCAGCAATACATTTGTATTTACATCACCGGGGTTCATGACCGTATGAAGAATGGCCAGAAATGTTTGTGTAGAGGGGGCATCAAACCAGTTCTCGGCACGTGCTTCATCGGCAAGGCTGGTCAGGTTCTTATAATAATCGCGGTCGGTTTCAAGGCGTTGCAGTTTATCACCCAGTGATGTCTGGTCGGATAATGCCTGCACCATCACCTGCGTTGGTGTCAGTTCCGCCATCACCGCATCATGCATATCGGCAGGCATATCAACTTGTGCCGTGGCAGGGGCTGCCGCCAGCCCTGCAAAAAGCACCGTTAAAGACGTTGCAACTGTTTTTCCGGTTAAGTCTTTCACACCCGTCATCCCGCTTATCTGCGTATTATTTCAGACAGGCATCATATACGAAAATTAATAATATGTCAAATATTGAGGGTGTGATAGAGCCTATCTTTTCAGCCATCTCTTACTTATAATATGAGGAAAGAAAAACCGTAACGGGAGGACGTGTTTTATGGTTCTGATAGCTGCAATTTATGGTGCTTTGTTGGCGATGTTGTTTCTGATGTTGTCAATCCATGTCGTAACTTTGCGGCGCGAGCTGGGAATTGCCTTCGGCGACGGCGGCAAGGATGATCTGACCAAGGCTGTGCGCGCGCATGGCAATTTTGCGGAATATGTGCCGATGGCATTAATCCTGTTTGTGATGTTGGAGCTGAACGGCACCAGCGATTATCTTGTGCATTTGTTGGGTGGTGCTCTGGTTCTTGCACGGACGGCGCATGCCTCCGGTTTGATATTTTCCAAAAATAAAATATCCAAACGCCGTGTTTTCGGCACAGCACTGACATGGATTGTCATCGGTGTTGCCGGCACGCTGCTGATTTCGAATTCGATGAATTACGTTTATTGAATATCCGGATTTAAAAGCGCATCGCTTTCTTTTTCGATGACATCTTCCAGCTGCTGCATCATTTCTTGCGGCGGCAACCCTGCCGGAATGGCAGGCAAAAAGCGGAAACTGACCGTGCCGGATTTTTTCCAAAAGGCGTTGCGTCCCCAGAACAGGCCGGAATTCAGAGCCATTGGAATAACGGGCAATCCGACATCTTTGTAAATTTTGCCGATACCACCCCGGTATTCCGCTTTGACGCCGGGGGCAACACGCGTGCCTTGCGGAAAGATCAAAATCGGGCGTCCCTCACTTTTGACGCGTTCGGCTCCTTTGATAATGGAACGCATAGCTTGCGCGACGGAGCCGCGATCAATCGGAATCATCCCCATTTTTTTCGGATACCAGCCCCAGATCGGAATCCATGTCAGCTCGCGCTTTAGCACGATGGCGGGGTCATCCAGAATTTCGCACAGCTTCAGCGTTTCATAGGCTGATTGATGTTTGGAGGCCAGAATAAAGGCACCTTCTTTCGGCACATGTTCCCAACCTTCAATATGAAGGCGCAGGCCCATAATATATTTTTCGATAAAGTTCATATAACCGAAATAGATGCCGCGGACGATGCCGACGCTTCGCTCACGCGGCAGTAAGAGTGTCCATAGCAGCGTGATGCTGAAAAACAGCGATCCCGAAAAAAACAGGAAATTAAAGGCAAGCGAGCGAATGCGGTCTGTCATGGCGAAGGAAAATCAACCCGTTCTTTCTTATGCGGCGTCCCAAATCTGGCGGCGCAAAATACTTTTCGTGCGCAGCCTTGCCGCAATGTAGAACAGCCCCAGTGCGAAAGCAAGAATGAGACCGAGGACAGGCGGGTCGATTTTGACATTGGCGGGCAGCATTCCGAACATTCCCAGCAAATAGGCGGGGATCAGGAAAAGAACGGCTGTTAATGTGGCACCGATGGTGAGGCCTTTTAAAACATTGCGCAACGTGTGGCGGCTGAAAACATACAGGATCATTTTATCCTCGGCACCCAGCACGCGCAGCAGCGCAATCGTATCCTGCTGCGGACGCAGCCATTTCGGTGCGGCAGCCAGCATGGCGGTGATTACCAGCGCACCGGCAATGACGGCGCTGATATTTAGAATCACAAGAAAGCGGGCATAGCGGTTTTTTAATGCGGCAACCTGTGTATCGCGGCTGTGATCGCGCAGCTGTGCGGCCGGGAAATGTTCTGCCAACTCTTCCATTTTTTGCAGGAAGATGGTTTCGCCGGATGATGCGGTTTTGATATGAATCAGCGCTGGCAGCGTGGTTTGTGCGTCAGCATCTTGAAAGGCCGGTATGCTGCCGGCATCCACAAGTGCGGTGTTAAGAATGCCGGGGATGTTGCGCAGCGTATCAAGTGCTTCGTCAGCTTGTTCTTGCGGCGTTCGCGTATCTTTCTCCGTTTTGAAAAAAGCCAGTGTGTAAATGCCGGACAGCTTGTCCTGTTTTTCAGTGACGGATAAATGGATCTGCTGCCACAACCCTGCAACCAGAAAAAGCAGAAAAACGAATCCGGCGATGCGCGGCACGGGCGATAAAACGCGCGGGTCGTTGGCAACCGGCATCAGGTTATCCGGATAGACGGGAATTTTTTTTGGATTCGGTGCGGCGCTGTCTGTTTGTTTTGCAGTCATATCTGTTTTCCTTGCGAAATGTCTCAGGCGGCAGAAGATAGGTTATCGTAAGAATCGGGTGTGGAGAAAACCTCACGGGAGGGAACTTGCATAATCTTTCCGCCTTCAAGATGCAGCGCGGGGCGCGGGTATGATTCGAGAATCCAGCGGTCATGCGTCGCCATCATCACGGTTGTGCCCAGCTTATTCAGCTCAGACAGCAGCCGCAGGATACGCTTACTTGATTCGTTATCAATATGTGCGGTTGGCTCATCGGCCAGGATGAGTAGTGGACGGTGAACAACACCGCGCGCCAGAGAGACGGCCTGTTTCTCTCCACCGGATAGGGCGGCAGGCAACTCATTGGCCTTATGATCCAGATCCAGCCATTTTAAAAGCTCGATGACGCTGGTATGGATATTTTGTTCAGAAATATGGCATAGGCGCAGCGGTAGGGCGACATTATCAAAGACGCTGATATGCTCGATCAGCCGCGGCTCCTGAAAAAGAATCCCCATTTTGCGGCGCAGGGCCTGCCGTTGGTGGCGTGCGCAGCGGGTGACATCCTGCCCCATCAGGCGAATCTGCCCGCGCGACGGTTGAGTCGCCATCGCGACGAGTGACATCAAAGAACTTTTACCCGCACCGTTCCGCCCGGTCAGATAACGGAACTCACCGCGCGCGATTCGAAAGCTGATATTGTCCAGTACCGGAGAATCGTTTTCTTTATATGTAAGAGTCACTTGATCAAAATAGAGCATAAGGCGGGTCTCTCTCTGGCGGGATATTTACCGTTTCTTAATGAATCTTACGGTAAAATCAGCGGATTGCCAAGATAGATCACAAAAAAGTAAAAAAACATTTTGACATTTTTCAGTGAATGGCATAAATATCACTTCGCCGCGTGAGAATCACATGCAGGCGGGACGCTTTTAGCGACGCAGAAAAAAATGCGACAAGCGATAAAATAATAGCTTGACATTCGATTTTGCTTCCGATATTTTGCGATCTCGACTGTGGTTTCCACGGACGGAAAATGAAAGCGCTAACTTGCGGATCTGACAAGTTTAGAGGATATCGCAAAGGTGCTTTTTTTCATGCCTTAAAAGGTATGAGGGTTCTTGAACATCGTTAAATTGGTAAAGAAAAGATACGCAGACAGCGATCCCGTTTCGTGTCAAAAACGTTTTCAAGCGTTTTTTACATTATGAACGAGGCATCGTATGTCGAACGTGTATTTTTAATACGTGTACACACATAAAAGATGTCCTCGGTCAATTTTTTATACGACCGAAAAATTTCTTTTGTTTAGTAAAGCTAAGCAAGGATTGAAAGTTTTCAGGTTATTTTTAACTTGAGAGTTTGATCCTGGCTCAGAACGAACGCTGGCGGCAGGCCTAACACATGCAAGTCGAACGCCCCTTCGGGGGAGTGGCGCACGGGTGAGTAACACGTGGGAATCTACCTTTTGGTACGGAATAACTTCTGGAAACGGAAATTAATACCGTATAGTCCCTCCGGGGTAAAGATTTATCGCCAAAAGATGAGCCCGCGGCCAATTAGCTAGATGGCGGAGTAACAGCCCACCATGGCGACGATTGGTAGCTGGTCTGAGAGGATGATCAGCCACACTGGGACTGAGACACGGCCCAGACTCCTACGGGAGGCAGCAGTGGGGAATATTGCGCAATGGGCGGAAGCCTGACGCAGCCATGCCGCGTGAGTGAAGAAGGCCTTCGGGTTGTAAAGCTCTTTTACTCGTGATGATAATGACAGTAGCGGGAGAAAAAGCCCCGGCTAACTTCGTGCCAGCAGCCGCGGTAATACGAAGGGGGCGAGCGTTGTTCGGAATTACTGGGCGTAAAGCGTACGTAGGCGGCAAAGCAAGTTAGAAGTGAAAGCCCAGGGCTCAACCTTGGAATTGCTTTTAAAACTGCTTAGCTAGAATCTCGGAGAGGATAGCGGAATTTCCAGTGTAGAGGTGAAATTCGTAGATATTGGAAGGAACACCAGTGGCGAAGGCGGCTATCTGGACGAGTATTGACGCTGAGGTACGAAAGCGTGGGGAGCAAACAGGATTAGATACCCTGGTAGTCCACGCCGTAAACGATGTATGTTATTTGTCGGGATTTTGATTTCGGTGAAAAAGCTAACGCGATAAACATACCGCCTGGGGAGTACGGCCGCAAGGTTAAAACTCAAAGGAATTGACGGGGACCCGCACAAGCGGTGGAGCATGTGGTTTAATTCGAAGCAACGCGCAGAACCTTACCAGCCCTTGACATCCCGGTTGGGAGGACCAGAGATGGACCTCTTCATTTAGTTGGACCGGTGACAGGTGCTGCATGGCTGTCGTCAGCTCGTGTCGTGAGATGTTGGGTTAAGTCCCGCAACGAGCGCAACCCCTATCGTCTGTTGCCAGCATTTAGTTGGGCACTCTGACGAGACTGCCGGTGATAAGCCGGAGGAAGGCGGGGATGACGTCAAGTCCTCATGGCCCTTATGGGCTGGGCTACACACGTGCTACAATGGCGGTGACAATGAGCAGCAACTTTGCGAGAAGGAGCTAATCTCTAAAAACCGTCTCAGTTCAGATTGTTCTCTGCAACTCGAGAGCATGAAGTCGGAATCGCTAGTAATCGTGGATCAGCATGCCACGGTGAATACGTTCCCGGGTCTTGTACACACCGCCCGTCAAGTGATGGGAGTTGGTTCCACCTGAAGCCGGTGCGCTAACCTTCGGGAAGCAGCCGACCACGGTGAGATCAGCGACTGGCACTAAGTCGTAACAAGGTAGCCGTAGGGGAACCTGCGGCTGGATCACCTCCTTTCTAAGGAACGCATCTTAGCGCTTTTGACCTAATCAGGGTCGCTGTCGGCGTATCTTTTTTTTATCAATTATCTGCGCCGGAAATCAGGCCGGATTTTGCCTACTGGTTTCAGGCTAAGTTTTTTTAAGGGGCCTGTAGCTCAGTTGGTTAGAGCGCGCGCTTGATAAGCGTGAGGTCGAAAGTTCAAGTCTTTCCAGGCCCACCATTGAAAAGTTTAATGGATAAGGGGCCATAGCTCAGCTGGGAGAGCGCCTGATTTGCATTCAGGAGGTCGTCGGTTCGATCCCGATTGGCTCCACCATTAACGTCTTAAGTTCATTTTGTGAAAATTAAGTGAATTTAAGACGTTTATGAACCGGAAACGGCGCATAAGCAATCGGATTTTTTGCCTTTGGCAAACACATCCGGGGTTCTTGTATATTGTGAATAGGTTTTGTCATCAGTATAGCACACTGATAATAAATGACCAAAAATTCAATTTGTGCTGCCGAGATCATTTGCAGGCGTCAAAAGCGTGCTTTTGCTTGTTTTTACAGGTAAAAAAGCGGTTTTGTCACTGCGCGTGATTTCAATTCAAGCGTTTAATAAGAGCATTTGGTGAATGCCTTGGCGTATGAAGGCGATGAAGGACGTGATAGGCTGCGTTAAGCTGCGGTTAGCTGCCAATAAGCATTGATCCGCGGATTTCCGAATGGGGAAACCCACCACATTAGTGGTATCCTTAACTGAATACATAGGTTAAGGAAGCAAACCCGGGGAAGTGAAACATCTCAGTACCCGGAGGAAAGGACATCAACCGAGACTCCCTTAGTAGCGGCGAGCGAACGGGGACCAGGCCAGTGGTCCTACGATAAGAACTAGAATAGTCTGGAAAGACTAGCCAAAGTGGGTGATAGCCCCGTATAGGTAGAAAGTCGTAGGATCCTCGAGTAGGGCGGAACACGTGAAATTCTGTCTGAACATGGGGGGACCATCCTCCAAGCCTAAGTACTCTCATACGACCGATAGTGAACAAGTACCGTGAGGGAAAGGTGAAAAGAACCCCGATAAGGGGAGTGAAACAGACCTGAAACCGAATGCTTACAAGCAGTGGGAGCCTCCTTGAGGGGTGACCGCGTACCTTTTGTATAATGGGTCAGCGACTTAGTCTATGTAGCAAGCTTAAGCCGGTAGGTGGAGGCGTAGCGAAAGCGAGTCTTAATAGGGCGAATAAGTTACATGGATTAGACCCGAAACCCGGTGATCTAGTTATGGGCAGGTTGAAGGTAAGGTAACACTTACTGGAGGACCGAACACGTATCTGTTGAAATAGATTGTGATGACCTGT
>SBHI01000004.1 GCA_006226225.1 Alphaproteobacteria bacterium
TCATTGGCACCGAGGACAATGACGACAAGATCCGGATTTTGTTTCAGATGAAAAGGCAGACGGTTAAAACCGGCAAGGGCGGTGTCGCCTGATTTTCCGCCGTTAATGACTTTGACCGGATAGCCGTTCTGGCGAAATTTTGCCTCCAGAACTGCCGGATAAGCTTCCTCTTTGGAAATGCCGTAGCCCGATACCAGACTGTCACCCAGCACCAGAATGCGAAAGACTATTTCCTCTTTGGCCTTTTTTGCCTCTTCCGCATGGGCTTGGTTGCCAAAAGGTACGGAAACAAGGTACAAGGTTATAAGGGCGATCATCAAAAAGCGGGCTATCATAAGGTAACAAATCTTTCCGGTGTAGAAGGTTGTGATGGGCAGACAAAAAACACTCTTTATCTCTCTTAAGGATATATTCTTATCCCTGAAAAGTGAAGCGGGCGAAGTAAGAATTCTTAAAGATGTCAATCTGGACGTTAAAAAAGGCGAAAGCGTCAGTATTATAGGCCCGTCCGGTGCGGGAAAAACCAGCCTGTTGATGCTGCTCGGAGGGCTGGAGAAACCCAGCGCGGGCACGATCACGATTGCGGGGGAAGAACTTTCCGGTATGGGGGAAGACGCACTGACGGGTTTTCGTCAGAAGAATATCGGCATTGTATTTCAAAGTTTTCACCTGATCCCAACGATGACGGCACTGGAAAATGTTGCCGTTCCGCTGGAATTCGCGCATGACCCCGCAGCTTTTAAAAAAGCCGAAAACGCCTTGGAAAAAGTCGGGCTTGGCCACAGGCTGACGCATTACCCCGCGCAACTGTCAGGAGGGGAGCAGCAGCGTGTGGCACTGGCGCGGGCTTTCGTGACGGAGCCCGCATTGCTGCTGGCGGATGAGCCGACGGGTAATCTTGACCAGACAACCGGTCATAAAGTCATCGAGTTGCTGTTCGACCTGGCCAAAAGCAAGGGAACGACACTGATTTTGGTGACGCATGATTTCGAATTGGCCGCGCGCTGTGACCGCAGTGTGACCATCGCTGACGGGGTACTGCATCAATGAGAAACACGGCTTTGGCTCTTCGTTTTGCCTTGCGCGAGATGAAAAGCGGTTTCCATCATTTCCGCATTCTACTGCTGTGTCTTGTACTGGGGGTTGCGGCGATTGCTGCGGTACAGTCGCTGTCACGCAGTTTACTGGATAGCCTCAGCCGTGACGGACGGCAGATACTGGGCGGCGATTTGTCGGTGCGCACGATGGGTGTTCCCGTCTCGGAGCCAATGCAGGAAAAACTGCGCAGCTTCGGCAAACTGACCGTTAGTCTGGAAACCCATACGATGATCCGCAGCGGGGCGGAAGATGCCTCGATGCTGGCTGAATTGAAGGCATTTGACGGCAATTACCCGCTTTACGGGCAGGTTCTGTTTACCGATGGCAAGGGCAATGCGCTGGAGGCAACACCGCAGGAGCTTACGGCCCGCGGCGGTGCGGAAAATTTGCGCGGTGCGGCGGTCGAGGCCGAAGTGCTGGAACGGCTCGGTCTTTCCATTGGTGATGTCTTGCGTATCGGTACGGAGCGGTTCCGCATCAATGCATTGATACTGCGCGAACCGGACAGGCTTGGCACAACGCGCTATGCGATTGCACCGCGCGTGATGATTGCGCTTGATGCGGTGCAGGAAAGCGGCTTTCACGGCTTCGGTAATCTGCTTTACTACCACCACCGTCTCGCACTGCCGGGGGCGCGGACATTGCAGCAACTGGAACAGAAAAAAGCGGAATTGTCAGCAACAGCGCCGCGTGAGGAAATCTGGCGAGTCTACAGCTTTCCCGATGCCGCGCCGGGGCTGCGCCGTGCCGTAGAACGGTTGAATATTTTTCTGACATTGATGGGGCTGACGGCATTACTGATCGGCGGCATCGGTATCGGCAATGCAACAACGGCCTATTTGCAGCGCAAATACGGCGTGATTGCCGCCTTAAAATGCCTTGGCGGGGCGCAGGAGGTGATTTTCCGCACATATCTTATACAGATGCTGCTGGTGGCTGTGCCGGGCATTGCGGCGGGGCTGTTGCTGGGGGCGATGGTGCCGCAATTTGTGATGCCGCTTCTGGCGGGGCGGCTTGATCTGACGGCACGGGCAACCGGTATTTACCCCGATATTCTTGCACAGGCGGCAGTGTACGGGTTTTTGATCAGTTTTATGTTTGTCATCTGGCCGGTGGCAAAGGCTTGCCGCGTGCGTGCGGCGGATTTGTTCCGCAGCCGCGTTTCTCCGGCGGCAGGATTGCCGGAATTCCGCTACGCCGCGGTTATTACTGTGATGGGGGCAGCATTGATTGCCCTGATTTTCGCCACCGTGCCGGAAAAGCATATTGTGCAGTATTTTCTGTATTTTTCTTTTACCTCGCTGATCGTGTTTCTGCTGCTGTCCGAGACAATTCGCAGCATTGCCCGCAAGATACGGATACGCAACAAACCGTCTTTGCGCATGGCGGTGGTCAATTTATACCGTCCGGGCAATACGACAACCTCTGTGATGATGTCGATGGGCTTTGGTATGGCCGTGATGGTGATGATCGC
>SBHI01000074.1 GCA_006226225.1 Alphaproteobacteria bacterium
GTCAAAGCGGCGCTGTGGACAAAAGACCAAGCCCCCGGCTTCTATTCCATGCAGGATGTTCTTGGTCTGGAATAGGGCGCAAAATTAGGCCGCGTGTTTTTCAAAATCGAGCAGTTTCAGCTTGACCGCAGGGCCCCAGCCGTAATTGACTTTGCCGGTGCTTGTATGCACAACGCGGTGGCAGGGAACAAAGACGGAAACGGGGTTTTTACCGACGGCACTGCCGACGGCGCGCACGGCTTTCGGTTTGCCGATTTTTTCCGCGACATATTGATAGGTCACGGTTTTGCCGCACGGAATTTTCAACAGCTCTTTCCAGACTTTTTGCTGGAACGGCGTGCCGTAAAGTGTCATCGCGGGCGCGTCTTGTCCGGTCAGAAGCCAGTGCTTTGCGGATTTTAGATGCGCATCCGTGGCGGGTGTGAAGACAGATTTGGGGAAATGCCGTTGCAAATCGGCTTGCTTGTCTGTTAGGCCAAGGAAGCAGAGTGCTGTTCCGTCAAAACCGAACAGAACCGGGCCTTCATAGCCGATACCGTCTTTTGCCGTGATATGAGCGCAGCCCCACGCAACGCGATGGGGTTGTTTTCCTTTGTCCAGATATGTGATATTTGCTGTCATAAGGTTTATATAAAAGGAAACCGTGATGAATGCAAAGAAAATAGACGAATTCTTCGCCCGCCTGCAAAAGCAAAATCCCGAACCGAAAGGGGAGTTGAATTATACCAACCCCTATACATTGCTGGTGGCGGTGGTGCTGTCGGCACAGGCGACGGATACAGGGGTGAATAAGGCAACGGAAAAACTGTTCAAAATCGTCAAAACGCCGGAGGATATGGTCAAGCTGGGGCTGGACAAGCTGATTGACCATGTCAAAACCATCGGCCTTTATAATGCCAAGGCGAAAAACGTCATTGCCCTGTCGGAAATTCTGATGAAGGAGCATCACAGCAAAGTGCCGGAAGACCGTGATGCGCTGGTGAAATTACCGGGCGTTGGCCGGAAAACGGCGAATGTGGTTTTGAATATCGCTTTCGGTCATCCGACGATTGCGGTGGATACGCATTTATTCCGTCTGGGCAACCGCACGGGACTGGCACCGGGAAAAACGCCGGAGGCGGTGGAACAGAAACTGCTGAAAGTCGTGCCGAAAAAATATTTGCAACATGCGCATCACTGGCTGATTCTTCACGGGCGCTATGTCTGCAAGGCGCGCAAGCCCGATTGCGGCAATTGTGTCGTCAATGATTTGTGCGAATATAAAGAAAAAACTGTTTAGAACAGCCATCGTTCAATAAGGGCTTTGTTGCTTCGTCGCTTATGTACGATCCGTACACGGCGCTCCTTGCGCCTCCCCCATATCGAACGCTGTATGTTCTAAAACTCTAGGGTCATGCCGTCATAGGCGGGGCGGATATTCTCCGGCAATTCGGCACAGAGTGTTTCGTAATCCATGAAATTCGTCAGTACGGTCAGATAGGTAATGCGCGGTTTAAGACGTTCCACCCAGTCTTTGACCTGTTTCAAAGTGGCATGGGTGGCGGATTCTTCACGGTGATAGCCCGCACAATCAACAATCCATGTATCCACACCTTCCAGCGCTTTGAGAGAGGTTTCCGTGAAATCCTGCACATCAACAGAATAGGCAAAATCGCCGAAACGGAAACCCAGCGAAGTACAGCTGCCGTGATCCTGCGGAAACACATTGATTTTTGTTCCTTCGATACTCAGCTCTGTCGTCTCCGGGATGGTGTTGGCCTCTAGAAAAGGGCGGTAAACACCGCCATAGCCGCCTTCAAAAGCATAGGAGAAATGACCGCCGAATTCGTCCATTGTCGCCTGATTGGTATAAAGCGGGATGGGACTGCCGCGGTGATAGCTGATAACGCGCAGATCATCAATGCCGCAGATATGGTCGGAATGGGCGTGGCTCAACAGTACGGCATCAATACGGTTTTGTTTGGCGGCATTCAGCTGCATGCGCAGGTCATAGGTGGCATCGACCAGAATATCGGTGCCGTCATCCTGTACCAGCAGTGATGCGCGGCTGCGTGCGTTTTTCGGATTGTCGGGGTCGCACGTGCCCCAAAAACCTCCGGCTGCCGGAGTGCCGACCGAAGAACCGCTGCCGAGTACCGTAACCTTCATGCTGTTTTCCTTTTTATATCGCCGTTATGTGCATGTTTGATGGGCGCACACTCTATAATTTTTTTACCTTTTTGAAAAGGCGGTAAAAGTTTTCCGTGGTGATTTTTCCGATTTCCTCTGTGGAAACGCCTTTAATCTCTGCCAGTTTCGCCGCCGTATGGGCAACAAAGGCGGGCTCGTTGCGTTTGCCACGCATCGGGACAGGCGCAAGATAGGGAGAATCGGTCTCGATCAGAATACGGTCCAGCGGCACGGTTTTGACGATGTCACGCAGATCATCGGCTTTTTTAAAGGTGATAATGCCGGACAGGGAAATGTAAAAACCCAGATCAAGCGCCGTTTTTGCCAGCTCCGCGCCGGAGCTGAAACAATGCATCAC
>SBHI01000202.1 GCA_006226225.1 Alphaproteobacteria bacterium
ACGGGCGAAGTTGAGCCTGTGCGCTGGGCAAAAGTTTCCACGCAAGTGCCCGGACGCGTTGAAACGGTTTTGGTGGAAGAAGGTGATGCGGTCATGGCAGGACAAGCTCTTGCCGAAATGGAAGATCATGTCGAGCGCGCCCGCCTTACAGAATTTGAAGCGCGACTGCAATATCTCGAAAAAGAGAAAAAACGCACAGAAGAGCTGATGCGCAAAGGTTTCGCCAGCAAAAGCACTTATGACTCTCTGGTTAGCGAATATGATGCCGTCAAGGCGCAGCTGGAGTCGCAACATCATGTATTGCACCGCCTGACGATCACCACACCGCTGGACGGCACAGTCCTGAAACGTGATATCGAACCGGGCGAAACTGCGACAATGGTCGATATTCTTTTCTGGATCGGTGATGCCGAGCACTTACGCATCACTGCCGAGGTGGATGAGGAAGACATCGCCCTTGTCCGCACCGGACAAAATGTTCTCATCAAGGCCGACGCATTTCCCGATCAGGTGCTGGAAGGCACCGTCACCGAAACCACACCGAAAGGCGACCCTGTTGACAAGAATTTTCGCCTGCGCGTCAGCCTGCCGGAAGATTCTCCACTCATGATCGGTATGACCGTTGAGATCAATATTGTCACAAAGCAGGAAGAGGATGCCCTGCTGGTTCCTGTGAACAGTGTCAGAAACGGGCGGATATGGGTTATAAAAAACGGCGCACCCACCCCCGTTAATGTCACAACAGGTATTCGTGATACAAGCCGTATACAGATACTTGACGGTCTAAAAGGTGACGAAACCATTTTGGCAACCGCCCCTGCGAACGGGGGGTAAGCCATGAATACGGTTCTTGTCATCGGCTGGGAATATTTAAAAAACCGCCGTCGCCAGACGATCTTGTCCATCATCGGTGTTATGCTCGGCGTTGCTTTTTTCATCGGTATCGCCAGCATGATGAAGGGTATGCATGATTACTTCATCGAGAAACTGATCGATGTCGCCCCGCATGTCAAAATTATGGACGAATTCCGCACGCCACAACAGCAGCCGGTTTATCAGAAGTTCCCTGATGCCGCAGTTGATTTGCGCGGCATCAAACCGCGGGAAGAAATACGCGGCATCCATTCTGCCCGTTCTATTTTGAAAAAACTTGCAACAATGGACGGCGTTGCCGTCTCGCCTGTTTTGCAAGGGCAGGTTTTTCTGCGTTATGGCGGTAAAGATGTCGCCGCAGCATTAACCGGTATCCAGCCGGAAATGGAACGACATGCCAGTAATCTGGAACGCGACATGACGCAAGGCGACCTGAACGCGCTTTTAACAAACAGCAACGGCATCATTATCGGTGAAGAACTGGCAAATAAACTCGGCGCAAGGCTGGGGGCAAAAATCTCCGCCGTTTCACCCGCTGGCACCACACGTACAATGAAGCTTGTCGGGCTGTTTAATACCGGCGTTACCGAGGTAGACGGCAGTGCTGGCTATGCCATGCTAAAGAAAGTACAAATCCTTCAAAACAGAGAAAACCGCATCAATCAAATCAACATCCGCCTGCAAAATATTGATGACGCCACGTCCCTTGCCGCTGATCTTGAGAAACGTTACGGCTACCGTACAGAAAGCTGGCAAGAAACCTTTGCCAATATTTTCGAAATGTTCGTCGTTGAAAACATCATCATGTATTCCACCGTCGGCGTTATTATTATTGTCTCCAGTTTTGGGATTTTTAACATTATCTCGACGTCGGTAAATGAAAAAAGCCGTGATATCGCCATCTTAAAATCCATAGGTTTTTCCGAAGGCGACATCCGGAAAGTTTTTTTATTTCAAGGTATCGTCATCGGGCTGATCGGTTCTGTTTTTGGTTGGATTATCGGTGCCATGCTTGTCGAAACCCTCGCCTCCTTCCAAATCGATCTGGGCGAGGAGGTTAATTTGCCGATTAAATTCGAGGGGATGCCCGTTTTTCGTTCCGTTTGGCTGTATGTCGGCGGCGCCGTCATGGCAACATTATCTTCCGTCATCTCCGCCTATATTCCGGCGCGAAAGGCTGCGGCACTTTACCCTGTAGACATTATCCGCGGGGCAGCATAATGGCAAAATCCGCTTCCGTATCTCCGGCTGTTGAACTGAAAGACGTCACCCGCATTCTGACAACGGAAGTAATCCCTGTCACACTGGTAAAGGACATCAACTGTCGTATCGATGCGGGGGAATTCGTTTCCGTCACCGGCCCCTCAGGATCAGGAAAGTCTTCCCTGATGTATCTAATCGGTCTCCTCGATGCCCCGACGGAAGGACAAGTTTTTATCGATGGCTTTGACACCTCGACAGCCAATAAGAAACAGCTGGAGAAAATCCGGCTGGAAAAAATCGGATTCGTCTTTCAATTTCACTTCCTGCTGGAGGAATTTACCGTACTGGAAAACATCATGCTACCGATGCGCAAGCTAGGGAAATTATCTACTGCCGCGATGAAAGAACGGGCGGAAATGTTGCTGGCGCATTTCGGACTGGA
>SBHI01000119.1 GCA_006226225.1 Alphaproteobacteria bacterium
AGCGCCGTTTCAATGGCGTTGATGGCATCATCGGCTTTGCCGCCGTCCGGCCCGCCGGCCTGTGCCATATCGGGACGGCCGCCGCCGCCTTTGCCGCCAACGGCTTCGGCACCGATGCGGACAAGTTCCACGGCATCCTGCTTGCCAGTCAGGTCGTCAGTGACACCGACCACCAGCGAGGCGCGGCCTTCATTGACGGCGATCAGCGCGATCACGCCTGTGCCGAGCTGCTTTTTTAAGGCATCGGCCATCGGCTTCAGCTCTTTCGGCGGTACATCCTGCAAAACGCGGGCGGCAAAGGGAATGCCGTTCACGGTTTTGGTGGCGGAAGCGCCGCTGCTTTCTCCGCCGCCATCACCGATGGTAGCGAGTTTTTGGCGCATATCGGAGACTTCGCGCTCCAGCTTTTTACGCTCCGCCAGCAAGGTTTCGATCCGTGCCGGAATTTCAGCGGGGGAGGCTTTCAGATTTTGCGCGACCTGCTGCAAGGTTGCGGCCTGCTGCGTCAGATAGGCAAAAGCACCGCGCCCTGTGACAGCCTCGATCCGGCGTACACCTGCGGAAACCGCGCTTTCAGCCGTGATTTTCAAAAGCCCGATATCGCCCGTGCGCCGCACATGCGTACCGCCGCAAAGCTCCATCGAATAAGGCTTGGACGGATGGTCGGGGTCTGTGCCGCCCATGGCCAGCACGCGCACCTCGTCATCATATTTCTCGCCGAACATGGCAATCGCACCGGCTTCGCGGGCTTCATCAATCGGCAGCAGACGGGTCGTGACTTCGCTATTGGCGCGGATGCGGTCATTGACCTCGGCCTCGATAACGGCAATCTGCTCATCCGTCAGCGCAACAGGCTGGCTGATGTCAAAACGCAGTTTTTCATTATCAACCAGCGATCCTTTCTGCGCGACATGCGTGCCCAGATGGCGGCGCAATGCGGCATGGAGAAGGTGGGTTGCCGAGTGATTGGCGCGAATATCACGGCGGCGCTGTGCATCAATTTTTAATGCGACTGTATCACCGACTTTAAGTGGGGTTGTTTTGGCAATCTGATTTCCTTGTCCTTCCTCATCATAGGGGTACTCAAATTTGGCATGGTGCACGAATATAGAACCAAGTTTTTTCTGTGTATCTATGACTTTCCATTTAGTATCACCAGAGACAATCAAACCGCTATCACCGACCTGACCGCCGGATTCGCCGTAGAAAGGCGTCTGGTTGACGACCACGAAGATCTCGTCACCTGTCTTGGCGCTGTCAACGCGTTTACCTGTTTTGGCATCGACAAGGGCGGTAATCTGGCCTTCGGCTTCTTCGCAGTCATAGCCGAGGAATTCCGTTGCGCCT
This sequence comes from Alphaproteobacteria bacterium, assembly GCA_006226225.1. Taxonomy (GTDB): domain Bacteria; phylum Pseudomonadota; class Alphaproteobacteria; order Micavibrionales; family CSBR16-224; genus CSBR16-224. The sequence continues at coordinate 1,348 of SBHI01000119.1, forward strand.
GTTTCTTCGCGGATTTCAAACCACAATTCTTCCGTGGCGGCTTCACCCGAGCCTTTCCATGATTTGCGGGCGGCCTCGCGCTGTTTTTCCATCGCGGCTTCGAAACCTTCGGTGTCGACTTTGCGGTTCTGTTCGCGGCGCAACACGTCTTCGGTCAAATCCAGCGGAAAGCCGAATGTGTCATAGAGTTTAAAGGCAACATCACCGGACAGTGCTTCGCCTTCGCCCAGCTTGGCAGTTTCGGCTTCCAGCAGGGACAGGCCTTTTTCCAGCGTATTTTTGAAACGCTGTTCTTCAAGACGCAGGGTCTCGGTAATCAATGCCTGCGCTTCTTTCAATTCGGGATAGGTATCACCCATTTCGGAGACCAGTGTCGGCACAAGGCGGTGCATCAACGGATCATCCGCACCCAGCAGATGCGCATGGCGCATACCGCGGCGCATAATGCGGCGCAGAACATAGCCGCGACCTTCATTCGACGGCAGAACCCCTTCCGCAACAAGGAAGGAGGAGGCGCGCAAATGGTCGGCAATGACGCGGTGTGACACGGCATGGTCGCCATCCTCGGCTTGCCCCGTCAGATTAACGGAGGCGGCAATCAGGTTTTTGAACAGATCGATCTGGTAGTTATCATGTGTGCCTTGCAGGACGGCGGAAATACGCTCCAGCCCCATACCGGTATCAATGGAGGGGTTGGGCAGGTCTTCGCGCTGCGAGGGCGTAATCTGGTCATACTGCATGAAGACCAGGTTCCAGATTTCGACAAAACGGTCGCCGTCTTCCTCCGGTGTGCCGGGCGGGCCGCCATAAAGGTGGTCGCCGTGATCATAGAAAATCTCGGTGCAGGGGCCGCAGGGGCCGGTATCGCCCGCCGACCAGAAATTATCCTTGGTCGGAATACGGGTGATTTTATCATCGGAAAAGCCCGCGATTTTCTTCCAGAGGTCAAAGGCTTCATCATCGGTGTGATAAACGGTAACGCGCAAACGGTCTTTCGGCAGGCCGAATTCCTTATGGACAAGATTCCAGGCATGTTCAATCGCGCCTTCCTTGAAATAATCGCCGAAAGAGAAATTGCCCAGCATTTCAAAAAATGTATGGTGGCGCGAGGTATAGCCGACATTTTCAAGGTCGTTATGCTTGCCGCCCGCGCGCAGACATTT
>SBHI01000174.1 GCA_006226225.1 Alphaproteobacteria bacterium
CGGGCGTAAAACTGCGCCAAACGCGCTTTTTCTTCTTCCGGCGTGTCGCTATCCATATCTATTTCGACGGTTTCCAGTTCAAAATCAAGGTGATACTGCATAACACGCTGTCCGGCAATATCCAGATCATGCAGCCGTTGCTGTGCAAGGTTTTCCATGCCGTCGGGCGTGTAATTCATGAAAAATTCGCGTAAGACATCGGAAATCAACGAAAATTCCCGTAAAGGCGTCGCATGGGAGGTAAAATCACCCTCAAGGCGGCGTTCCGCCAGGTTGCGGGCTTTTTTGTCTGCTTTGTTTTTATCTGCCTTGTCCATAAAAACCCCATTCCGCTATTCCCGATAGCGGCAGTTTTTTGTTGCATAATTCCCGGCTCTTCTATATTCATAATACCAAAGAAACCCTAATAAATCGGAAAGACGGCAAGATGTCCGAGACACGGACAAAAACAGATTATGATGTCATCGTCATCGGCGGTGGGCATGCGGGCTGCGAGGCTGCTGCGGCTTCTGCACGTATGGGCGCGAAAACCTGTCTTGTCACTCATAAGAAAGACACGATCGGCGCGATGTCCTGTAATCCGGCAATCGGCGGACTTGGCAAAGGCCATCTGGTACGTGAAGTTGATGCGCTGGACGGCATTATGGGCCGCGCTGCGGATAAAGCGGGCATTCAGTTCCGTATGCTGAATGCCAGTAAGGGGCCGGCTGTGCGCGGCCCACGCACGCAGGCTGACCGTAAACTTTACCGCGCCGCCATTCAGGATATGATTTTTAATACCGAAAATCTTGATGTGCTGGAAGCGGCAGCGGAAGATATTCTGCTGGATGATGACAACCGCGTCACGGCTGTTGTGACAGGCGCGGGAGAGGTGGTCTCCTGTAAGGCTGTTGTCCTGACAACGGGAACTTTTCTGCGCGGCATCATCCATCGCGGGACGGAGCGCACACCTGCCGGACGTATCGGGGAAGAACCCGCCATCGGCCTTGCCAAAACGCTGGACAGGCTGGAACTGCCGCTGGGACGGCTGAAAACGGGTACGCCACCGCGCCTTGATGGTGATACGATTAATTGGGATATTTTGGAAGAACAGTTTGCCGATCCCGCACCGGTGCCATTTTCTTTCCTGACAGCGGAAATCGCCGTACCACAAATCAGCTGCCACATTACCTATACAAGCCCGGAAACTCACGCGCTGATCCGTGACAATTTGCATGTTGCGCCAATCTATTCCGGCCAGATCAAAAGCTCCGGCCCGCGCTATTGCCCGTCAATTGAGGATAAAGTCGTGCGTTTTGCTGATAAGGAACGCCACCAGATCTTCCTTGAACCCGAAGGGTTGGATGATAATACGGTTTATCCGAACGGTATTTCAACCTCGCTGCCAGCAGATGTGCAGGAAGCGGTTTTAAAAACTATCCCCGGTTTGGAAAACGCCGTCATTTTACAGCACGGCTATGCGATTGAGTATGACTATATTGATCCGCGGGCATTGAGGCATACGCTGGAAGTGCAAAAATCCGCAGGCTTGTTTATGGCGGGGCAGATCAATGGCACCACAGGTTATGAGGAAGCGGCGGCACAAGGACTGATCGCGGGCATTAATGCCGCACTTCGTGCTATGGATAGTGAAAATGTGTTCACACTTGATCGTGCGGAGGCTTATGCCGGAGTAATGATTGATGATTTGGTCACACTCGGGGTAACAGAACCTTATCGCATGTTTACGTCGCGTGCCGAATACCGCCTGTTGTTGCGCGCAGACAATGCAGATCAACGCTTAACGGCGCGGGGAATTGAAATCGGCTGCGTCGGTGACGACAGAGCGGTAGCCTTTACCGCAAAACTAGAGGCATTAAAGACTGCGCAGCAGAAAATGCGCGAGGAGATGAAGGAAACACCACATACATTGGCGCAGCGCGGCATTGACATTACGCAAGACGGTGTGCGCCGCTCAGCTTTTGAATTGCTGCGTTTTCCGCATGTGAGTTTTGATACGCTGGTGGAAATTTGGCCGGAATTGGCGGATGTGTCCCCTGCCATCCGTGAACAAATTGAAATCGATGCGCAATATTCCGGCTATATTGAACGACAGCAGGCGGATGTTGATATGTTTCGTAAAGATGCGTCACTGCAAATCCCCGACGACCTTGATTATGATAGTGTCGGAGGGTTGTCGCAGGAGATCCGTTTAAAATTTATTCAGTACCGTCCAAAAACATTGGAAGCAGCAGGCCGCATCTCTGGCGTTACCCCTGCGGCACTGGTTGCGTTGCTCCGCTACGTCAAAAAATCTGGGAAATCCGCCAAAAACAGCCGCAAAACAGCGTAATTATCATGCAATATCAGGAATTCTGCGATAAAGCCGGTTTTGATGTTTCACGTGAAACATTTGCGCAACTAGCGTTATATGCCGAATTGCTTGAAAAATGGCAAAGCAGTATCAATCTGGTCAGTAAAAATACGTTGGCAGATATGTGGCAGCGCCATTTTCTCGATTC
>SBHI01000162.1 GCA_006226225.1 Alphaproteobacteria bacterium
TGCTGACCTTGCTGACCTTGCTGCTGACTTTCCGCATTTTTCTTTCTGTACTGGTCGGAATTGACGCAGTCTTTCAGCTCTTTTCCACAGTCACAGGTCGCAGCCTTGTTAAAGGCATCAGCCATACCGCCCGTTTTCGGCATATCGGCATCTGCTGTATTCTCCGGTGATTTCTGCGCTGCCTCTTTTGCTTTCTCTTCAGCCTTGTCCTGTTCTTGAACTTCAGCAATTACTTTTTTGACATCATCATCAGCAACTGCTTCCACAACAGCCAGCGCAACGGCAGACAAATTTTCATCCTGTCCGCGGCGTTTCAGTGCCTCATAGGTATAAGACAGCGCTTCCGGTGTCAGCGTCGCATCTTCTTCCAGTACCAGCTCAAACACACGGTCAAAAACATTGGTACCGTTTGTCAGAGAGTTACCGTCTTTATCCTTGATGGTCAGCTCCTCAGGCGCAGCATCAACTGCAACCTCAAAGGCGCCTGTACGTTTTTCTCCGGCATCGAAGCTGGACAGTGCCAGCGCCACCAGAGACGGTTCACCCATTTCCTCCAGCAAGCCTTTTACAATGTCTTTGTTGTCTTTATAGCGCGTAATCGCCGCACCCAGATTATCCAGATCTTGATCGGTGAATGCCGATTTCAGAGCATCATAAGCCTGCGCATTTTCACAGACTTCTTCGAAAATGACCTGCAAGGTTTCATTACAGTCATTATAGACCTGACGCAGCAGATAGTCCGGATTGCGGTAGGTGCGTGTCAGATAATCGCTGTAATCGCCGTCGCCCAGCACTTCGGGGCGGCCTTCCGGCGGCAAATGCATGGATTCCAGCCAGTCAAAAAAGCTGTTGACGTAGAAAGGTTTGGAGGTTTTCAAACCCAGCAGTTCACCGCGGACTTCCTGAATTTTCTCCATGACATCGGCGGGCTTTTCCTTTTGGGTCGAGCCAAAAGGCCACATTTTCGATGCCCAGCTGCTTTTTTCGGCTTTTTCCTCTTTTTCGGCTTCAATCTTGGCTTTTGCCGTGGCTTCAACAACCGCATCCAGCGGCGCATCCGTATCGGTTGCCGTTTTGACCTCTTCCGGCGTTTCGACCGGCGTATAAAGATGTTCGGGGAATTCCAGCTCTATGGCCGCCAGACGTTCATAGACGGCCTTATCGGCTTTCTTGGCCTTCTCACCGCCAAAAACCTTTTCTGCGGTTTCTGTGATTGTTTTTCCGTCAGCAAGAGGGGTTTTGAGAATAGTTCCCGCCAGTTCGCCCGCTTCGTCCAGCGCTTCTCCAAAAGCAGCCGAATCCTTTTTGCGCAACGCGTCGCTTAAAGCGAAGTAGGAGCGGTACATGTTGTCTTTGTGTTCAGCCATCCAGATGGAAATGGCAGTCGTGCTTTGTTCAACGGCGGCAATCTCGCGGTTCAGGAAATCGCGCGTTTCCTGCCATTTTAAAAGCTCTTCCTTCAGCTCATCGACTGTCAATTGATTTGCCATGACTTAAAAACACCCTTGATACCGAGAATCACCGGACGTATCCGCCGTTCATTCTTTGTTAACGAATTAGTGGATAACATATCATTATTTTCCGTATTATGCAAACAAATTTCGAAAATTTCTTTGTTTTCCCGTAAAAGTAATGGACTTTTTCCTCCGTATCCCCTATAAACCGCAGAGTAATAGTTGCATTTGCTGTTCATCGCAAAAAGAATTTACTCAACAAAACTTTGAGATTTTAAGGAGAAGACAATGGCGCAGCACCCCTTGATGCCAAAAGCCACCGCCGTATGGTTAATTGATAATACGGGACTCACTTTTGAACAAATCGCGGAATTCTGCGGTTTACACAAACTTGAGGTTCAGGCGATTGCCGATGGTGAAATCGGCGGCGGCATTATCGGCGCGAATCCGATCAGCAGTCAGGAATTGACGGAAGAGGAAATCAAATCCTGTGAACAGGACCCGAAGCGCCGTCTGAAAATGATGAAAACGGATCTGCCGCAGCCGAAAACACGCACAAAAGGCCCGCGTTACACGCCGGTTGCCAAACGTGCCGACAAGCCCAATGCAATTGCATGGCTGCTGAAAAACCATCCCGAGCTGATGGATTCACAGATCGCCAAGCTGATCGGCACGACCAAGCCGACCATTCAGGCCATCCGCGATAAAAGCCATATCAGCACGCCGAATCTGAAACCGCAGGATCCACTACTGCTGGGTCTGTGCAAACGCGAAGACTTTGAAAAAGCGCTGGAACGTGCGCAACGCCGTGTCGAGCGCGAAGCCAAAGCCGCTGCAAAAAAATCAGGCGGCAAAAAAGCTGAAACACCGGCTGTAGACGCCCCTGTTGCAGAAGCTCCTGCGGAAGAACCTGCAGCTGAAGACAACACAGCTGAAAGCGTCGAAGCACGCAGCGCCGAAGCTTAAAACCGATTCGGTTTTATGAAAGAATTCAAGACCCGCGTTTGAAAGAACGCGGGTCTTTCTTTTGTTTTGCACCGCTAACACCGTCAACATCTGCCTTATCGGAGATATTGTCGTTGGTCGGCGGTTTCGCCGCGATGCGGTCTTCAACCATATAGCTGGCGCTGACCTTGGTTGCGCAGGATTCGAATTCCAGCACCCAGGGGGAAGCGTTTTTCACCTTTGCCCGCTGTTCGTGATAGGTGTCCGGCGTGGCTTCACCTGCCAGAAGTTTAAAAGCACGAACCACATTGGAATGACAGACGACCATCACGGTCTTGCCATCTTCCAGCAGCGGCTTTAATTCACGTTCGTAAAATTCTTCCAGACGTTTCTGCACATCCGCCGCGCTTTCGCCGCCCGGAAAAGGCTGCGCATATTGACGGTCAAAGGCGATAATGTCGGGGTCTGTCTTATAGTGCCGTCCAGTAAAATCACCGGTGTCCTGCTCCATAATGTCGTAATCCTGATGCACATTCCATGTGCCGTCGGTATTTTTTAAATGCGCGGTGGCTGCCGCATCCATATGTTCCAAAATCAATTCAGCGGTTTTAAAGGCGCGATCCAACGGTGAGGCATAGACCTTATCCACATGTGTCGCATCAAGAAGTTTTCCGGCGCCGCGCGCCTGCTCTTCCCCTTTTTCCGTTAAGGGCACGTTTTTCTGCCCTGTCATTTTCTTTTCGGCGTTATAGCCTGTTTGACCGTGCCGCAGAACAATCAGCGTGCCTTTTTTCTTTTCAGTCATTTTTTTTCATTGCCTTTCAAATTCTTCTTATTCTTATTTGTTATAGCGCGGGTTGCCCAGTTTCGGATCGCGATAGCGAAACAGGCTTTCATCCGGCAGATGAATATTGCTATGCGATTCCCACAGTGCGACGGTTGTCGTCAGCCCCTGCGCATCATTAATCACCCAGCTGACCAGCTGCATCGGGTCTTTACGGAAGATCAGCGTCAGATTTCCCGCCCCCGGATCAGCTGTCTGTGTCAGCGTAACTTCCAGCGTTTTCTTTTCCTCGATCATGCCTTCTTCGATACCAAGAATTTTAATATCGCCGGACAGACGGATATTTTCACGCAAGATAAAATCGGCCAGTGAATTGCCGATTGCCGTGCTGGACTGGTTTTCCATCTCGGCATCGTAGAAATAGATAAACAGCCCGTCCGCAACGATAAAATCTTCAATCGGCGGATCATATTCGAAACGCATCTTGCCGGGGCGCTGCAGATAAAACACACCCGAGGTTTTCTCCCCATTCGGCGCCGTCTGGGTAAAATGCGCCTTCATGGTTTTCAGCTCGCGCAGATATTTTTCAATCTTGCTGACGGTTTTCAGCCGTTCCTCCGCAGGATGCGGCGCGCTAAAGACGGGTTTTAAGGGAAGGACGGCGAAGAGAAGCGCCGCAAAAACGATCATAGAAAAAAAACGTGTCGAAACCGACAAAAACTGTCGCATTAACTTATCACCCTGCGATATGTTACCGTTAAACATGCGAACAGCAGGGTAACATATTTTTTTCATATTGGGGACTCTTTTTGACAAAGGCACTGAAAATCATCTTTATGGGCACGCCGGATTTCGCCGTTCCGGCGCTGGACGCCATTCTGAAAGCGGGCCACAACGTTATTGCCGTTTACAGCCAGCCGCCACGTCCGGCAGGGCGGGGGAAAAAGCCGCAGCTTTCCGCCGTGCATCAATTTGCCGCAGAAAAAGGTCTGAAAATCCTGACACCGGAAAATTTCAAATCCGCCGCTGCAAAAGAAGAATTCAAAAATTTGGGCGCAGATATTGCCGTGGTGGCCGCCTATGGGCTGATCCTGCCCACCGCCGTTCTAGATGCGCCGCGTCTGGGCTGCATCAATATCCATGCCTCGCTGCTGCCGCGCTGGCGCGGTGCGGCACCGATCCAGCGCGCTATTCTGGCGGGCGACAGCAAAAGCGGCGTTGCCATTATGCAGATGGAAAAGGGGCTGGATACCGGCCCCGTGCTGATGATGGATGAGGTCGCAATCACACCCGCAACCACCGCCACAAGCCTACATGACGCGCTTGCCACAATGGGCGGTAGGTTGATTGTAAAAACCCTTGCCGCCTTTGCGGCAGATGCGCCGCCGAAAGCCGTTCCGCAATCAGAATTGGGCGGTGAAACCTGTTACGCCGCCATGCTGACGCGGGAAGAAGGCCAGATTGACTGGACGGAAAATGCGGAGGTTATCGAGAGAAAAATCCGCGCCCTCACCCCTTGGCCCGGTGTCTGGTGCCTGTACGCGCACGGTTCTAAACGCCTGAAAATTCACGCCTCGGCAATCGCGGCATCCTCATCCAGCGCTGCGCCTGGCACAATTCTGGATAAAAAACTGACCATCGCCTGCGGCAATGGCACAGCCCTGACCCTGGCATCCGTCCAGCCCGAGGGCAAAAAAGCCATGGATGGCGGCAGTTTCTTGAATGGCGGCGCGATCGCAATCGGGGATATTCTGCAATAAAGGGTTATTCCAGCGGTGTAACGAAGCGCTCCATCAGCTTTTTGCGGCCTGCCGTGTCGAAACGGATATCCAGCTTATTACCTTCCACGCCGATCACCGTGCCTTTGCCGAAATTATCATGACTGACGCGACTGCCCAGCGCGATGCCAGCCTCGCTGCGTTTCTTTGATGGTAAGACATCAATGACTGCGGAAGCTTCCGGCACGGAGGAACGCGGCACATAGAATTGCGTTTCGCGGCGGCTTTGATGGCTGTAGTAAATACCGCTATCGGAATGTGCCTCCACCAGCTCCTCTGGCAATTCCCCCAGAAAACGCGAGGGAATGGCAGATGCCCAATTGCCGTAAACCATGCGGTTTTGCGCGTGGAAAATATACAGATTCTGCCGCGCCCGCGTTAGCCCGACATAGGCAAGGCGGCGCTCTTCCTCCAGCCCTGCAATGCCGTTTTCATCCAGCGTGCGCTGACTGGGGAACACGCCTTCCTCCCATCCCGGCAGAAAAACCGTATCAAATTCCAGTCCTTTCGCCGCATGCAGAGTCATAATTGTTACCATGTCCTGATGGTTGTTCTGCTGCATCTCCATCACCAGCGCGACATGTTCCAGAAAGCCACCCAGATTTTCAAATTCCCCGACAGCGGCCACCAATTCCTTCAAGTTTTCCAGCCTGCCGGGGGCTTCGACGGATTTATCCTGTTTCCACATTTCGATATAGCCGGATTCCTCCAGAATAATCCCCGCCAGCTCCGAGGGCGGCAGCTCCGCCAGTTGCGCCCGCCAGCGCAGGAAATCCTGCATCAGACCGGACAATACATGTTTCAGCTTCGGCCGCAGAATATCTGTCTGGCAAATTCTGAGACAGCCCTCAAACAGCGATAATTGGTTTTGTCGCGCAAAGCCGTGCAATTGCTCCAATGCTGCAGGGCCGACCCCGCGTTTTGGCGTGTTGATAATGCGCTCGAAAGCCAGATCATCGGAGGGCTGCATCACCAGCCGGAAATAGGCAATCGCATCACGGATTTCCATACGCTCGTAAAAACGCGGCCCGCCAATCACGCGGTAGGGAAGGCCGATCGTCATAAAACGTTCCTCAAACTCCCGCGTTTGATACCCTGCCCGTACCAGCACCGCCATTTCATTCAAACGGTGCTTGCGGCGTTGCAGATTTTCAATTTCCTCGCCGATTTCCGTGGCTTCCTGCCCACCATCCCAGACTTGGCGGACATTAATTTTCTCGCCCGCATCGCCCGCGCTCCACAGTTTTTTGCCCATCCGCCCCGCATTATGGGCGATAACGGCGTTCGCCGCCTGCAAAATCTCGGGGGTCGAGCGGTAATTCTGCTCCAATCGTACGATTTTCGCCTTCGGAAAATCCTCCTCGAAACGCAAAATATTGCCGATATCCGCACCGCGCCAACCATAAATCGATTGGTCATCATCACCGACGCAGCAAATATTCTTATGTTTCTGCGCCAAAAGCCGCAGCCACAGATATTGCGCCGCATTGGTATCCTGGTATTCATCCACCAGAATATAGCGGAACTGATCCTGATACAGCGCCAGAATATCGGCGTTTTTCGGGTCACGGAACAGCGTAATCATATGCAGCAGCAAATCACCGAAATCACAGGCATTCAGCGCCAGCAGCCGTTCCTGATAAAGCCTGTAAAGTTTCGACATTTTACCATCGACCAGCCCGCCAGCCTCATCCGCACCGATATCTTCGGGACGCAAAGCACGGTTTTTCCAGCTGTCAATCACACCAATCAGCATGCGCTGCGGGTGTTTCTTCACATCCACACCTTCGGCAATAGCGATCTGTTTCATCAGCCGCATCTGGTCATCAGTATCCAGGATAGTGAAATTGCCGTTTTCAAGCCCCGCCCGTTCGGCATGGCGGCGCAGCATCCGTGCCGCCAGCGAATGGAAGGTGCCGATCCACCAGCCCTCGACAGGACGCCCGTCCAGAAGCTGGGAAACCCGCTCCTTCATTTCCTGCGCCGCCTTATTGGTAAAGGTCACCGCCAAAATCTGATGCGGCTGTGCCGTTCCGGTTCTTAAAAGATGTCCTAGACGTGTTGTCAGAACGCGGGTTTTACCCGTTCCCGCCCCTGCCAGCACCAGCAGCGGGCCATCCAGCGCCTCCACTGCCTCGCGCTGTTCGGGGTTCAGCGTTGCCAGATAAGGGAGAACGGCAGAGTCGTTTTTCTGTTCCACAGGGGTAACCGGCATGAATTTGCACTTCCGTTGCTTATATTTTATTAGGGACAAGCCCCGTTTTTTTCTATATGATTTTGCTTGCACCTATTCTAGGGAATGCTAACATCCTTATAAAGTCTAAAATTACTCAGCAGGAAAAACGGAGGCTAAGGTTATGAAGAGATTAAAACATTTGGCATGGGTTGCAATTCTCGCTATTGCGCTTGCAGGCTGTACCAAAAAGAATGAGGAAGTCGATACCGGCCTTGGCACGGATGAACGCCCTCCGGTAACAGGATTTGAAGACGGCGCGTCCATGGACGGCGTTGATCAAAGCGGCATTATGCCCGGCACACAGCAGGATCTGGTTGTCAATGTCGGCGACCGTGTCTTCTTTGATTACGACCAGTACACGCTGCGTTCTGACGCACGCGAAACCATTGAGCGTCAGGCCACATGGCTGAAACAGCACGGTCACCTGACTTTCGTGATTGAAGGTCATTGTGACGAGCGCGGTACGCGCGAATACAACCTTGCACTGGGCGAGCGCCGTGCGCAGGCCGTACGCAACTACCTTGTCGCATTGGGGATTGAGCCGAGTCGTATTCAGGTTATCTCCTACGGTAAGGAACGCCCCGCAGCTTTGGGTGCAAACCCGAATGCATGGGCGCAAAACCGCCGTGGCGTTGTCGTTATCAAATAACGGCTCTAACGGAAAACATGATAAAGCATGACGGTTCACAGTAAAAAACCAGCAAACGGCACGGCGCTAGGGTTTCTTAGCACCTGCCTTTGCACGGGCTTTGTTTCTGTGGCTGTCATGGCTTTCCCGCTAAAAGCCTCCGCACAACCCTCCGCCCTTCCCGATGATCAGATCCAAAATCGCGTCCAGTATCTGGAACGTCAGGTTCAGACGCTGAGCCGCGCCGTTTATCGCGGCGAAAAATCCCCCGGTACAGCTGCTGACACATCGATAGGCAGTGATGCCCAGACCATGACACAGATCGAGGTTCGTCTGTCTTATCTGGAAGAACAAATTCAGAATTTAACGGGACGCCTTGAAGAATACGGCTATCAAATTCGCACCATGCAAAGCCGTATTGATGCGCTGGAAGACCAGCTGAAAAACCGGCCTGTCGTCTCTCCTCCGGCACATATTCCCGGGCAGCAGCCCCGCTATGGCGGTGGTACCCCCGGTGCTGTTGGCGGACATCCCGGCTATGGGCAGGAACCCTATGTCTCGACGAATAGCAATGTCAGCGACAGCCGACCGCCGCTGGTGTCCCCACCCAGCCAACCGATTTTGACGATCCCGCAGCATAGCGGCTCTGAAACGGAAGTTTTAAACACCATGCCCCCGGGTGCGCATGCGCTGGGTGTGTTGCGCGTCACAGATAATGAAGCCACACCGCAAACAGCGCCGCAGGATACGCCTGAAAAAGCCTATGAAAGCGCCTTCGCACAAATCCGCGACCATAAATACAAGGAAGCCGCCACAGCCTTTACGCAGTTTTTACAGCAATATCCCGACCACAACCTCGCCGCTAATGCACAATACTGGCTGTCGGAAACTTTTTATGTACGCGGCGAATACACGGAAGCCGCCCGCCAATTCGCTAAAGGATATCAAAAATATCCGAAAAGCACGAAAACCGCCGACAATCTTTTGAAACTCGGCCTGTCGCTGGCGCGCGGTGAAAAAACGCAGGAAGCCTGTCTGACATTTACACAGTTACAGCAGGAATTTTCCGGTAAGGCTGATGATATTGTCAGCCGCAGTCAGCAGGAACAAAAACGCCTCGGTTGCGCACAGTAAATACCATGAAAACAGTCAAAAAACATAACAACCGCAACGATATCAGCGGGGTGTCCGCCACGGAATTTTCTGCGGCTGTTGACAAGCTGTTTCCTGAAAACACACTGCCTGAGAAAATCGCCGTCGGCGTTTCCGGAGGGGCAGACAGCACGGCACTCGCCTTATTGCTGGCGGATTACGCGAAAGAGACGGGACGGCAGCTCACCGCATTAACAGTCAACCACAATCTGCGCAGTGCCTCTGCGGAGGAAGCTGACCAAGCCGTTCAAGCCCTCAAAAAACACGGCATTTCCTGCCATATTCTCGACTGGCAGCCGACAGCACAAAAAACCGCCGTGCAGAAACGCGCCCGTGATGCGCGCTATCGGCTAATGACGAAATATTGCCGCGATCATGGTATTTCCGTGTTGTTTCTGGCACATCATGCTGATGATCAAGCCGAAACTTTCTGGATGCGTCTAAATGCAGGCAGCGGCATCGACGGGCTGGCCTGTATGGAAAAACTGCGCCGCGAACCGGAAAGCAGTGTTCTTATTGCCCGCCCGCTGCTGGATTTTGATAAAGATGATCTGGAGACCGTCTGTACAAACCATAAGACAGGCTGGATCGAAGACCCCTCCAACACCGCCCCGCAATATCTGCGCAGCCATATCCGCAAGGCGCTGGCGCAAATGCCGTCGGAAAAGGTCAAAATTCTGCAAACTGTCGCCCTTTTCGGCAGGCTGCGTGAAAAACTGCGCCGTGAAACCGCCGCAGCGACACTGGATTGCGCCATTTTTTATCCCGAGGGATATGCCGCTTTGCACCGTGAAGCCTGGCAGGCCTATCCTGCGGAAATCCGCCGCCGCATTTTGCAAAATATCGTTCAAGATCTTGCCGGAAAGCCGTACCCGCCCCGCACGCGTACACTTGATAACGCAATGGAAAGGCTTGTAAATATCCCTGATCACGGCGTTTTCACTTTCGGCAGTTGCATTTTTGAACGGCGCGGCAACACGGTTTTTATCAGTCGCGAAACCGCTGCCATCCCCCCTGAAAACATCACAAAAGCTGCTTTCATGTTTGGACGCTGCTTCCACATTCAACTGCCGTTTCTGTCAGAAACACCTCTGTTCTGCAATGTTTTAGGCACACGCGGCCTGTCCTTTCTGCCCGCCGCGCAGCGGAAGGCCTTTGCAAAACAGTATAAAGCCCTGCCACGATTCGCACGGCAGGCACTCCCTGTTCTGGAATCTGCGGAGGGAATTGTTGCCGTACCACATCTTGCATGGGCAGATTCTGCGGTTTTTGGCGAGAATCCGTCTATTTCCGTCCGGTTTCAGCCTCCCGAGGCGATTTTTGACGAAGATATAGAGATTGTTTAGAATTGCCGTGCTACTATAATAGTGACAAAGAAACACGGCGTAAAAACAGGAAAAGGACGCGGTACCAAGGTGGATCAAGACCCGAAAAATCAAAGAGACCCCGATGATAACGATAATTTCGGCCGGAATATGTTTTTCTGGCTGATCATCATCCTTTTGCTGGTCGGCTTCTTCAATATGTTTCAGCAAAAACCCCAGCATCAGGGCGCCTCTGCGCCGGTTTCCTATTCCGATCTGATGTCAGATGCCGATGCCGGAAAAATCGCCGATGTTACCTTGCAGGGCGAGGAAATATACGGTCATTACACTGACGGGCGCAACTTCCTGAGCTATCTGCCGCCGGGCACAGATATTGTTAGCCGTCTGGAAAAAACACCCGTCCGCATCAATGCCAAACCGAAACCGACGGAAAAACCGACCCTTTGGAGCATTTTGATCTCATGGTTCCCGATGCTGCTCTTGATCGGTGTCTGGGTCTTTTTCATGCGCCAGATGCACGGCTCCAGCGGCAAAGCGATGGGTTTTGGCAAATCCAAAGCCAAACTGCTGACAGAGCGCGCCGGACGCGTCACCTTTGACGATGTTGCCGGTATTGACGAAGCCAAGGCCGAGCTGGAGGAAATCGTTGAATTTCTGAAAGACCCGCGCAAATTTCAACGCCTTGGCGGGAAAATTCCCAAAGGCGCGCTACTGGTCGGCCCGCCCGGCACAGGTAAAACACTTGTCGCCCGCGCCGTTGCCGGAGAAGCCAATGTGCCGTTTTTCACCATTTCCGGCTCCGATTTTGTCGAAATGTTTGTCGGTGTCGGTGCCAGCCGTGTCCGCGACATGTTCGAACAGGGTAAACGCAACGCGCCATGCATCATCTTTATTGACGAGATTGATGCCGTTGGCCGCCACCGCGGTGCCGGTCTTGGCGGCGGTAATGACGAACGCGAGCAAACGCTGAACCAGCTGCTGGTCGAAATGGACGGTTTTGAAGCCAATGAAGGTGTTATCCTGATTGCCGCCACCAACCGCCCCGATGTTCTGGATCCCGCGCTGCTGCGTCCGGGCCGTTTTGACCGCCAGATCGTTGTCCCGAATCCGGATATCGATGGGCGCGAGAAAATTCTGAAAGTGCATATGCGCAAAGTGCCGATGGCTGCCGATGTCGAGGCACGTATCATTGCCCGCGGCACACCCGGATTTTCCGGTGCCGATCTTGCCAATCTGGTGAATGAGGCCGCATTGCTGGCCGCACGCCGCGGCAAACAGGTTGTCGGCATGGCGGAATTCGAAGATGCCAAGGATAAAGTGATGATGGGCTCCGAGCGCCGTTCGATGGCGATGACGGAGGACGAGAAAAAACTCACCGCCTTCCACGAAGCCGGACATGCCGTTGTCGCCTTGCACGAACCGGCCTCTGATCCTATTCACAAGGCCACGATTATTCCGCGCGGACGCGCTTTGGGCCTGGTCATGCGCCTGCCCGAAGGTGACCGTATTTCCATGTCGCGTGAAAAACTTCTGGCCGATCTTGCGGTGTCAATGGGCGGACGCATCGCCGAAGAAATGATTTTCGGTCACGGCAAAGTCACGACCGGCGCCTCATCTGATATTAAAATGGCGACAGATATCGCCCGCCGCATGGTGACCGAATGGGGAATGAGTGATGAAATCGGCCCGCTGAATTACGGTGACGGTGGTCAGGAAGTGTTCCTCGGCTACTCGATGGGGCGCGACAGCAAAATCATTTCCGAAGAAAAGGCCAATAAGATTGATGCGGAAATCCACCGCATTGTCACCGAAGCCTATACCCGCGCCCAGAAGACGCTGACCAAATACAAAAAATCCCTGCACGCAGTTGCAGAGGCTTTGCTGGAATTTGAAACGCTGAACGGGCAGGAAATTCAGGACGCGGCAGACGGCAAAAAGATCAAACGCGTCAATGCCTCTATCACCGCCAAGAAGAAGGCTGGACGCAAAAAACACGGCTCCGTCCCGACAGGCGGCGGTGTTGATCTGGGCAGTTCCGTCGAGCCGCAAGGCACTTGAAACTTAAAAGAAGGTCGCGGCGCAAATGATCCCTTTTGCTCTGGCCATTCACGGCGGCGCTGGTACAATCACGAAAGAGATTGACCCCGCCCCTTATCTTGCCGTTTTACACGACTCTTTGGATGCTGGATATGCCGTGCTGTCCAGCGGCGGCAGCGCCCTTGATGCAGTCTCTGCCGCCGTACTGATTCTGGAGGATTCCCCGCTTTACAATGCCGGACGCGGCGCGGTTTACAATCATGAAACCCGTCACGAGCTGGATGCCGCCGTGATGGATGGCGCAAACCGCAAGGCCGGTGCCGTCGGTGGTGCAACAAAAATCCGCAACCCCGTACTGGCGGCACGGGCAGTGATGGAACATTCCCCGCATGTGCTGCTGACAGGCGACGGCGCAAACCATTTCGCCGCTGAACACGGTTTGAAGATGGTAGAAAATGCGTGGTTTAATACCGATCACCGTCTGAAACAACTACAACAGGCACAGCAAAAAAACAGAATCCAGCTCGATTTTTCCGATGATGACGCGGTAGAAACCGGAACGGTCGGTGCGGTGGCGCTGGACGCAAACGGCAACCTTGCTGCTGCCACCTCAACAGGAGGGCTCACCAATAAAGCCGCGGGGCGCGTCGGCGATACCCCGATTATCGGTGCGGGAACCTATGCTGAAAACGGTATTTGCGCTATTTCGGCAACAGGAACAGGGGATGAAATCATCCGTATCGTCATGGCACATGACATCGCCAACCGCATAAAATATCTGGGGGAAGATATCGAAACCGCCACCGATTACAGCCTGCAACAGCTGAAATCCTTAAATGGTGACGGCGGGCTGATTGCGGTGACGCATGACGGCACAATCCATATGCCTTTTATCAGCCGCGGCATGTT
>SBHI01000211.1 GCA_006226225.1 Alphaproteobacteria bacterium
GCTGGGCTTTATGGTCGGGGTCGCGGCGCTGATAACGGTGTTCTTTCACTGGCAATGGTTTCACTATACCCGGCAAAGCTGGGGAATAGCCTGCGCCTATCGCAGGCAGGCAACCAAACAGCCGATGCATCACCCGAAAATTGCGGAAATCGTTTTTTGGAGCATCCCGATCTTTGGCCTGATCCACCGTTCATGGCAGGGCTGGGATGCTTACTGGTCGGTGCCGATGATGATGCTTCCGATAAGCGATATCGTTTATTACGCCTTCATGGCCTATGCCGGTGCGGCGGTATGCTATTGGATCTGGTCGATGGTGCATGACCTCAAACACAAGCAATTCGCCAAATTCTATCATGCCTATCTGGCATCGCATTTTGCGATTTTCTTCATCAGCTATTATGTGATTCCGGACTTAAGCATGGGCTGGCTGGTGGTGAATATCTGGCACAACGCGCAATATATCGCCTTTGTCTGGCTGTATAACCAGCGCAAATTCAAAGACGGTGTTGATCCGAAGGCCAAATTTCTGTCAACGATCAGTCAGCCGAAAAATGTCTGGCTGTATTTTACGGTCTGTATGGTGATTACGACTCTGATTTACGGTACCTTCAAGCTGATTACGGTGCAGCTGGCGCCGGGAACGGAAGTTTTGGCGATGCTGATACTGTATCAGACCATCAATTACCACCATTACATCGCGGATTCCATGATCTGGAAGACACGCAAGAAAAAGACGACTGCATCAGGCAATGCCGCGCGGCCCTATAATATAGACTAGGAATAAGAAGGCCTATGGCGGGTTTCGGTGACTATTTTTCCATACGGCGCTCTGAAAAGGCGATTGCACCGCTGGATGGGCTCAGGGCATTTGCCGTTATGTTGGTTGTGTTCCGTCATGCGACGCTGCCCTTTATGCCGCAAAACAGTATGATTTTGCCCATTGGCGGCTGGGATGCGGCTTTCCCGATGATGAATGGCTGGATCGGTGTTGACCTGTTCTTTATCCTGAGCGGATTTTTGATTAGCTACCATATTTGTAACCGCTATCTGGAAAAAAATGTTTCCATGAATTGGCGCGATTATATTTTCCGCCGTTTGCTCAGGATTTTGCCGGCCTATTATGCCGTGCTGTTTCTGGTGGTGCTGGGGGCATTCCCGGGATATGTTCCGCCTGTGGGGGAGATTACTGCGGGGAATGTGCTAAAACACGTCTTTCTGCTACAGGATTATACGGGTTCTAACCTGCTGGTGGTGTTCTGGAGCTTGGGGGTAGAGGAAAAATTCTATTTCCTGTGCCCGTTTTTCCTGATTGCGTTGCTGAAAACCGACAAGCCGCGTATTCATTATACGGTTATGGCGCTGATGATTGCGGCCTTGCCGCTGATACGCTGGGTGACGGCGCTGATGCATCCGGAGGTCAATGACTATCCCGGTTTTTTCACGTTTTTCCGCAGTCCGTTCCATGTGACGCTGGACGGTCTTCTGGTCGGTATTTTATGTGCGCTGGTTTACCGCAATAAGGCGCATATGGCGGCTTTGCGCAAGACGCACGCGCCGGAGTGCCTGTTTTGGGGCGGATGTCTGGGGATTGCAGCATTTCTGGTGTCCGGTGATCATTTGCAGGAGATCGGCTTTTTTGACAAAGTCTTCATGGAAAGCTATCTGGCGCTGTGTTTCGGCAGTATCGTGATGGCCTGCCTGCTGGGTGTGCGGGCCTGTAAGTTCCTGTCGGCACGGCCGTTATTTTATATCGGTACATTGTCCTACAGCCTGTATTTGCTGCATTTTGCACTGCTGCCTTTGACGGTGAAGGTAACGGCAGTGGTGCTGGCAGGTTACGGCATTAACTGGCTGGCCGTACCGGCAGTCGGACTGCCTGTGATGCTGCTTATTTTCTGGAGTATCTCCATAGCGGCAACGCTGGCGCTGTATTACGGTGTTGAAAAACCGTTCCTGCTGTTGCGTGATGTGAAGAAAAAGAAAAAAGCCTAATACAGGAGCATCAGGCGCGCGCCGTTATTGCGGCGGTTTCGGGCGGAAGGGGTTGATGTCGATTTTGATCTCGGGCTTATCCGCTTTTTTTACGGCAGGTTCGGCGGCTTTTTTATCTGTAACTTTTGTCTCGTCTTCCGCGCCGCTGTCGCGTTTGAAGTATTTGTCTTCCGCCTTTTTGCGGCTGGCACCGAATTGCTCCATCAATGACATGATGGCCAGCGTGTCACGGTATTCGGATTGTTTTTTGAAGATCATCCGGTCGGTAAACAGCTTGTCGTAAAAGCCGTTGGCGGCTTTTTGCGGATCGGCACCATGTTCCAGCAGCACATGCACGACATCTTTGTTGCGGTAGTCGCGGCGTTCTTTTTCGTTATACTGCGTGGCGTGTTTGATGCCTTGCTGCAGTACCTCATCCGTTTCGATATTGCCTTTTTTCAGGATGTTATGCACCGTCCAGGGACGGTTCAGCTTGCAGGCTTCAAAAAAGATGTCTTTCAGGCGCTGGTTATCGCCTTTTTTGATGGCGGCATCAGCCGTTTTTTTGAAGCGGCGTTTTTCGCCCCAGCGCGGTTTGACATTGCGGGAGAAATATTTGCCCTGATCATATGTGTCCGCACAGCGGTTTTGCAGGCAGAAATCCTCCAGCATTTTCGGAACGAAATCGTCCCTGAATTTCCAGCTGCGGAAGGTGCGCATATGTTCCTCGGGATCTGCGCCGCAGGCCAGCAGGCTTTGCATCAGTTCCGTTTTTTCGTGGCGGACGGCATGATAGAGCGGCTGATTGTTCCGCGCACGCGGATCGGCGCCGTATTCCAACAGGGATTCCGCAATATCGGTATGGCCGAAAAATGCAGCCTGTCTTAACGGCAGATCCTCTTCGCCATGAATGTCGAAATCGGGATTGTCCAGAATACGGCGGATCGCAGCGCGGTCATATTTGACAACGGCGCCGGTGAATTCCTTCATCAGCTTTTCCTGCGTTGTCGGCGGTTGCGGCTTTTCATCCGTACTGGGAACGTGATGCGCGGCATTTCTCAAAGCGTTGTAAATATCTTTTTTGCCATGCTGCAGCAGAAACATCGGTGGGCGTTTCAACAGATCGGCTTTCAGTTTCGGGCAGTCGGCGCTGGCGATCAGGTCAATCGGCGTTTTGCCGTTCTTGTCTTTTGCAAAAGGGTCGGCATGCCATTGCAGCAATTCACGCACCACGGCAGGGTCATCCTGCAGCACGGCTTCATGCAGGGCGGTGCGCCCGTGATCGTCAGGGATGCTCATCATGACATCAAGACGTTTGCCGAGGAGTCTGATAATGTTCAGTTTTTCCTCTTTCGGAGCATGGCGCACGGCAAACAGCAACGGCGTTTCACCACCGGCATTCTTGATATTGGGGCTCAGCTTGTCATTGCTGTCCAAAAGATGGGTAATATAGTCGGTATTACCCTTGATCATGTCATAGAAAATGGCGCGTTCAGGCGTGGCCCGCCCTGGCTCTGGCGGGGGCGGGGTATAATACCCGTACATATCCATCATATGGCTATAAACCATAAAGCCTTCCCCTGTGAAAAATAATACGGGATATGTTAGGAAATCTTTCTAAAAATGACAAGGGAAATTCGGGAGACGTTATTATCTTTCGCGCGCGGCTTTTTTCACATTTCATACTTGGTTTTAAAAAGTAAGACGTGTTATAAACGCGGACTGACAAATTGCAGATGATAATTTCAAGGAAGACGCGCATGCCGAAAATGACCTTTATCGAGAAAGACGGAACCCATCTGGAAGTTGACGCGCCGCTGGGGCTGTCGGTCATGGAAATCTCCCACAAACACGGCGTGGATATTGAAGGTGCTTGTGGCGGCTGTCTGGCTTGCGCCACCTGTCATGTCAGCGTGCATCCCGACTGGTTCGAGAAACTCGAAGAGATCGAGGAAGATGAGGAAGACATGCTGGATCTGGCCTTTGACTTAAGCAAAACCTCGCGTCTGGGCTGCCAGATTATCATGTCGGACGAGCTGGATGGTCTGGTCGTGGCGCTGCCCGAAGCCCCGCGTGAGTGGTAATTTCTTTTAATCTCTGTTTTCTTTGCATTTTTTCGCCTCCGGTTAAGACTATCTTAAATATTCCATAATATTATAAGATAGATTTTAATTCTTCCGGAGGCCGCGATGACTGATATCCGTGATACTTTTTCCAAGCGTATGGGTGAGATGATCGCCGATGTGATGGGTGCCGATGCCATCAAGGATATGTACGAAAAAGGCGACCTGACGGAAGAGCAGAAGAAAAAACCGAGCGGCTTTCTCGCGCTTGATCTTGGTATCGTGACGGCTGGCGCGAAAGATGCGCTGTTGATCGCGCAGGCGGCGGAAAGAACGTTGCAGACAATCGAACGTGTCGAGGCAGCACTTGATAAGGCGCCGGAACTGGCCGCATCCATCCGCAAGGATATGGATACGGTGCACACGCATAACTCATGGCTTGGAACGGTTTCACGTTTTGTGACAAGACAGCCCAAGCCGGAGATCGCCGATAAGATCAAAACCTGGAGCGATTATAATACGCATTTGAAGGAGCGCTTTGACGAAGAGTGCGGCTTTCTGCCCTGCGATGATAAGGAATTTGCGCATCTTGGTCTGTCCGCTATGGCGGAGCCGCATTTCTCCATTGTGGCGATAATCGGCCCGAATGCGGATGCGCCGGAGCAAAAAAAGACAGAAGCGATGAAGCCCGAAGATGTTGATGCCGTAAAATTGGCACAAACCATTAATTATCTGGCGCGGCAAGAGGAAGTCATGACCAAAAACTCCGTCTTCTGGAGTTTTAGCAACAGATTAAGCGAGTTCAGCGGCAAAGAAAGAAAAGAGATTGCCTCCTATCACCAGCCGCGGCATGAAGGGCTCAAAGAAATCGCAAACCATTTGTATCATATGGCTGCGGGTATGCTGGAAAAAGAGGGTTATCCCGATGTTGCAAAACAGATCCGCAATGATGAAACCATACAGAATGCGGCAGGCAACACGCTTGGCAAGACGCGTGACGAGCAATTTGAAGCCTATGCGGGTTCTCCGGGTAAAATCATCAATTCAGCCTATGAGGAATATAAGGCGAATGATGATCAAATTACGAATTATGCCGGTTGGGGCACGTCACGCGGTTATAGCGCGACGTCCATGATGGAATTGTTCAATTTGTCGACGATCATGGAGGCAATGCCCGGTATTTTGCAGGGGGCTGGCTGTATTACAGCGACAGAGGCTGCCAATATGTCGGCCAATACCAAAAGCGCGCTGCCCAATAAAGACAATATTCAGGCTCGGATTAACGAGTTTTCCAGCGATCCGTGGACTGGTGACGGATCAAAACCGGAAGCGGGGAAAAACCGTATCGTGCGCGTCGAGGTCTGATGGACTGCCAACACATCGTTTTCTACGGCACATTGCAAACGGAATGCGATAAATTCCGCGAATTGGAGCTGGATCGGCATCTGGTTTTTGTGTCCGACTGTTTCTTTCGCGGTGATCTCTTTGATATCGAAGATACGCGTTCCGGCCATAATTATCCTGCAATGATTGACGGAAAAGGAATGGTCAAGGGACAGCTGTTCCATATCCGCGAGCCGTCATTTTTGCATGCCGCCGATCTTTATGAAGGCATCCGCCCCGGTGATACGCCCGCGCAATCGGATTACCGCCGTGAAATTCTGCGCCTGGCGAAGCCGGAGATTGACGCATGGGTTTACATCTATAATCAAAGCGTTGCTGATTGTCTGAAAATAGACGGTGGCGATTGGCTGGCGCATATCGAAGAAAAATCCGGTCTGCAAGGGGCAGGCCGCAAACAGGGCTGAGCGCCGCCTCCGCGCAAAAACTTGCATTCATACCCATCTTCTGTTTATATATTCCCGCAAATCATATCGGGAATGAATACATGTCACAGCCAAAACGCCGCCTTATCACGGGTCTTTTGACAGCCGCTTTTTTGACGGTTTCTGCGCCTGTTTTTGCGCAGGATGCGGCGGTGGTCGAGCAAGACAGCACAGTTGCTGTCACGCTTGTCCAGACCGATACGGTTAAGCCCGCCCTTGATGTCGATGCGATGCGGGAATGGCGACAGGATTTCCACAAAAACCCCGAAACAGCCTATGAAGAAACCCGCACGGCGGAAAAAGTTGCGACATTGCTGCAATCATGGGGGATTGAAACCCATACAGGCATTGGCGGTACGGGCGTGGTCGGTATTTTAAAAAGCGCGGATGCGGATGAAAACAGCCCGTCAATCTGCCTGCGTGCGGATATGGATGCGCTGGCGATTACCGAAGCCAATACCGATCTGGACTATGTATCGCAAAATGACGGCAAGGCGCATGCCTGCGGCCATGACGGCCATACGGCGATGTTGCTGGGCGCGGCAAAATATCTGTCCGAAACCAAGGATTTTACCGGAACGGTCTATTTTATCTTCCAGCCTGCTGAAGAGGGCGGTGCGGGCGCGCAGGCAATGATTGATGACGGCTTGTTCGATCTGGTGAAATGTGACGGTATCTACGGGCTGCATATCTGGCCCTCGCTTCCGGCGGGGCAGGTGGCGGTTGCCGAAGGCTTCATCACGGCCAATAGTGACCGTTTCACGGTCAAAATCACGGGTAAGGGCGGTCATGCAGCCTATCCCGATCATAATATCGATATTGTCGCGATGGCAGCTGACCTGATTGCGGAGCTGCATAAATATAAAAAGGATGAAATCGCCGGTGACGAAGGCGCGGTGCTGGCTGTCACAAAAATCCACGGTGGCGAAGCCCTGAACGCGATGCCTGAAACATTAGAGCTTGGCGGTACGGTTCGTACATTTACAGATGAAGATCAGGATAAGCTGGAAGCGGCGATCAAAGATATTTCCGCGCGTTTGGCAAAAGATTACGGCGCAACGGTTGAGGTCAATTACAACCGCGGCTATCCCGCCGTGCATAACAGCCCCGATGAAACCAAAGCGGTACGTGATGTGCTGACAGCGCAGCTGGGCGCTGATAATGTCAAAGAATTCACCCGCACGATGGGGGCGGAGGACTTCGCCTATTACACCGAACGGCTGGATGGTGCCTTTATCGCGCTGGGACAGTGGGACGGCGAAAGCAATAAGATGCAGCTGCACAGCCCGCATTTCAATTTCAATGATGATGTGCTGGAAACAGGCGCAAAATACTGGACGGGTCTTGTTGAGGCGCAATTGCCTGTTGTCACACCTGCCGTTGCGCCGCCTGTGAAGCCGCAACCGGCCTCAACGCCTTAACGTCCTTGCGCGTAAAGCCCCGGAACATAGCCGCCATAGCTGCTGCTATAAACCCGCCCGTCGGCGTTTTTGTCGCCATCTTGTGGCTGCTGGTTTTCTTTTTTCTCTTTATTTGCCAGCTCGTTAATATGCTGTTTTAAAGTTTTTTCTTTGCTCATTTTATTACCCTTTATTTTACCGTTTAAAGTGTTTGTTTTTCAAATAGCAGCGGAGATTACGGGATTGTTTGTTTTTGCGCTCGACATGACTTTCCAGACTGTCGAGAATTTCGGTTCGTTTGTACTTTACTGCTATATCTTCAGCGCTCTGTCCTTGGTTGTCGCGATCATTGGTGTGCGCGCCGGCGGCCATCAATGTTTCAATCCCGTCACGAAATCCCCAATAGGCACACCACATCAGTGCATTGCGGCCTTCTTCGGTATCTGTTGCGTGGATATTTGCGCCTTTTTTTATTAGTGCAGCCATGGCTTCACTATCATTCGCGTATGCTGCATAAATCAGTGGTGTCCAGCCATTCGCCTCATAGGCAAGAGAAGGATCAGCACCGTTTTCCAACAGGAGTTTGACGCAATCCGTCTTGCCACCCATGGCGGCGAGGGACAGGGCTGTCCAGCCGTAATCATCTTGACCGTTGATATTCAGCCCGCCACCCTTTATAAGCTGCTTTAAAGCATTAAAATCGCCGTCTTCTGCATGGAAAAACAGCTGATGCTGCGGTGTGTCATACGGTGGTATCATTGCAAGCCTTTTCCTATATGTTATGGAATAAAAACTATACCGCTGCGACAGGGGATTGTCTATGAAAAATACTTGCTATTTGAAAATAAAAAGTTTATGGTAACTACTATGAAAAACAGTTTAGGATTTGATAAAAGCCCGGCGGAAACGCGCGTGGTCGTGGCAATGTCGGGAGGAGTGGATTCCTCCGTTACGGCAGCGCTGCTGCACGAGCAAGGCTATGATGTCGTCGGCGTGACACTGCAGCTTTATGATCACGGTGAAGTTCTGAAGAAAAAGAATGCCTGCTGCGCCGGTATTGATATCTATGATGCGCGCCGCGTCTCCGAGGCCTGCGGCTTTGACCATTACGTTCTGAACTACGAAAACAAATTCCGCCAAAGCGTCGTTGATGATTTCGCCGACAGTTACCTGCGTGGTGAAACGCCGATCCCTTGCGTGCGCTGCAACCAGACCGTCAAATTCCGCGATTTGCTGGCAACGGCGCGTGATCTGAATGCTGATTGCATGGCAACGGGCCATTATATCCGCCGCGTTGTCAATGCGGACGGGCAGGCGGAACTGCATGCGGCCGATGACGGCGGCAAAGATCAAAGCTATTTCCTGTTTGCAACGACGCAAGACCAGCTTGATTTTCTGCGCTTTCCGCTGGGGGAACTGACAAAGGACGAAACCCGCGCCCATGCCGAACGTCTCGGCCTGATTGTGGCGGATAAGCCCGACAGTCAGGATATTTGCTTTGTGCCGGACGGTAATTATGCGGAGATTGTTACCAAGCTGCGTCCCGAGGCAGTGCAGCCCGGAAAAATCGTTCATATTGACGGGCGTGTGCTGGGCGATCATCAGGGCATCGTCAATTACACCATCGGCCAACGCCGCGGCATCGGTATCGGCGGCGGCGTGATCGAAGATAACGCGCCTGTTTATGTGGTGGCGCTGAATGCCAAGCGCAATGAAGTCATCGTCGGCCCCTATGCCGCGCTGGCACGGGATATCGTGTCGATCAAAGAGGTAAACTGGCTGATTGATACGACAGGGCTGGAAAACGGTCTGGATATCAGCGTGAAATTACGCTCGGCGCAAGAGCCGGCCTCCGCGCGTCTTTACAAAGATGCGGAGGAGAACTATTTTGTCGAACTTGACCAGCCGCAATTCGGTATTGCGGCAGGGCAGGCTTGTGTTTGTTATGACGGCTCCCGCGTGCTTGGCGGCGGCTGGATTTCCGGTGCAAGCCGGAAGGAAGCGGTCAAGGCCGCCTGAATTTAAGATGATATAAGAAAGCAGAGGCGATATGCCGGGAAGCGCATTGATCCAAGCCGTAAAAGAAAATGACTTTCAGCAGGTCTACAGCTTGCTGGAAAGCGGCGCTAATGTGCATGAAAAGGATGAAACCTATTCCACCGCACTGCATTACGCCGTCGATTATAAATGCAATAATCTGAACATCATCAAATTGCTGATCCAGCAGGGCGCGGATGTGCATGCCATCAATAAAGTCGGTACGCCGCTGGATATTGCCGTGCGTTACCCGAAAGGCATTCACGCGGTGCAGGCATTGCTGGCGGCGGATGCCAATCCGAATTTTATCGCCAAACCCGGCCAGTATGAACGCCAGACGCCGCTGCATTATGCCGCCGTCTACGGCACATCGGAAATTATCAAATTGCTGGTGAAAAAGGGCGCGAACCCGAATGTGTTGGACGGGGCGGGTAATGCGCCGCTGCATTGGGCGGTATCGCGTTATGAGGTCGTGGAAACGCTGCTGGCCTGCGGTGCGTATCCGACGATTGCCGGGCCGTCAGGCATGACCCCGCTGCATGTGCTGGTCACAATGGGGGATGAGGCGGAAAACGTTGCCACGGCGGAATTGCTGATTAAAAAAGGTGCGCAGGTGAATGCTGCGGATAAGCTGCTCAAGCAGACACCTTTCCATTTGGCTGCAAAAGACGGCTGTTACCGTATGTGCCGCTGCCTGCTGAAACACGGTGCGCAGCCGCTGTTGAAAGACGCTTACGGCAAATTGCCGGGGCAATTGGTGCCGGAACAGGATCGCCCGTTATTCGACAGCTTTGCATCAGGTAATTTCGATACGCTGATCAAGAAACCGGCGCTGAGAAAACCTTCTTTCCATTTGACCAGCTGTTTCGTGCGCTGATATCCGTTATTTGATATGATCTTCCGCCGCGCGGATCAAACGGTCGACAATTCCCAATTCCATTGAAGAATGCCCTGCCGTATCAATTGCAAACAGCTTTGATTGGGGGTAATTGATATGCAGCTCCCAGGCTGTTTCAAACGGGCAGATAATGTCATAGCGCCCGTGCACGATGGTGCAGGGAATGTGATGGATTTTCGGCAGATTCTGCAAAATCACGTCATCAGGGGTGAAACGGTTATTGCGGAAGTAATGTGCCTCGATGCGCGAGATCGCAAGATCCTGTTCCGGCTTTTCCTCCGCCGCAGGGTCGGGCTTTTTGCTGCGCAGACGGCTGAATGCGGTTTCGAAATTGCTCCATTGCTTGCCGGCAGGCATATGCACGGCAGGGTCAGGATCGGTCAGACGTTTGTAGTAATTCTCCAGAATATCGTCGCGCTCCGTTTCAGGCAGAAAATTGACAAAAGCGTGATGGACGTCGGGAAAAATCTTTTTCATCCCGTCCAAGAACCAGTCCAGTTCCTTTTGCCGCATCATGAAAATGCCGCGCAGTATCAGGCTCAGACAGGCTTCGGGATGTGTCTGGGCATAGCGCAAGGCCAGCGTGCTGCCCCATGATCCGCCCCAGACATGCCAGTTCTCGATCCCCAGCATATTGCGCAGGGCTTCGATATCGGCAACAAGATGTTCGGTGGTATTGTCATGCAGTTCGGCAATCGGTGTGGATTTTCCCGCTCCGCGCTGATCGAAAAGAATGATGCGGCATATCTGCGGGTTGAAAAAACGGCGCATATCGGGGTTGCAGCCGCCGCCCGGCCCGCCGTGCAGGCAAATGACGGGAATGCCCGCCGGGTTGCCCGATTGTTCCCAATACAGCATATGCACATCGCCGACGGGCATCATGCCTGTTTCATAAGGCTCGATTGCGGGAAATAAAGGACGGAAATTATCTGTGGGGGTCGCTGTATCCATAGAAATTAGGATAATCTTATTCTATGATCAAGAAAAGAGCAGGAAGCAGAAAAAAATGAAACCTCTGATCGGCATTACACTGGACTGGCAAAAAGACGGCAGTTTTTCAACACGCCCGCATTATGCTCTGCGCACACATTATTTTGATGCGGTTGCGGCGGCGGGCGGGCTCGGCTTCGGCATTCCTTATCAAACAGATATGATTGCGGATTACGTAGCGCGTTGCGACGGTTTTCTGTCCCCCGGCGGTGAATGCGCCTCGCCTGCGGAATGGTATGTCGCTGAAGAGCAAAAAGACGGGAAGGGCGGCAGCCCTTATGATGTTTCGCCGCGCGTGGTGTTTGAACTGGCTTTGACGCGCGCCTTTCTGGATGCGGGAAAACCCGTTCTGGGTATTTGTCAGGGTATGCAGCAGCTGGGCGGCATGCATGGCTGCAAAATGACGGGGGATGTTCACAGCTATTTAAAGACGGAGATCAATCACGCCCCCGGTGTCGTTCCGCCGGAGGATTACGCCTATGATGTCACGATTGAAAAGGACAGCCGCCTTTACGGTATCACAGGCGCGGAAACGCTGCCTGTGAATACCGCACATCGCGAGGCACTGGTGACGGCAGGGGCGGATGTGCGTGTCAGCGCCCGTTCTGCGGATGGCTGCATTCAAGCCATCGAACTTGAAAATCACGCTTTTGCCATCGGCATCCAATGGCATCCCGAATATTTCACAAAGGCGGCAGAACGCGGCCATCAAAAGATTTTCGAGGCACTCGTGATTGCGGCAGGGAAATAGGCTTTATCTCTTCAGGTAATTGCGGAAGGCCGTCTGACGGGTACGCTTGGCGGCTTGCTGCGCCGCCCGTTTTTCACAGCCGCGTTTGATCCGGGCCTGATCCAACAGCTGGATAGCCTGACCTCCTGCACGTTTGGCAAGGCTGTCGGCGTTTTGCTCCAGATTATTGGTAAAGTCGATATCTGCTCCGGCATCCAGCAGGATTTTGACGCAGGCGAGATCTTTTTTATAGATGGCGGACATCAGCGGCGTCCATTGCATCTCGTTATCAGCATCATCAAGTTTTACGCCGTGTTCCACCAGCATTTGTACGGCACCGCTTTGGCCACTCAACACGGCACGCATCAGCGGGCTTTCCTGATCATTATTCTTCATATTGATATCGGCATGGGCATCGATCAGCATTTTCATGATGCGCAAATGCCCGTAATTGGCGGCATCATGCAGGGCAGCCCAGCCGGTGACGCTTTGCATGTTCACATCGGCTTTTTGTGCAATCAGCCATTGCACAACTTCCTCATTGCCGTCGGCCGTGGCAAAAATCAATGCCGTGCGTCCGTGCTGGTCGGTGGTGTTGACCTCGATTTTTTCACGGCGCATCAGGTTGCGCAGCTTGTCCCAGCTGCCCGTTGATGCGGTATCAAAATAGGAATGGTCTTGATCAAGTTCCATAAATGGCCTTATTTCCGGCATTTCGCAGGTTAAACAATGTCAATAATATGGCAAATATGGGCGAAAATGTCAATCAAGAACGCGAATCTGCGCGGGATGGGTGACGATGATAAAGGGGCCGTTCAGTTTGATCAGCCAGCCGCGTGTTTCGATTTCCTTACCGCTCCAGTCTTGCGGCGATAATCCCGCCTTACGGAACAGGGGCAAATTGGCACGGCGGATGCCGATGGAAAAATCCGTGCGCCAGTCAGTGTCAAAGTTAAGATAAAGAAATTCGCTTTTTAAGGCCGTCTGCGTTACGCG
>SBHI01000066.1 GCA_006226225.1 Alphaproteobacteria bacterium
GTTGGTGTGGTTGATGCCGATCTTGGGCTGGAAGGTGGCGATCTGCGCGCGGCGGAGCGCACCTATCAATTACTGCATCAGGTTGCGGGCCGTGCAGGCCGTGCGGAAAAACCTGGCCATGTCTATTTACAAAGCTACCAGCCTGAAAATCCGGTGATGACAGCCCTGCTGGCAGGGACGCGTGACGCATTTTTTGCTGCGGAAATAGCGATGCGGGAGCGCAGCAAAATGCCCCCTTTCGGACGGCTGGCAGGGCTGATTATCGCAGGGAAAAGCGAAGCGGTGTTGGATGGTTTCTGCCGGGATTTGGCGCGTGCCGCGCCGCGTTACGAAGATGTTTTTGTGTTGGGCCCCGCTCCCGCACCGCTTGCGATGATACGCGGCCAGCACCGTCGCCGTTTTTTGGTGAAGGCACCGCGCAATACCAATCTGCAAAAACTGATTTCCGAATGGCTGGCATGTGTCAAAATCCCTTCCGCCGTCAAGCTGAAGGTAGATATTGACCCCTATAGTTTCTTTTAGGGTGTGCGTCGCTGTGATACGTGGCGTGGTATGGCGGTTTTGTGCAGCGGGTGGTTTTTCGGCAGCGCGGTGATTTTTTCCTCTAGCGCGCTGCGAACTTTATCCCATTCTTTGCCTTTTAGTGTAATTTTCTCACCATCCAGCATGACGCTGCTTTGCGATAGCGGTGTCATCAAAATTCGCGCGCCGACATAAAACACATCACTATCTGTTTTGGCCTTCAGGGTGATCTCGGCAATTTTGCGGAAACTGGCGGCAGTCGGCTTTTTACCTTTCAGAGGTTTGAAAGCGTCGCGCAGGTGTTTTAAATCTTTCGCATTGCGGGTATGGGTTTTAGCGTATTTTTTCGCCAAAGCAACGGTTTCCTTTGGCGAAAGCGACAGGAAATCGGCACTGTCATTATCCAGCAGAATTTTATCAACGGTAAAGCCTGTGACATGCGAGCTTGTGCCGCTGAAAACGGCAATCGCCGCTCGCTTCCAGCCACAATAATCAATATCACCTGCATCACCTTTGCGGCGCTGTAAATGTTTCAGCAGTGCATAGGCATCAGCGGTATTTTCGCCTAATGTGCCATGGGCTGTGGGTACAAGCGCATGCCCTGTTTCATGGTCGAAGGTGGCGGCATCATCAACATCACGATCTTTCGGGTCGTACAGGCGGTGGCGGTCACTATGAAATACAACAGTGCGCAGTTTTTTGTTTTCTGTATCGACGGGCTGAAAGAAGGAGGTTTTACCTTTTTTTGCCTCGCGCACCGTATCTTTTACCTCTTCCAGTGCGTCGTCATCATCGTAAAGCTGTTCCAGCACATCAGGGTGTGCCAATTGCTTACCTGTTTTTGCATTGATGAAAATGGTGTCTTTTTCAAGATCAGGATGGTCTTGGACTGCCTTCGCTGCGGCTTTGTGGAAATCAAAGCGCAGGGACGTGCTTTTCGATAGGTTCTTGCGCTTGCGCGGCATATGTTAAAACTTTGTTTCGTTTCCTGTGTGTCCTGTAAAATATTATTGCGACAACTTTATCCCCCGTCAACGAAAATTCGTGTAAATCCTCCCTTGTAAAACCGCGGGCGATTCTTGTTTTCGCCGCGGAAAACATGCTATAAGGTAAAAGACAAATTATCTTTCAAGGACAAGAACGGGATGAGCGGTATGAAGCGCGGAATTTTAACCTGTCTTTACATTGCGCTGGCTTTTGTACTGCTGCTGCCTGCGGGTTGCGCGGGCAAGAATAAGGTGGAAGAAGTCAAAGTCACACCGGATGGCCGCATTGCTGCACCTGCAGCGCCGAAGGCAGAAAAACCGGAACAGCCGACCCCCGTGGAGAAACTTTACCGCGAGGCAGCCAAGCTGCTGGATAAGGGCAGCTATCAGGCCGCCGCTGCGGAGTTTGACGAGGTTGAACGGCAATACCCCTATTCGCAATGGGCAACGCGGGCGCAGCTGATGGCGGCCTATGCCCATTACCGCGATTTGAAATATGATGAATCTGTGCTGGCGCTGGATCGTTTCATCGAACTGCACCCGGGTGATAAAAATATCGCCTATGCTTATTACCTGCGGGCTCTGTGTTATTACGAGCAGATTTCCGATGTGCGCCGTGACCAGAAAATGACAGTGCTGGCGCTGGAAAATTTGCAAAGCGTTGTTGACCGCTATGCCAGCAGTATCTATGCGCGGGATGCGCAGTTAAAGATGGATCTGACGCTGGACCACCTTGCCGGAAAAGAAATGGAAATCGGGCGTTTCTATCTGCGTGCCCAGCAATATCACGCGGCTGTCACACGTTTTCAGCGCGTTGTTGATGACTTTCAAACCACGACACATGTGCCGGAGGCGTTACACCGCTTGGTCGAAACCTATCTTGCGATAGGCATTCCATCTGAGGCCAGAAAATCCGCTGCGGTTTTAGGCCATAACTTCCCTGACAGTATCTGGTACCGCGACAGTTACCGGTTGTTGAAAGGTGAAATCCCCGGTGAAGAACTGGAAGTGGAACCGACATTCTACGACCGCACGCTTGGAAGAATTTTTTAACGAAAGAAATTTCTGACCGGTAAAAAGTCATGCTGACATATTTAAGCATTCGCAATATTGTCTTAATCGAGGCGCTGGATCTCGATTGCGGCGCAGGGTTGATTGCCCTGACCGGCGAAACCGGCGCG
This sequence comes from Alphaproteobacteria bacterium, assembly GCA_006226225.1. Taxonomy (GTDB): domain Bacteria; phylum Pseudomonadota; class Alphaproteobacteria; order Micavibrionales; family CSBR16-224; genus CSBR16-224. The sequence goes on from SBHI01000066.1 coordinate 2,690, forward strand.
GGAAAATCTATCCTGCTGGATGCACTTGGGCTGGCACTTGGGATGCGCGCGGAAACAGGACTTGTTCGCGCAGGCGAAGATAAGGCAGAAGTCACGGCCTCTTTCGCACTGACTGATAAAGATGCGCATATTTTCCGTTTCTTTGAAAAACAGGATATCGCGCTGGAAGCGGGGGAAGAGATTATCCTACGCCGCAGCTTAACGGCAGATGGGCGCAGTAAAGCCTTTATCAATGACCGTCCTGTCAGTATCGGCCTTCTGAAAGAAGCGGGCTCGCGTCTTGTTGAAGTTCACGGACAGTTTGAAACCCATGGTTTGCTGCATGTGAAAACCCACCGCCGCGTCCTTGACCGTTTTGGCGGGCATGAAGCGTTTTTGAAAGAAACAGCGAGGACATGGGATGACTGGCAAACGGCTGGTGAAAAACTAAGAACGGCACGTGCGGGGCTGGCCAAAAGCAAAGAAGAACAGGATTACTTGCAGCATCTGCTGGACGAGTTGGAGAAGCTTTCTCCCGAAGCGGAGGAGGAAGAGAGGCTGATGGAAAAACGCAGCCTGCTAGCAAACCGGGAAAAACTGTCTGAAGCCTTTACACAATGCCGCCAGATTCTGGCGGAGGAAGATGGTGCGGAGGATCTGGTAGCGCGGGCGCAAACCGCGCTGGATCGCGTTGGTGATGTCTCCCATGACGGAATTGTTAATGCGGCAGGGGCGCTGGAACGCGCGGCGGCGGAAATTTCCGAAGCGCTGGGACAGCTGGAAACGCTGGACAGTGGTTTCGATGATGAAGATATGTCACTGGATATGATTGAGGAACGGTTGTTTGCCCTGCGCGACTGCGCACGGAAACACAGCTGTACAATCTCTGACCTACCGCAGAAGCTTGAGGAAATTGCCGCGCAGCTTGATTTAATTGAACATGAAGACGAGGCATTGGCGCGGCTGGAAAAAGAGGAAAAAGCGGCGCGGGATATTTATGCCGCAGCGGCGAAAAAACTGTCGGAAGCGCGGACGGATACGGCGGCGCGGCTGGAAAAAGAATTGCTGGCGGAGCTGCCTTTGCTGAAACTGGAAAAGGTAAAATTCGTTGCCGAGGCGGCGGCGCTGGAAGATGCGGCAGAATGGGGCGCGGAAGGGATGGATCGCGTGCGTTTCCTTGTTGCAACCAATCCGGGGCAGCAGCCCGAGCCCTTGCAGAAAGTCGCATCGGGCGGAGAACTGTCACGGTTGATGCTGGCCTTTAAGGTTGTGATGGCGGGCAAAAGCCGTATTCCCTGTCTGATATTTGATGAAATTGACAGCGGCATCGGCGGTGCGGTTGCGGATGCGGTTGGCGCACATCTGAAACGTTTGAGTAAACATCATCAGGTGCTGGTGGTCACGCACAGCCCGCAGGTCGCTGCGAAAGCGGATGCGCATTGGGTGATTTCCAAAACGCAGGATGAAAAAACCGTGACGGAAGTGAAAATTCTGGACGGGACGGAACAGCGCCGCGAGGAAATCGCCCGTATGCTGTCGGGGCAGGATATTACCGAGGAAGCGCGTGCCGCCGCTGCTAAACTGATCGGGAGCCTTGCTGCATGATGCCCGAAAAGACCCGCGACATCACGGCGGAAGAAGCCGCGGAAAAAATTGCCGCTCTATCCGCAGAAATCGACAAACACAATCTCCTTTATCATGGCAAAGACGCACCGGAAATTTCCGATGCAGCCTATGATGCGCTGTTCCGCGAATTGCAAATGCTCGAGGCGGAATTTCCCGAACTGATTAAGGAAGGCAGCCCGACGCAGAAAGTCGGTGCGCTGACCGATTCGAGCGGTTTCTCGAAAGTAAAACATCTGGCGGGGATGCTGTCGCTTTCCAATGTGTTTTCAGATGAAGAGGTCACGGATTTTTTGGCGCGGGTCAGACGTTTTTTGAATCTGCCGGAGGGGGAACAGGTTGCTGTTTTTGCCGAACCGAAAATTGACGGCTTGTCCTGCTCGCTTCTTTATGAAGATGGTAAACTTGTGACGGCGGCAACGCGTGGTGACGGCGAAACCGGTGAAGATATTACCGCCAATGTTAAAACTCTGAAAAATATCCCGCAGGAACTGCCTGCGGATGCGCCGCAAAAAATCGAAATTCGCGGTGAAATCTATATCCGCAAAGATGACTTCTTAAAACTCAACGAAGCGCAGGCGGCGGAGCGCGGTAAGATTTTTGCTAATCCACGCAACGCGGCGGCGGGGTCATTGCGGCAGCTGGATGTTGCAGTCACGGCAAAACGTCCGCTGAAGATTTTCACCTATGCGCTGGGCTATTGCAGTGCGCCGATTGCGGATACGCAAGAGGGCGTGGCGAAAAAACTGGCGTCATGGGGATTCCCTGTCACCGAGAATGCGCGGCTTTGTAACTCTCTGGAAGATATTCTGGGTTACTATGAAGAAACACAAAGCCTGCGGGGTGAACTCCCTTACGATATTGACGGTATTGTCTATAAGGTAAACCGTCTTGACCTACAAGAACGTCTGGGATTTGTCAGCCGCGCGCCGCGTTGGGCGACGGCGCATAAATTTCCCGCAGAGCAGGCGGAAACCGTGCTGGAGAAGATCAGCATTCAAGTCGGGCGGACGGGAACGCTGACGCCTGTGGCGGAGCTGTCACCCGTTAATGTCGGCGGCGTGATCGTCTCCCGCGCAACACTGCATAATGAAGACGAAATCAAGCGCAAGGATGTGCGCGCCGGCGACCATGTCATCATCCAGCGGGCGGGAGATGTGATCCCGCAAGTCGTGCGGGTTGATTTGTCGAAACGCACAGAAGGTTTAAAGGAATTTACTTTCCCGGATACCTGTCCCGAATGCGGCAGCCCTGCTGTGCGCAAAGACGGTGAGGTGGCGCGGCGCTGTACGGGCGGGCTTTACTGTCCTGCGCAGGCGGTGGAGCGGTTAAAGCATTTCGTGTCAAAAGCCGCTTTTGACATTGACGGGCTGGGCGCAAAAATCGTGCAGGAATTCTGGGATGAGGATTTTATTAAAACCCCTGCCGATATTTTCCGCCTGCCGCAGCGCACGGATATGGATTTGGAAAACCGTGAGGGCTGGGGCGCGTTGTCAGTAAAGAACCTGTTCGCAGCGATTGAACAGAAACGGGTTATCTCTCTCGACCGTTTTATCTATGCGTTGGGAATTCGGCAGGTCGGGCAGGCAACGGCAAAACGGCTGGCAATTGCCTATACGTCTCTGGAAAGCTGGATAGAAGCCATGGAAAAGGCGCAGGACAGGGAATCGGAAGATTATGCCGCATTGCTGAATATCGAAGATATCGGCGCGGCGGTGGCGGAAGATATTCTGGCGTTTTTTGCCGATGCGCATCAGCGCGCCATTCTGGATGATCTTGCTGCCGTGTTGACGGTAGAGGATTACGTTTCCAATGCCGATATGTCCAGTCCTGTGGCGGGGAAAACCGTTGTTTTTACCGGTAAGCTTGAAACGATGGGGCGCAGTGAAGCTAAGGCAAAGGCGGAAAGCCTCGGCGCAAAAGTGGCAGGCAGTGTTTCGGCAAAAACCGATTACGTGATTTGTGGCGCGGATGCAGGATCAAAACGCAAAAAGGCCGAGGAGCTGGGCGTGCGTATTCTGTCGGAACAGGAATGGGCAACGTTGATTTCCGGTTAATTAAAACTCCGCACTAATTTCTTTGGCGAGCTGTGCGCGAAAATCTTCCAGATAGGCCGCACGTGCAGCGGCAAGTTTACGGCCTGATTCTGTCTGCATCATGGCGGGCAGCTTCATCAGTTTCAGTGCAAAATGATCCAGCCCATATTCCTTATCGTCAAGTGCACGCCCGTTTTCTGCCAGCGGGTCATCAGCATGGAACAGTGAACGACCCAGCCGCCCCGAAACATACATGGTGCGGGCAGCGCCCATCGCGCCCAGTGATTCCATGCGGTCGGCATCCTGAATGATTTTTGCCTCAATCGTTTCCGCGGGGATAGCTGCGGAAAAGCTGTGCGCGGCAATGGCGTGTTGAACGCCGGAAATTTTCTCCTGCGGGAAATCTATATCAGTCAGAATTTCAGCCGCTTTTTCAGCGGAAAGTGTGGACGCTTTGCTGCGCAGGTCGCTATTCTTCGGCGGATTGACGACATCATGAAAATAGGCGGCGGCCATCAACACCAAAGGGTCACTCTCTTCGGGTTCCTGTGCGGCGATATGCAGCGCGATTTTATAAACACGGCGGAAATGGCCGAGATCATGTGACGCGTCATCGCTGCTGTTCTTATGCCACCAGTCTTCAAAAACTTGTTGCCAGTTTTTCATTGTGAAATTGTCCTTTCGGGATTTTGTGCCGCCAAGGCATGGCTTTTAGCATTGAATAATGGTAAAGTGCAAGCCGTTATTGAAACAGAGAGAGACGGGCGGCACAGCGCATATGACTCTTCCGAAACGTTTTTTGAAGCCGGATGATTTCGACTTCCCGAAATATTTTACCAATGAAGACGGAAAACAAATCCGCTACGGTACGGCAAAACCGCAAGATGAAAGCCGTGGTACGGTGGTGTTGACGACAGGTTATGCCGACTTCACGGAAACCTATTTCGAAAGCATTCAGGACTTTCTTGATCGCGGCTTTACGGTTCATATGATGGATTGGCAGGGTCAGGGGGGCTCGGAGCGCTATTACGATAATCCGCGTATTCCCAGCCCTGAAGGGCCGTACCACAATATTCGTGATCTGCATAAATTTCTGCATGAGATTGTGAAACCTGACAAAGATAAACCTGTGTTGCTGGCCAGTCACTCGATGGGCGGGCAAATGGCACTGCATTATTTGCGTGAACATCCCGGCGATTTTGACGGCGCCATGCTGGCGACACCTTTTGTTGATACGGTAAAAATGCCGCCGGTAAAAGGTTTTCTGTCGCGCGTTTTTATGGAGGCCGCTTGCAAGCTGGGTATGGGCCATAAACGTATGACCCGCAAGAATATCGTGCGTCGCATTAAAAAAGAACGCGAGGTTCTAAAAGGTGATGAACCGGTGCGGATGCGTCTGCACCAGTATTTTTCCGACCTTAATCCGGGTTTGAAGTTGGGTGATCCGACTTTTCTGTGGATCCGCAATATGACCCGTCGCGCCGATACGATGCGCAGCGAGAAGGTTTTAAAATCCATCGATACGCCTGTGCTGATGGCGATTTGTGAAAAAGACAAGCTGGTGAATAATGACGCGATCCGCCGCGCTGCGGATTTACTGCCAAAAGGCGAGTTGATCGAGATCAAGGACGGGTATCACGGGCTGTGGACGGAACGGCAAAAGATTCGCAACCAGTGGTTTGCACGTATTGATTCTTTTATTGAAGATATTGAAAAACAAAGAAAAACCGTGCCGAATAATGACAATAAACCGGCATCTCCTGCCGTCAAACAGCGGCGTCCAAAACAAAATTCCCCAAAAAAATAATAATATTATAGGTTTATGGGAAGAATTATTCCCATAAAATATGATTTTCAGCAAAGAAAACAAAAAGAAAACAAAAACCGGGTAAAAATCAGTTTTTGTCCTTTGCAGGGCGGAATCGTTATGAGATACTATATCTCGTTATACAGGAAAGACGGAGACACAAGCCGTTGAGTCAGCGTTGGAAAGAACCGGACGGTTTTCAATGGAGCACCTTTAAAAATGAGGACGGTGCGTCTGTCCGCTATGGCCATGTTTCCCCGAAAAATAAAAAAGATATCAAAGGCACGGTTGCCATTCTGCCGGGCTTTCGCGAAACGGCGGAAAAATATCACGAAACAGTACGGGATTTTGTCGACCGCGGTTATGCCGTCTATGTGATGGATTGGCGCGGGCAGGGTGGTTCCGACCACTATCTGGCGAATGACCCGCAAAAATCGCATAGCGAGGGTTTTGATGCGCAGGTGCGTGATCTCGACCATTTCATCAGCAAAATCATAAAGCCCGAGAAAGAAAAGCCGCTGTTGCTGGCCGCCCATTCGATGGGGGCGCATCTTTCCCTGCGTTATTTGAAAGAACATCCCGGAATGGTCGATGGTGCCATGCTGACAGCGCCGATGCTGGATATCAAAACCGGCGCGTTGCCGAAACATATTGCCCGCACGCTGGCGAAACATGCTGTTTCCAGCGGCAAGGGCGAAAAATATATCCCCGGCGGTAAGGACTGGCAGGAAACCGCCTTTGCCGATAATAAATTGACCCATGACGAAACACGCCATGATCTGGGTCAGGGGATCATGAAGAACAACCCGCATTTGCAGACAGGTGATCCGACCTACCGCTGGGTGCATGAAGCCTTCAAATCCATGGATATTCTGAATGATGAATCCTATCTGCGGTCAATTGATACGCCGATTCTGCTGGCCAGTGCCGGACAGGATGAAACCGTTGACGTACCGCCCCAGGATCGTGCTGCAAAAATGCTGCCGCGCTGCACGCAAGTCAGCTTTCCGGATGCGCGTCATGAAATCTGGATGGAAACGGACGATATCCGCACTGATTGGCTCGCAAAATGCGAGACCTTCCTGAAGCAGTTTGACGGCAAAAAAAAACTGGCACGTGATTTCGACAAAAACGCCCGTAAAAATGAAGATTGGAAAGGCGCACATCCGCCGACACCGCACGGCCCGCGCCCGCGTCATATCGAAGACGACAGCCTGCCCGGTCAGGATAATGGCGGTGATGATAAACCCTCCTCTTCTTTCAGCAACCGCCGCTTCGGGCTTTAAATTACTTTCTTTGTGCTAAGATAGAAAAAAGCCCGCTGAAAAATCAGACGGGCTTTTAAACTTTATGGCCTCGGGCGCTTATGCGTCTTTGGGGTCGACCCAGCCGATATTGCCATCTTTGCGGCGATAGACCATGTTCAGGCGTTTCGTTGTCGGATGACGGAACAGCAGCGCCGCATCATCAGACAAATCAAGACGCATAACGGCATCGCTGACGCTCATGGTCTGGATGCTCGTCGCCATTTCGGCGATGACGGCGGGCTCATCACCCTGCACTTCGTCGGCATCATCCAGTCCGCCGCTGATTGTGTAGTAAGCGGCATCGGTATTGGCAGCTTCGGGAAGCTCTTTATGGTGATCCTTCAGCTTGTTCTTGTAACGGCGCAGGCGTTTTGCCAGACGGTCGGAGGCCGTATCAAAAGCGGGATACGGATCGGAGGCCGCATGCTGTGCCTGCAGAATAATGCCTTTGCCGACATGGATGGAAATATCCGCTTTGAAAAGATGTCCACCCTCTTTCGAAAAGACAACAGTCGCCTCAATCGGGTTCGGGAAGTATTTTTCCGCAGTTTCGACAAGGTTTGACCGCACATGTTCGCGCAGGGCATCACCGACATCCAATTGTTTACCTTCTACTGTCAGGCGCATTTTGTTTCTCCTTAAAATTTATGCCACCACTCTAAAAATCTTATCCGGCGCCCGATTCCCACGCCTTCCGTGTTATTTTTGGGCCGTTTTAACGGCTTTGTCAATCTTTAAGCCTTATCCCGCCTTATCCGAGAAGACGCGGCCGCTGTCATCTTCCGTCGTGCTGTTCTCGTCATCCGTACCGATAATATCCGCCCATGACAGTGTTTTCTCTTCCTCTTCTTCCGGTGCGGCGGCCGTTTCAGGCGGCGGCGCGGGTTGTTGCGGCGCTGTTGCGGGCTCCTGGGCGGGCGGCGGTGTCGGTATGGCTGCGTCTGCACTTTGACCGATAATATCCGCCCATGACATGACGGGCAGATCGGCGGCTTCGGCAGGAATATCTTGCACCATTTCCTCCGGCGCTTTTTCCGGTGCCGGTTGCGGCGGTGGGGGCGGTGGTGTTGTTTTGAGAAGGCGCGAATCTGCTGCTGGCGGAATCGGCGGCGGCGTGGACGGCACGGTTTCGGCATCGCCGCCGATAACATCCATCCATGTCAGCGGTTTCATACTTTGCTGCGCTTCTTCTTCCGCGGATGTTTCCGGCGGCAAAGGTGACGGCGGCGCGGAAGGCGGCGGCGCAGAAGAAGATTGCTGTACGGCATACATCGGATCATCTGCAGCGGTGTTTGCGGCGCTGCTGGCCTGTTTCTTCGGTGCGGCTTCCTCACCCAGGTCAGCGGCAAGATCCTGTACCATCTGATCTTCAAGCTTTCCGGCATCTTCACCACCGATAATGTCATTCCATGCCAGCGGCGCGTTGCCGTTGGTCATGACAGAAATTTCCTCGGTAATCTGGTCGTTTTCCTGCTTGTCGGCACGTTCGGCCTGAACCATCTCGACAGAGATCAGATTATGGTGTTCTGCAAGGGCGGCAACGGCCATGGTTGCGGAAACAACGGAATCTTCGTTATTTTGTTTGCCAAGTGCAAAGCCGGAGGCAATGGCGGCAATATCTTCATATGTGTCGGTGACGGGCTGTTGTGCCTCGGGGTCCCAACGCTTGCTACGCATACGTTTCAGGATATCGCTAACGCGGCGCATGCCCTCCATAACATCTTCACCCGGCGGGATGATCGGCAGGAAACGTTGTACGCGCATGGCTTTTGCCATGCCGGGATTGGCGTAATAGACTTGCAATTCGGCAACGCGCTCACCAAAGGCGCAAACGGCACGGCCTTCACGGAAGGCGCGCAGCTCATCGTAATCGGCACGTGCGCGCGCATGGATACTGGCTTGGTTGGTGTCGTTATAAGAGCCACTAAGTGATCCGGCATCACGGGTAAAGGAGGACACCTCCGCCACATAGGCTGAACCGACGGTCTTTTCGAAGAAGTCTTTGGTTTGTGTCGGATCCTCCAGCTTACCGAACAGCTTGATGTTACAGTTGGCTGTGATGGAACGTGCTTCCTCTTTGACGCGTTTTTCCAGTGCGGGCAAATCCTGTGCCGCGTAAACAAGACAGAAACCGAGTGAACGGGCCTGGGCGGCCATCACCGCCATACCGGCGGCGGTATAGTAACCAACCTCATCAAAGATAGCCATGAAGGGTGTTTCCGAACGCGTCGGTTTGTTTTCAATCGCGGTTTCGGAAGAACCCTCCACCGTCGAACCCAGCGTTGCACCCATCATCCCCTTTAGGGTGGAGGCGATAATTTTACCAAGGTTGGCCGTCTCGTCACTGGATTTTTCCAGTGCCGGAATCAGGGTAATCAGAATGCGGCGGTTCAGAACGCAGTCCATCATATCGACATCGGCGGCCTGCGTATCGAAAATATAGGCGTAATCATCCCCCAGCGACTGCAGGGAGCGGGTGAACTGCATTGACAGGTAACCATGCTGCTGGCGCGGAACGGAGGTGTCGACCATCGGCGCATCGGGCGGCATCGGTTTTTCTTTCCCTTCGTCATCAAAGGCATCATCGACATAACCGGGAAGCTCGGCCAGATAACCGACAATCGCAATACGCAGATTTTCGGGAACGGCCTGGTCGCGTGACAAGCGGATGACCTCGCCGAATTCCAGATGTTTCCGGATAACGCTGACATTCAGCGGGATATTCAAATTTTCACGTCTCCAGACCAGACAAGGCATCAGAGACGAGGCGAGCGCGACCGCACGTTCTTTCCACATGGCGTTGTCGCCTTCGGCATCAGGCATCAGACTGACCAGCATGTTGGTCAGATAGGAAGCAGAGCCGCTGGAAAACGGGTTCAGCGTATTGGAGGCAACACGGCCGCCGGCATTACCCGTCATATAGTTCATGACCAGAAGGTCGTCATCGCGCCCGAATCGGCGTGCCATTGCGGAAATACTACTCCACAAATCGGTATCGGCTTTACCATCGACATAGATGAAGCCCGATCCCCAACAGAGGGCATTGGTGGACAGGGCTTTCAGCCCCTCCGTTTTACCGGAACCTGTCGTACCAAGATAGAGAATATGCGTCCGTGCATCGGAGTTTGTAAACCAGACCTCTTCCCCTGTTTCCATTTCGTTGCCGATGTAAAGAATGCCGTCAGACGGGCCGTATTTACCATCGGGACGCAGGTTGTTGGGATCTTTTATTCCCGCGGATTTCGGCAGCTTGAACGGCAGAATCGTTTTCTGGGCAATCAGCCACAGGAAATACATCAGGTTAAGCAGGAAGATGAAGTCCGT
>SBHI01000193.1 GCA_006226225.1 Alphaproteobacteria bacterium
GTGGTTTCAATAATGGATGTCAGCAAGCCGGGCGTAAAACGTTCATTGCCTTGCGCGGAGATCAGGGCATCGCGCTGTTCCTGCAGCTGTGTCAGTGCGGCCTGATGCTGCTGGATTGAGGCTTCCTGTCCTATTTGCGGTTGATCTTCAAGTGATTTATAGGCATCTGTTGCCCAACCGCCGCCAAAAGCAACGGCAAGTCCGGCGATGCCAAAGACGACAAGCGGCAGCGGCGTATCGTGAATTTCACGCGCAAGAGTCCGATTGTAATTTAACGCCTTTTTGGCAAAACTCTTTTTTAAACCCATTGTCTTTAACCTTTTAGTGATTGAATTTACCGCTGTTTTTCGGTTTCGGCACATCACGTTCCCAGCGGCGCAGCGTGCCCCCCATCATCGCAAACAGGATGGAGACCAGAAACGGAAGGGCGGTTGTTGTGCCGCCGACCGCAAAGAATGTATTCCAATCATTGGCTTTATCGGCATATTTGTTGATGCTTTGCGCAAATGCTTGTTCGCTTTCACCATTTGCGCGGTCACCGACCCGTGCGCGGGCTTCATCCAGATCGTTATAATCCAGCCCGTTTTGGAAAGATGTGACATCTTCAATATCGCCATGTTCGGTTTCAAAAGCTTGTAACAAGCTTTGTGCATCGGCCTCGTTCAGGCGTTTGTCAACATGCACGGATGTGACGAAAGCATCAAGAAGTGTCTTGTAATGGCTCTCGGTTTCGATGGCTGTGCCTTTATTGCTTTGGTCCTCTTCCGATAGGTCGATGATCGTTCCCAGTGATTGCGGCGTAAAATGGGCGGCGCTTTGTGCCTCTTGCAGTGCTTTATGCTGTTGCGCCAACTCCGTTAGGGCTGCCTGATGCTGCTGGATGGCAATTTCCTGCCCCAGATGCGGTTGATCATTCACGGGTTTGAACGCATCCGTTGCCATCAAACCGCCAAAACCGATAGCCGCTCCGATGATGGCAGCGGGAAGAAGGACAAGCGGTCCTACTTCAGAGAGAGCGTCCTTCATTTCACGCTGATAGCTGTTGGCTTTTGTTGCGAATGATTTTTTAAGACCCATGCGGGTTACTCCTGCTTTATCTACAGTTAATGGTTAAAGCCTTTTTTCGCGGGCTGTTCCCGTGACCAGCGGTCGAGCGGTTTATGGGCAAGTCCGCCGGCAATGGCGAGCAGCCACGGGAAAAGGAACAGCCCCAAGGCGCCGCCTGTGCTGAAATTATTCCAGCTGAAACCGTCAGCCATATTGTTAATACCTTTCGCTTTGTCAAATTCCGTGTCGTAGGTGCCGCCATCGGCGCGTGCGCGTGATTCCATGATATCCGCATAATCAATACCGTTATCAAAGGGTGTGACGTCTTCGACCTGCCCGTGGGTTGCCTCAAATTGTTCGGTCAGGCTTTTGACATCCGCTTCATTCAAACGCGTATCGAGATGAACGGAGGTGACAAAATCATTTAGCAAAGAGTGGTAAATTTGGTTTTGCAGCTCCATTGCCGCGCGGTTTTGCTGCGCGTCTTCGGGAATATCAATCAGATTTTGCAGAGCGCTGACACCGGCGGGGGTATAACCGCCCATTTTGTCAAGTGTGGCGCGCTGTTCCGCCAGATTGGCCAATGCTTCTTGATGCTGCTGGATGGAAATTTCCTGACCGATCTGCGGCGTGTTATCCATCCTGTCCATGGCATCCATGACACCGCCTGCGCCAAAGCCGCCGATACCGACGCCGATGATGCCGGTGAAAATACCCATCATCAGCAATAATTCCGGGCCTTCCCCGACAACTTCTCCAAAGCCTGATGAATAGCCTTTGAGGGTTTTTGCAAATTTTTGTTTTATGCTCATCGTCAGAATGTCCTTACCGCATGTCTTGCGTGATTAATGATTAAAACCGCTTTTTCGCGGTGCGGATTTTCCTTGCTCCCAGCTTTCCAGACGGCGGCGGCCTGCACCGATCCCCATATATAAAAGCCAAGGCAGTAAAAGCGCACCGATACCACTGCCGAGATCGCCTGCAAGGCTGCTATTGGTATCATTGCTTTTACCAAAGACCGCGATGGCGCGTTCTTTTTCATTTTGGATACTGATAGTGGCGGCGCGGGATTCGCTGATATCGTCATAGTCAGGCGCTTCAAAGCCGGTGACATCTGTAATTTTGCCGTGTTCGCTTTCAAAACGGGTGAGTAAATTCTGAATATCGGCCTCGTTCAGGCGTTCATCAACGGCAACGGCCGTCACGAATTTCTCCAACTGGCTGTCGTAGCTTTTGCGTACATTATCCATATCGGCCGTTTGTTCGGTGGCGGCAGCTTCGCCCAGTAATTCGGATAATGCCCCGGGCTGTGTCAGCTGTGTGCGGCCTGTCAGAGTTTTATGCTGTTCCGCAAGTGTTGTCAGAACCGCGTCATATTGCTGCAGAGCTTGCTCTTGCCCTGCGAGAGGTGTGTTTTCGACAGGACGGAGCGCATCCTGCACGGGGCCGGATGATAACCCTGCTGCTACGCCAAATACGACAGACAGCACGACGGGGCCGAAGCCATCTGTTACGCGGATGCCATCATTCCAGAATTTGTGAAAACCAAGTGCCGGTTTCGCGACAATTTTTTTGATACCCATTTTATCACCCTTTAAAAGCCGCATGAAGTTGCGGGAAAGAAAACCCGCAAGACTCGCCGCAAATTCGTATTTTGTAACTGAAGGATATTACAATAAATTATGTAATATGTCAATTCGATATATAAAATAAATAGCTGTGGGGACGGGCAGTAAAACCGTTTTGAACGATTTGGGAAAATTTTTAAAAAAAAAGGGAGGGATTATGCGCAGGTTTTATCGGCGTAGAGTGCTTTATCTGCGGCCTCATACACCTGTTCGAAAGGTGTTCCGATGGCGCAATAGGCGGTACCCATACCGGTTTTGATGGGGATATCCGTATTTTTCCACGGCTGCACGAGAGAACAAAGCGTTTCACGGACAAAAACGGCTTTGTCTGCACCGTGTTCCGGTGTGGTGCTGGACAGGAACAGGGCGAATTCATCACCGCCGAAACGTGCGGCCATATCAGTGTTCCGGATCAGTTTCAGCAATGTCCGTCCAACCAGCTGCAGACATTTATCACCTGCGATATGCCCGTGTGTGTCGTTGATATATTTGAATTTATTGAGGTCGAACAGGACGAACAACCCGCCTTGCTCATTTTGACGTTTCATACGGTTCATATCGCGGTCAAACTCGCTCATAAAGCCGCGCCGGTTGTAAAGCCCCGTCATTTCATCGGTCAGCGCCATTTTTTCCAGTGTCTGGATGCGCTCTTCACGGCGTGCCAGCTCGGCCTCGGCATCGCCGATTTTCTTATAGGCGTGTTTCAAAAGCGCCATTGTCGCACTTTGCGTGCGCCACCATGCTTCCGCCGTTTGTGGATTGGGAGGTTGCTGGGAATTGTCTTGTGCAAGCATATCCGCCATGGCCTTGTCCCCTAAGCCGTTCTACAAAAATGACTAAAACATACCAACCGTTTTCTTTTCAGGTCAGCATGCCTTCCCGAACCTGAAAACCCAGTTTAGCACAGTTTTATGCTGCGGAGCAATAAATTACAGCTAAGCGTCTATTTTTAAAATGATTTTGCCGATATGTGCGCTGCTTTCCAGTAAGGAGAGGGCGGTAGCGACATCTTCCAGCGGGTAAACTTCATGGATAACGGGCGCAATTTTTCCGGCGGCAAGCAGAGGCCAGACGGTTTCGTGCAATGCTTTGGCAATGGTGCTTTTTTCGGCAATGCTGCGCGGACGCAGCGTTGATCCGGTCAGAACCAGACGTTTGCGCATGATATCAAAAATGGAGATCTCCGTAGTCCAGCCGCGCAGACCGGCAATGCTGACATGACGGCCGCGGTCGCGCAGGACTTGCATATTGCGCGGCAGATAATCGCCGCCGACCATGTCCAGCACCACATCGGTGCTGTTCTCTCCCAATATGTCGACGAAATCATCTGTTTTGTAATTGACGGCAGTCGTGGCACCAAGTTCCAGACAGGCAGCGCATTTTTCATCACTTCCCGCCGTGACGGCAACATCGATACCAAGGGCAGAGGCGATTTGTACGGCGGCCGTACCGATACCGGATGATCCGCCATGTACCAGCAGTTTCTCGCCTTTTTGCAGCCGTCCGTGTTCAAACAGATTGACCCAGACGGTGAAGAAATTTTCCGGCAGTGCTGCCGCGCGGATGAAATCATACCCCTCCGGCAATGGCAGGCATTGCGGGGCAGGGGCGCTGCAATATTCCGCATAGCCGCCGCCCGAGACGAGGGCGCAGACTTTATCCCCCTTGGACAAACCCGCCGTTTCCCCTTTGACGGCAACGATTTTACCCGCAACTTCCAGTCCGGGAATAGTGCTTGCGCCCGGCGGCGGCGGGTAGCGCCCCGCCATCTGGGCCAGATCGGGGCGGTTGATACCGGCCGCATATACGCGTATTAAGACTTCGCCCTCCTGCAATGCGGGAATTTTCTGCTGTGTGACGCGGGGTTCCGCATTTTCTCCCGGGTTAAGGAATTCTACTGCCTGCATGACTTGTCCGTTTTCAGAAACCATTTTGCAATTCCGCCATTGTTGTTTTACGATTGTTTCAAACTACATGACACATGCGGAGAAAGAAACATGGTTTTTGATCTGGACGAAGCGCCACGCAAGAAAGAGGGAAGCGAGTTCCCGCGTAATCTGGAAAAAATGTCGGTAGGGGAGTTGAAAGAATATATCGGGGAACTTCAGGCCGAGATACTGCGTGCTGAGGCCGATATGCAGAAAAAAGAGTCATCAAAGACGCTGGCGGATTCTGTGTTCGGGCACAAAGATTAAGTCTTCAGAAAAAAGAAGGCCGCGCATGACGATATGCGCGACCGATCATCCGGAATTTCTTAGAGCCCCGAAAATCAGCTGTTGAATTTGTGTCCGGGCTGGCGGCGGAACTCATGGTTTGCGGTAATACGCAGAGCGGCTTGCGCGTTATCGTGGTGCTGGCCGGCGCTTTTCTCGATGCCCGGTTTCACAGCGTTTTCCACTTCTGTGCGTTGATCTTTGTATCCCATTTGCTTTACTCCTTCACCGCTTGTCACTTTTAAAAATTATTGTTTGTCGTATCAATCAATCTCGATTCTGTTTCTTTATGTATACTATTATATGAATAATATAGTTAAAGAAGCGTTAAATGAGCGTGCAATTGATTAAGAAATTTTATAAACGCCTATCTATCTGGTATTGCGTGATAAATCAGGATGTTGCCATAGGAAAAGCCCGGTCAGATGACCGGGCTTCCAAAAAATCTGTTATCTCTGTGCTTAAAAACCTGTTAACGCGTCAGGCCGTGAACGGTTTTCGGTCCCGAGAGGGAGGGAGCCACACCAAGAGCTTTGCGCACATCATTGTGATAATCTGCGGCAATTTGCATGATTGCAGGTTTTATGACGTCTTCGACCGCTTTGATCGATTGTGAGTATTTCATGGTACGTCTCCTTTGCTCTTTGGCAGTTGGCTTTTTATTATAATGTGATTATGTAAGCACATTATAGGATTGATTCGGTTAACAAGTCGTTAAAGACTCGAAACGAAAACATCCATAGCTTTATCATGTCCCAGTTTATGCATTTCGTCAATAAACCGGTAACCTGCAAACTGCTCTTTTTGATCAAGGTCAAAGGCGATGGCACATAAATGCCCGACTTTCCGGGCTTTTCTTTCTGCCGTTTCCGTGACGTATTTTTCGCGCGTTTCAGTAATGGCGGGCTGTGAATAGCCTTCCATATCAAGTTTGGCTTCCAGCAGCGCGTCGGCCAGAAGCAGGATAAACTTTGCGGGTTGTGCGGGATTGACGGCAGTAATCCCGACATAGACATCTTTTGTTTCGGGGACATAGCTGAATTCGCGCGGCGTGGTAATAACGCGGATTTTCAGGCTGTGCTCTGTAACCATTTCGACCAGCGGAAAGGACATGCTGCTTTGACTTAAGACTTCCAGAGATTTTTCAATCATGATCTGGGGGTCGGGTGTCGCGCTCGGCGTGCTGTCCGGTGCAAAAATATCATCAAGATTTTTGAAAGGGTCTTTGTCGCTTGCCGACATATTCTTATTCTCCCATCCAGTAATAATTCACGGCATTGTGCGGGAATGCAATGTCGCGAAGCAGAAGATCCCGTTCAATGAAAGACAGTCGGCCTTCAGATGAAACCCGCAGGGTCGCGGAAATCAGGCAGCCGCTGTAGAACAGCGTGCCGCGGATGATGAACTGTCCGGGGAATGACCCGGCCTCGACTGTCAGCGGTTTGTGACTGTTTTTAACATTTTTCTGCTGTGCGGGGTCAAGGGATTCAATGCCCGGCATTTTTTCCGGATCTTTAATCAGGTAAATATCGCCGTCACTGCCGCGCACATGGGAAAAGAAAAATTCCAGATAATCCACGACATTTTTTTCCGTGAGTTTGATCGGAGATTCTTCATTAATGGCGTAAATCGGATTGGCCGTACCGTCCAGCGGAATGAAGACATTGCCATCGCTGAGATATTCCATACTGAAAGAGGGCATGGTCGCGTAATTGACAAGACGGTAAAGGTCAAAACGCGAATAGAATGGCAGGTCGTCCCAGACAACCTCCGTAAATTCTTTTGAGAAAACAATCGCGTTCGGATCAGTACCAAGCCTGTCCAATACCACGGAAACGTTCTCTTTTTCTAATTGCTTCCAGACCATTATCGTTTAAGTTTCATTCCAAGAAGACGTCTTTGACAAGCAAAAGTATAGCAGTAAAAAAACCAAAAGGAAAACCCTGAAAATGCGAAGAATTTACGCATATCTTTTTTCGTTGCCGATTTCGGCGACATGGGACAGAGCTTCAAGGACGACTTCCGGCCCCGCAGAAGGAAGGAAAGCCTTTTCCGACAAGATGCGCCGCCATTTCTTTGCGCCGGGCAATCCCTGAAAAAGCCCCAGAATATGACGGGTGATATCATAAAGCTGTGTGCCTTTTGACAGTTCGGCTTCAATATAAGGCAGCAGGGCGCGTATCGTATCATGGCGACTACGTAGCGTTGCGGTGGGTGTGCCGAAGATATCTTCCTCCAGCGCAGCAAGGAAATACGGGTTTTGATACGCCTCGCGTCCGATCATTACGCCGTCACTATGCTGCAGCTGTTCACGCACATCTGCCGGATTATCAAGCCCGCCGTTTAAAATAACCGTCAGTTGCGGGAAATCCTTTTTTAAACGATGGACGATATCCCACCGCAGCGGCGGAACGGTACGGTTTTGTTTCGGATTTAGACCTTTCAGCCAGGCTTTGCGGGCATGGATGATAAAGACGTCACAGCCGCCTTTTTCCGAGACTTGGCCGATAAAATCACAGAGGAAATCATAGCTGTCATACTCATCAACGCCGATGCGGGTTTTGACGGTGACGGGAACATCGACGGCTTCGTTCATCGCGGCGATGCAATCAGCGACCAGCGCCGGCTGTTTCATCATACAGGCACCAAAAGCGCCGCGCTGGACACGGTCACTGGGACAACCGCAATTGAGGTTAATCTCATCATAACCGGCGGTTTCGCCCATTTTTGCGGCTTTGGCCAGTTCCTGCGGGTCACTGCCGCCCAGCTGCAGTGCAACGGGGTGTTCTGCCGGATCAAATTGCAGGAAACGTGCGGCATCACCGTGCAGGAGGGCGCCGGAGGTTAGCATCACCGTATATAATAACGCATTGGGAGAGATCAGACGCAGGAAATAGCGGTCATGTCTGTCCGTCCAGCCCATCATCGGGGCAACGGCAATGCGCCGGTCGATGGGCTTCTTAGCCCCCGCGCGTTTGCCTTGCGGCATTTGTTTTTGTTGAAACACCATAATGGTTCTGTTTAATATAGGAAAAACATGGATAATTCAATATATATGACAAAAAAATCCCGTTTTCCCGTTTTTGCGGCAATTGCGCTGGTGAGCATTCTGATGCTTTCTTTTGCGGTGACGCCGTGCAGGGCCAAATTGACCGGTGCCGAAATTTATTACGCAAGTCTGCGCGATTCCAAAACCAATCTGCGTAGCGGCCCCGGCGCACGCTATCCGGTCAAATGGATTTTGACGCGTGAGACGATGCCGGTGAAAATTATCCGTGAATTCGATGTCTGGCGGCAGATTGAGTTGTTTGACGGGGAAACCGGCTGGGTGCATATGAATCTGCTATCGGGTAGAAAAACAGCCATTGTGCGCGATGAAACGCGGGAAATGCGCGTAAAACCTGCGGAAGATGCGCGGATTATTCTGCGGGTGGAGCCGGGAGTTATTGTAAAGCTTGACCAATGTGTGAAAGCGTGGTGCAGTATAGGCGTTTCAGGCTATGAAGGCTGGATACCTGCTGCGGCGCTTTGGGGCGATACGGCGGCGGAAGAAAAATCGAAAGAATAGGGAATAATGGATACACCCACAATGACCGAACGCACGGAACATGCAAAAAAACTGCATAGCCATATTGCAAAAATTTTGCATGTCGGGGAAAAGATCGACCGCGATAAAGCGCTGCACACGATTTTGCTGTATGGCGGCATGCTGGCGGAAACGCTGTTTGAATATGAAGAGCCCGATATCGTGATGGAGCAGACCTTCTTCCGGATTGCTGATCTGCTGGAGACGGAACCGGAACAGGTTGAGCTGGATGAGCTGCTTGACGTTCTGCCGGGTATGGTTGAAATGGATTTCTTTACCGAAAAAGGACGTCATATTGCACGCGAGGCGGAAAACCAGCTGGATAAAGGCCTGGATGATGTCCACGAGATTGTTATTGGCCTGATTATCAGTGATTTTCCCGAATGGCATGAACATGGCGATATCGATATGACGGTGGCGCGTTGCCTGCGGATATTGATGGAAACGGTGATTACCTGCGCGATTTTTGAAACTGCCGCAAGCGAGTTTTGTGACATCCTGATTGACGACTTTATCAGCGAAGGCTGGGGTGTGGATATCTCTCTGGCTTCGCTGGCGGCCTTATCGGCTGTTTACGGTCTGGAGGGGATCGCGGAGGAAAAGAAAAAAGACGCGATAACGGAAGATGACAAGAAAAAGCTGCATGATGATCTGGTAAAAGTCATGCAGGGTGAGGTGAACCGCCATGCGACCGGAAAAGACAGTAAATGGACGGCGCTGAATCCGGTGAATGACGAACAGGATAACAGTCATTATCACGAAATGCTGGAAGAATTGCGGGAGCCGATTGAAGATTTCTTCGAACATGTCGGTTTCGGCGATCTGATGGGACGCGCTGTGGCTGTTGCCAAGGCGGCCGGACGGCTTGTTGCCGCAAGCACGGCGGATGACGGCGGTTATATGCCGGGCCCCGTTGGGCAAATGATTGTGTTACGCGGTTTGCAATCGGTTTTTAGCAAGCGTGAGAATGTCTAAGACAGACAGGATAATTTCATGGAAAGCAAAAAAATGACGGAACATGGTGCGGAGACGGCTCTTCACCCGATGGCGGAGATTCTGGATGATCTTTGTGCATTGGCACGTGCGGCGGGTGCTGTGGAAAAGCAGATTTTCGAAGGTGATTTTATCGCCGAAATCAAGCAGGACGGCAGTCCTGTCACCATTGCTGATCAAAAAGCGGAGGAGCTGATTGTCAAAAAACTGGCGGAGCTGGCGCCGGAGATACCGTTCTTGGGTGAGGAATCCGTTGCGGCGGGAACGATTCCGGATATTTCCGGCGGCACATACTGGTGCGTTGATCCGCTGGACGGCACCAAGGAATTTGTCGGTGGCGGTGGTGAATTCACCGTGAATATTGCCCTGATGGAAAATTTTATTCCGGTATTGGGTGTGATTTATCTGCCGATGAAGGATGTTCTTTATGCGGCGGCAGGGCGCGGGCAGGTGTTTATGCAGGCGTCAGGAAGTCTTGATAAAGCGCCGCTAGCCGCACGGCAGCCTCCTGAGGACGGATTAACAGTGATTGAAAGCCGCCGCCACGGCAATCCCGAAGCAATTCAGCGTTTTGTCAGTGGCTACAAAGTCGCGGCATTGGCGGCGCGCAGCAGTTCCTTGAAATTCTGTGCAATTGCCGAAGGTGTGGCGGATCTTTATCCGCGCCTTGCTCCGACCTGTGAGTGGGATACGGCGGCAGGGGATGCGATCTTACGTGCAGCAGGCGGGCATGTGCTGGCGCTGGACGGCAGCCCGCTGCGCTACGGCAAGATAGAGGATGGGTTTCTGAACCCGTTTTTCGCGGCATGTTCGGACGCGCTGAAAGACAGTATTGCCGCTGCGGCGCAAAACAGCTGAACCGTTACTGCCCCATCGCTTCTTTTAATTCCTGAAACAGATCGGCGCGTTTCTTTTCCCAGTCATCTTGCGGCAGGAACTCTGCGGCCTCTTCACCGGGTTTGATGCAATATTTATCGGTGCGGGGGCGGTCATGCAGTTTTTGCGTGTGTTTTTTCACATAGTTGTAAATCAGCCTTTTCTGCGTGTCGTCCAGCGTGTTGAACAATGTTTTGTACAGCTTGTAACGCAGAAGAAAGGCAACAAAGCTGTTGCCAGCAGCGGATTCCTGCGTGGGGTGCGCGCAGTGTGCCATTTCTTCGCGGATAATCACAAAGGCCAGAAAGTAATTCTGCAACATTTTTTTGACCAGTTCTTCATGCTGCAAATCATGTATGGCCAGATCGCTTTGCAGCATGGTCAGGAAATGTTCTGATAAAACCAGTCCGTACAACGGATGCCTGTTCATATCGTGCCAGTCCTGCAGCCAGGTAAAAATGGCTCGTAAATCATCGCCGTCTTTGGCGGTTGCTGTCGACCCGAGCAGTTCGGAGATTTTGTTCAATACAAATATCTGTGTTTTGTCGGCACCCTGCGCGCGGTCCATTGTGTCCAATTCCTGATATATCGCCATTTTGCGGTGTTTTTGGTGGATGTTGTCATCCGTGGCATGTGCTGTGCCGATGGCGGTTATGCTGCCGAGCATGATTGCGAAGGCAAATACTTGCAGAATATGAAAGATATGCGGGCGAAATGCGCTCTGCCGGATTGCCCGTTTTATGAAATACGTCATATCTTTTCCATTTCTGTTCACATTATACCTGCATTATTCTTTCAGAAGCGGAACACGAGAGCAAGATAGCATCATATTTTTCTTCCGCAGCGGGATAAAGAAACGCATGGAAATTACTGTAATTTCAGTTGACAGAGGGCGGAAAACACATTAGTTTGCCGTTCTTGATGCTCCAATATTTTTAATGATGACGAGGACGACAATGAAAAAGACAAACTCGATCGGCAAACAGGCCAAACGCGACCAGAAAAACCGCGTTGTACGCCGTCGCGACGGAAAAGGAAAAGTTCGCCTTTATGTGATCAATTCCGATAACCCGCGCATGAAAGCCAAACAGTAATTTAAAACCTTAACCACCGCATTTCCCCAGAGGGGCCGGACGTCCATGCTTTCAAAACTTCTTGGACTTGTTTCCGCGGATATGGCGATTGACCTTGGTACGGCCAATACACTTGTCTATGTCCGCGGTCAGGGGATCGTTCTGAACGAACCCTCCGTCGTGGCTATTTCCATGGTCAACGGCCGCCGTCAGGTATTGGCTGTCGGGGAAGAGGCAAAACGTATGCTGGGCCGTACGCCCGGAAATATCATGGCTATTCGCCCCTTGCGCGACGGTGTTATCGCCGATTTCGATATCGCCGAGGAAATGATCAAACAATTTATCCGTAAAGTTCACAACCGCCGCAGCTTCGCATCGCCGCAAATGGTGATTTGCGTGCCGTCGGGCTCAACAGCTGTTGAGCGCCGCGCCATTCAGGAATCTGCGGAAAGCGCCGGTGCGCGCCGCGTAGAGCTGATTGAGGAGCCGATGGCGGCTGCAATCGGTGCCGGACTGCCTGTGACGGAGCCGACCGGGTCTATGGTCGTGGATATCGGTGGCGGTACGACCGAGGTTGCGGTGATTTCGCTGGGCGGTATTGTTTATGCGCGCTCTGTCCGCGTCGGCGGTGATAAGATGGATGAGGCGATTATCTCCTATATCCGCCGCACGCATAATCTGCTGATTGGAGAAAGCACGGCAGAACGCATCAAGAAAGAAATCGGCTCGGCCTGTCCGCCGGAAGACGGCGAAGGGCGCAGCATGGAAATCAAAGGCCGCGATCTGATGAACGGTGTTCCGAAAGAAATCGTCATTACCGAACGGCAGATCGCAGAAAGTCTGGCCGAACCCGTCGGTGCGATTATTGATGCCGTGAAAGGCGCGTTGGAGCATACTGCGCCGGAACTGGCGGCGGATATTGTTGATAAAGGCATCGTGATGACAGGTGGCGGCGCATTGCTGGCTAATCTGGATTACGTGCTGCGCTATGCAACGGGACTGGCGGTTTCCATCGCTGATGATCCGTTGTCTTGCGTGGCTTTGGGAACCGGACAGGCACTGGAAGAGATGAAAATGCTGAAAGGCGTTTTGGTCGATATGTACTAAGCGTCAGGGATATTCCCGACAACACAATTAAAATTGCAGCAAAAATTAAGGCGGTGCTTACGGTGCCTGTG
>SBHI01000207.1 GCA_006226225.1 Alphaproteobacteria bacterium
TATCTGCCGCGCCCGCAAAGCACGCCGCAATCACCCGCCGGACATGTTTTCAGCCTGATGCAGGTCAATGTCTTCAAATTCAACCGAAAGCATGAGCTGCTGCTGCATTTCATTGATAAATATAAACCCGATGTCATCACAATTGCCGAAGCAACGCCGGACTGGCGGGATGCCTTAAAAAAACTGACGGAGGAAAAAGACGGCTGGCCCTATATGATTGATCAGGCCAAACCGGGCAGTAACGGCATGATGGTCTTGTCGCGCCATGAATTTTCGCAGCAGGAAAGCCTGTATCCGGCAACGGACACTCACCCTGCTCTGTTGTTCCGCATCAATGTCAACGCGCAGGATATTCTGATTGCCTCGCTGCACCCGTTATCGCCTGTGTCGAAAACGCGCTTCAAGCACCGCGACAAATATATGGGCGGCGTTGCCGCATCGCTGCAACAGGGGCAGGACGACGCAGTGATTGTTGCAGGCGATATGAACATGACAATGTATGCGCCCTCCTATAAGAGCTTTCTGCGTCAAACAGATCTACAGAATACTCGCAATGGGCGCGGCTTATACCCGACATGGCCGGTCTATATACCGCTCCCCACAAAATTCAAAGCAGAGAACCTGATGATTCCGCATTTGTTGCGCATTCCGATTGACCATGTCCTTTATAAGGGTAATATCCGGCCGCTGAAATTTAAAACGCTGCCTGCCCTTGGCAGCGATCATCTGGCAACGCTGACATTCTTTGCCTTGCCTTAATCAGGCTTTTTTGCGCTTACGGGCGGGCTTGGCCGCTTTCGGTGTTTCCAGCATCAGACTGCCTTGGCTCTGCGCCCCGACGATCGCCATAGCCGTTGCATTAACGATGCCGCGCGCCGTCACCGACGGTGTCAGGATATGGGCGGGTTTCTGCGTTCCCAGCAGCAAGGGGCCTATCACGACGGCATCGCTCAGCACTTTCAGCATGTTGAAGGAAATATTCGCCGCATCAATATTCGGCATCACCAACAAATTCGCCGCCTCTGCCAGACCGCAATCCGGGAAAATCAAGTCACGGATGCGCTCGGACAATGCTGTATCGGCCGCCATTTCCCCGTCAACTTCAAAATCGGGATTTTGATCACGGATCAATTTGGCCGCCAGGCGCATTTTCTGTGCCGAGGGATAATCATGGCTGCCGAAATTCGAATGCGACAGCAGCGCAACGCGCGGTGTGATACCGAAATGGCGGATTTGTTCGACCGCCAGCATCACCATCTCGCTGATTTCCTCTGCTGTCGGATCAGGATTCACATAGGCATCGCAGATGAAATATGTGCCGGTTGGCAAAATCAGGACATTCAGCGCCGCCGCATTCGTGAGACCTTCACGCAAACCAACGGTATGAATGATATTTTCAAAATGCGCGTTGTAACGCCCGATCGTACCGCAGATCATCGCATCGGCTTCGTTCTTGTGCAACATCAGCGCACCGATCAGCGTATCGCGTGTCCGCACATGGGTTTTGGCGATGGCGGGCGTAATACCGCTGCGGGCGCGCAGGTGATAGTAAGTCTGCCAGTAATCATCATAGCGCGGGTCGAATTCGTTATTAATCAGCTCAAAATTCTTGCCCGGCTTCAGACGCAAGCCTGCACGGCGGATACGTTCCAGAATAACCGATTCCCGTCCGATCAGAATCGGGAAGGCCATGCCGTCATCCACGATGGTTTGCGCCGCATGCAGCACGCGGAATTCCTCACCCTCGGCAAAGACAACGCGTTTCGGGCTGTCAGAGGCTTTCGCATAGACAGGGCTCATCAACTGGCCGGATTTAAAGACATGGCCGCGCAAATGGTTGCGGTAGGCTGCAAAATCTTTGATCGGGCGTGTTGCCACGCCACTATCCATCGCCGCCTGCGCAACGGCCATCGGCAGTTCGACCACCAGACGCGGGTCAAACGGCTTGGGGATAATATATTCAGGGCCGAATTCCAGCGTTTCATCGTTATAAACGCGCGCAACTTCCGCCCCGACTTCCGCGCGGGTCAGTTTTGCCAGCGCCTTGACACAGGCATGTTTCATTTCCTCATTGATCGTTGTCGCACCGACATCCAGTGCGCCGCGAAAAATGAAGGGGAAGCACAACACGTTATTGACCTGATTCGGATAATCGGAACGTCCCGTTGCAATCACGGCATTCGGACTGACAGCACGCACATCTTCCGGCATAATTTCCGGCACGGGGTTGGCCAGTGCCATAATCAGCGGCGCATCATTCATGGATTTCACCATGGCTTTGCTCATCACATTCGGCCCTGACAGACCAAGGAATACATCCGCGCCTTTAATCGCTTCCACCAATGTGCGCAGCTCCGTCTCCTGCGCAAAGGCGGATTTATAAACATCCATGCCTTCGTTACGGCCTTTATAGACAACACCGGTACGGTCGGTGACAAACACGTTTTCGCGCGGCAAGCCAAGACTGATCAGCATATTCAGGCAAGCCAGCGCTGAAGCACCCGCACCGGAGGCCACCAGTTTGACCTCTTTGATATCGCGTCCCGACAGATGCAGCCAGTTGGTAAAGGCCGCACCGACGATAATCGCCGTGCCGTGCTGGTCATCATGGAAAACCGGAATTTTCATGCGCTCACGCAGGCGTCTTTCCACCTCGAAACATTCCGGTGCCGCGATATCCTCCAGATTGATGCCACCGAAACTTGGCTCAAGCGCCGCGATAATATCGACCAGTTTATCAACATCTTTTTCATCGACTTCGATATCAATAGAATCCAGCCCTGCGAATTTTTTGAACAGAACCGCCTTACCTTCCATGACCGGTTTGGCCGCCAGAGGGCCGATATCGCCCAGTCCCAGCACCGCCGTACCGTTTGTGACCACAGCGACAAGATTGCCGCGCACGGTATAGTCACGCGCCTTGTCCGGATCTGCTGCAATTTCCTCACAAGGGGCCGCCACACCCGGAGAATACGCCAGAGACAAATCACGCGCCGTCACCAGTGCTTTCGTCGGATTGATGGTAATCTTTCCGGGGCCGTTCGGATGCATATGATATTCTAGGGCGCTTTGGTACAACCGGTCTTTATTATTCATCGGGGACTCTCCTCCGTGGTTCTAATATTCCGCCTATGATAATCTAGCATGGCATGCTATAAAACAAAGTATAAATTACCTCGGTTTCCAACACTTCTTGCGAAAATAATGACAAAAACCATCACCCAGCAAGCCGATCTGAAAAAATTCTGTGACGGGCTGAAAAAAGAAAGCTTTATCACCGTTGATACCGAATTTATCCGTGACAGCAGCTATTGGTCTAAGCTGTGTCTGATACAGATTGCCGCAGGCAGCGACAAAAAGAACTATGCCGCCATTGATCCGCTGGCAGACGGTATTGACCTCGCACCTTTTCATGCGCTGCTGATGAACAAAAAAATCCTGAAAGTCATGCATGGCTGCCGTCAGGATATCGAAATTTTCTATCACGAATTCAACAAAATGCCCGTTTCCGTCTTTGATACGCAAATCGCCGGCATGGTGCTGGGATTCGGTGACCAGATCGGTTACGAAAAGCTGGTCAGAAGCTTTCTGGGCAAAAGCATTGATAAAAGCTCCCGTTTCACCGACTGGCAGAAACGGCCGCTCAATCCGCAGCAGCTGGATTACGCCTTGTCGGATGTCACCTATCTGCGCGATATTTACGCCAAAATGGCGCCGATGCTGGAGGAAAGCGGGCGCACGGAATGGATTGCCGAAGACCACGAAGCACTGCTAAATCCGGCAACCTATGATGTTGATCCGAAAAACGCATGGAAACGCCTGAAAATCCGCACAGAGAAAAAAGACGTTATCGCCCGCCTGCAAGCATTGGCGGAATGGCGCGAAGAAGTTGCCCAACGCCAGAATCGCCCACGCACACGTATCATGCGTGATGATGTCATGCAGAATCTTGCCATGCATAAAATAAATGAACGCGCCGATTTTGACAAAATACGCCGTTTCCCGAAAGACATCGCGTCAAAGGATCTGGATCTGCTATTGGACAAAATCAAAAAGGCAAAACCGCCTGCGGATATTCCGCAACCGCAACGCCAACGCGGACTGCCCGATCAAGCTGCAGCCATTGTCGAATTATTGCGGGTTTTGATGAAATACACCTGCGAGGAACATAAAATCGCTCCGAAACTGCTGGCCAATGCACAAGATCTGGAAGACATCGCCCAGAATGACCGTGCAAATGTACCGGCCCTGAGCGGCTGGCGTTACGACATTTTCGGGCAAAAGGCACTGGCCTTGAAACACGGGGAGCTTGCGGTTGCCATCAAAGGCGGCAAAGTCAAATTCTTCCCGCTTCCCTGATACCGGTTTGCAGCCGCTTTACAACCCCTTGTCTTACAGGAAGCTGTCCTTAATGATGGCATAGGCACGCATATTACGCGCCCAGTTATAGAAGTCATTCTCTTCCAGAGGTGTCATCATATAAAAGATCACATACCATTTACTATCCGCCATCACCAGCAGTCTCAGCTCCTGATCACTGATTCCCCGCTCGGCCTGAAAACCGACACTATAGATTTCCTCTCGGATGTAATCGAATTCCAGCGGGCCGTAACTGGGCTGTGATGATTTGATTTCCCTGACAAACAATCCATAGACCTCCTCAAGGTTTTTCTTGAGGATTTCTATTTCCGTCGGCAAATCCGTATCTTTGGAACGTTTAATGGCGGTGAAATGCATCAAACCGAAGACCGTCGTCTCTTCCGCCTGGTTATGCAGTTCAAAACTTGTTTTAATACCGTCTTCATTATAACGGGTGCGTGTGCGTACCCAGCTGGACGGATATTGCAGTTCCAGCAATTCGCCGCCCAGATTGTCGCGGCGCCATTCCTCAATCGTACCGGATTTCGGAAAGACCAGTGCCAGCTTATCCACGGCCTGCTGCTGCAAAACGCCGTAATATTTGACAAAACGCTGCGGCACATCAAAACGTGCCAGCGTCACCATATCGCCGTGGAAAATGGCACGGGCATATCCGGTATAGGCAGCCTCATCACGCACGTAAACGAAATGCGCCGCCGCATTTTTCAAATCCTTGCCCTCCACTTCATCCGTCATGGTAAAGCCGTTCACCAGCAGATAGTGACGCAACCAATGCGCCGCATCGATTTCATGTTCAAGATTCTTGGCCTGAATGGTCATGGATGGACGAACATCGGCAATCGGCGGCCCCATGAAGGTCGTAATATGAGACATCAGCCTTTTATGAAGCTGGACACCCTTCTCCATATGCTGCGTTCTTTTTTCCCATGTGTCGGGCAGGCGCAGACGATAAGATAATGTGGTCTCGCCATATGGCACTTCATGAATTTCCACCGTGTATTTCTGGAAGCTCTCTTCGTCCTTGATTTTAAAATCCGGCAAATCGCCAAGATTTTCTACCGCCGAGACCGGCTTATCCTTGGTGAAAAGATCCGTAATGGAAGATGCGGCATCATGGTGCATTGCATCGCGCTCTTTTGACACCTTCATACCCTTCAGCGACCAAGCCGCCGCAGAGTCGGCAAAAACACCCAGAGCCAAACACAGCCCCAGCGCAACCGCGCAGAATGCTTTTCCGATAAGTTTTCCTGTTCCGTTTCCCTCTGTCATTTTACCCCTCCGGTATTCTCAGGTGCTGTCTTTTGGTATTTGCACGGCGCGACGGTTTTCATCAACCGCAACATAGGTGAATTGCCCTTCCGTGACTTTCATTTCCGTCTCTTCATCGCGGCGGCGCGCCCAGCTTTCAATCTGTACGGTCACAGAGGTATTGCCGATCCGAACCAAATCGGTATAACAGCTGACCTCATCCCCGACAAAAACAGGTTTGTGAAAGGTCATCGCCTGCACGCCGACCGTCGCCACGCGGTGTTTGGCAAGTTTTTGCGCCAGAATACTGCCCGCCAAATCCATTTGCGACAGCAGCCAGCCACCGAAAATATCGCCGCGCGGATTGGTATCGGCAGGCATCGCGATTGTGCGCAAGGCGGGTATTCTTTCAGTTTGATCCATATTCGTCGGTTGCTTCCGTACTTGTTTTCACTACGCCGTTCATATTATATTATCTCGCATACAGTTTTATCAAAGGTTAATCTGACCAAGTCGGGATGAAAGCAGAAATAAAAATAAATGACCGAGCTTTTTGACAATACCGCCAAACAATCCGGCGACAGCTATACCGCAACGGATATTGAAGTACTGGAAGGGCTGGAGCCCGTCCGCCGCCGCCCCGGCATGTATATCGGCGGCACGGATGAGCGCGCCCTGCACCATCTGGTCAGTGAAATTCTGGACAACGCCATGGATGAGGCCGTTGCCGGACACGCCTCCCGCATCGAGGTTTCTCTTGCACCCGATAACCTGATGACGATCAGTGATAACGGCCGCGGTATTCCGATTGACGACCATCCGCGTTTTCCGGGAAAATCGGCATTGGAAATCATCATGACAACGCTTCATTCCGGCGGAAAGTTCGGCGGCAAGGCCTATCAGACCTCAGGCGGTTTGCACGGGGTCGGCGTCTCTGTCGTCAATGCCCTCAGCGATCATCTCCGTGTCGAGGTCGCTCGCGATAAAAAGCTTTACGCGCAGGAATTCTCGCGCGGTGCGGCCTTGGGTAAATTGGAAAATCTCGGCCCGATCAGCAACCGCCGCGGCACAACGGTCACATTCCATCCCGATCCTGAGATTTTCGGCCAAGGCGCGAATTTCAAACCGGAAACCATTTATAAACTGGCGCGCTCCAAAGCCTATCTGTTCAAAGGTGTGGAAATCCGCTGGTCATGCGATCCGTCCCTGCTCGGCGAGAACACAAAAATTCCAGAACAGGATGTGATTCACTTCCCCAACGGCATTCTGGATTTTCTGACGGCTGAAATCGGCGAAGCCGCACTGGTGACGCCGCAGCCTTTCTACAACATGGCAGAGCTGCCGGACGGCGCGGGCAAGGTTGAATTTGCCGTGACCTGGCCAGCCAATACCGATAACGCTTTTATCCGTTCCTATTGCAATACCGTCCCGACCCCTTTGGGCGGCACGCATGAAACAGGTTTGCGTTCCGCCTTGATCAAAGGTCTGAAAAACTATGCCGAGATGGTCGGACAGAAACGCGCGGGCATTCTGACGGCCGATGACGTACTGGGAACGGCGACGATCATGCTGTCATTATTTATCCGCGAACCGCAGTTCCAGGGACAAACGAAAGAAAAGCTGGTTTCAGCACAAGTGCCGCGTCTGGTTGAATCCGCCGTGCGTGACTATTTTGACCACTGGCTGACCGGCAACCCGCAAATGACAGATGCCTTGC
The DNA here is from genome assembly GCA_006226225.1 of Alphaproteobacteria bacterium. Taxonomy (GTDB): domain Bacteria; phylum Pseudomonadota; class Alphaproteobacteria; order Micavibrionales; family CSBR16-224; genus CSBR16-224. Next base: position 7,346 of record SBHI01000207.1, read on the forward strand.
TTGCCCATGTTCTGGAAGTCGCGGAAGAGAGGTTAAGCAAAAAAGAAGAGAAAACCCTGTCACGCAAATCCGCAACGCGGAAATTGCGCCTGCCCGGAAAGCTGTCGGATTGCAGCCGCAAATCCGCCGAGGGCACAGAGATTTTTATTGTCGAGGGCGACAGTGCCGGCGGTTCGGCAAAACAGGCACGCGACCGTGAAACGCAAGCCATTCTGCCGCTGCGCGGTAAAGTTTTGAACGTCGCCAGCGCCACCGCGGAAAAAATTCGCGCCAATCAGGAAATCAGTGACCTGTTGCAGGCTCTGGGCTGTGGTACGGGAAAGAATTTCGATCTGGACAAACTGCGTTACGAACGCGTCATCATTATGACCGATGCCGATGTCGACGGCGCACATATCGCCGCATTGCTGATGACGTTTTTCTACAAGGAAATGCCGGAACTGATTGAAGCCGGATGCCTGTATCTGGCTATGCCGCCGCTCTACCGCCTCTCCGCAGGTGGCACAGCCTCCTATGCCCGCGACGATGCGCACAAAGACGAACTGATGCAAACGGTCTTCAAGGGTAAGAAAAAAATAGATATCAGCCGCTTTAAGGGGCTTGGTGAAATGCCCGCCAGACAATTGAAGGAAACCACGATGGATCCGAAAAAACGCGGATTACTGCGCGTGGTTCTGCCAAAAGAGACACCAGTAGACGGCGAATCAATCGCGGTGGCCACAACGGGTGATCTGGTCGAACAGCTGATGGGCAAACGTCCCGAAGCCCGCTTCCAGTTCATTCAGGAGAATGCGCGCTTTGCGCAGGATATCGACATTTAAAAATCCTCCCTTTTCATACGGTTCTTGCATTTTTTTATTATGTCAAAAACTTGACAAATGCACTCTGTTCATGTATTATGTTCTTTATAGAGCAAATGCAAAAATTGTGCCTTTAAGGGGGTGTGGGTCATGGACCAGAAGAAATATCATAAAGTGGGAAAAAACTTTAAAAGCAGCCTGATGATCGGCGTTGCCTTGACAATCGGCGCGATGACACTCGCCCCCGCACCAGCGCATGCACAAAGCATCGGTGACAATCTAAAAAAAGAAGCCGAAAAAACCGCGAATGATTTTATCAGTGGTATTTTTCAAGGCATCCGCCACTCCGGAAAAGAATCACGCACAACACGCGATACCCGCGTGACGGCAGAAGAAAGTGCACGCCGCGAAGCCATCATCAATGGCAGCGGCAGCGGCACGATGGGGCAAGGCGGCAATATGACGTCCCAACGCTCTATGACTGTGACGTCTCAAAATGAAGACGGCACGGTTCGCAGCACCGTGAAATCCGATAACCGCACCGCCTATCAAATCGAACAACAGCGTCAGCGTGATCGGTATAATATGGAACGCCAGATCGTACAGGCGGAAGTACAACAAGAAATCCAAAGAATTCGTACCGGGCAAGCCGAAAAAGATGAGCAAGTTAGTGAACAACTCGCACTTCTGCAGGCGCAGAACGAAGCTTTGAGACTGCAGCTGGAAGCGATCCAGCTTCAGCAAGGGCAGCAAAATAATAGCGGCAGCACTTTTTATCAGCCGACCAATGGCGGTTCAACCTCCACAACGCTGAGCGAACGTGACCAGCAAATGCTGAAAAATTGCCAGCATATGCAGAATAACGGCGCAACTGTTCTGCCGGAGGCTTGCAACAATCTGCTGAACACGACATTCCAGATCACGACACGCCGCTAAGTTCCTTGAGGAATTGCGCAGCTTCGCCTAAAGTGTCCCTAAAGAAAATAATTTTACGGGAGGCGCGCTGCCGTGTTCATCACTGATCTTTTGATACTGGCCTTAACGGTCTATCTTTACATTATTATCGCCTCTGTCATCGTCAACTGGATGGTGATGCTGCAAGTGCTGAACATTCGCAATCCGATCGCGAAAAAAATCAATGATCTGCTGACCCGCGCGACCGACCCTGCCTATAAACGTATCCAGAAAGTACTGCCCCCGGTGGGCGGATTTGATTTTTCGCCTTTGGTCTTGCTTATCGGCATTACTATGTTACAAAGGCTGCTATACGGGCTTTAACCTATCAACATATGCGGCGGGGCGGTTATGGGTATGACACAGCAAATGGCAGAACATCAGGCAAACATCATTGACGGACGGCATCATGCCCGCAAGCTGGAAAGCAGAGTTGCAGCGGCGGCGACCGATCTGAAAACGAATCACGGCATCACACCGACATTGGGCGTTATCCTGGTAGAGGGTAATCCCGCCAGTGAAATCTATGTCCGCAAGAAACGTCAGAAAGCGGAATCACTCGGCATAAAATCCATCGTCAAAACACTGCCGCCGGATACGGCGCTTAGCGCAATCGAATCGCAAATCACCGCATGGAACAGTGACGATTCGATACACGGTATCCTTTTACAGCTGCCGCTGCCCGGCCGTCAGGATCCTTATGATCTGCTGCAAACCATTGCACCCGCAAAGGATGTCGATGCCCTGCATGCCCTGAATGCTGGCAAGCTGTTCTGGCAGCAGACGAGACAGCCGATGCCCTGTACACCGACAGGCTGCCTGATTCTGCTGGAAAGCGCCGTGAAAAAATTTGACGGTTTGCACGCCGTTGTGGTCGGCGCATCGCCGCTGGTCGGGCGTCCGATGGCGCAATTACTGCTGCAAAAAAACTGCACCGTCAGCATCGCCCATTCCAAAACAAAAGATCTGCCCGCTCTGACACGTCAGGCCGACATTCTCGTTGTCGCAACAGGCAACGCTGATTTGATTCGCGGCGATATGATCAAACCCGGTGCCACCGTCATTGATGTGGGAATCAACCGCCTTGCCGATGGTCGAATCACAGGCGATGTCTGTTTTGAAGAGGCGGAAAGAATCGCCGGAGCCATTACACCCGTTCCCGGCGGTGTCGGACCGATGACAATTGCCTGCCTGATGGCCAATACCGTCACGGCTGCTTTCCATGCACATGCGCTGGAATTAGAATCACTTTTCAAATCTGCAGACAATTAAAACTCAGAGTTTCTGGAAGCAAAAAGCGGCATCGCTTTGTAATAAGAATAAAATCCCTGCTGCATATTCCGGCGGCAAGAAAACCAATGTTTTCGTAATACCCGCTCCCCGCGTTTTTTGGCCCGCTACATGAATTTCAGCCCAAAAACTGTCAAGCTGTTTTTTTGTCATTTTGTGCTGTTTTTTTGTATTTCCTGTCTTGTCAGACAGGGGGGTTTCTGTGTACTTTCTTTTTTATCCTATAGACAACAAACAACGTGGCAGGCGCGGAAATCCGCCGTTCCGCAAACGGTACCCTTGTGTCTTTTTTTAAAGGGATAAAGTGATTTTACTGGTTTAACGGAAGCATTTAAGAAGGCATTTGAAAGCACATGTTGCACAGCAAACACTCATTGGAACATGATACGGCTGCCGCTTCCGCAAACGGACAAAGTTCCGATTTTTCCATCGACCATAAATGGGATCATATCTCCAAACTTTTGAAGAAACAGATCGGCGACACCGAATTCCGTAACTGGATCGGCCCGCTTTCCGTTTGCGCGGTACAAAACCGCGTGGTCGAAATTGCCGCCCCGACACGCTTTGTACGTGACTGGGTTGCAATGCACTATGCCGATAAAATTAAACGCATCTGGGAAGCCGCCTATCCCGGTGACGTCATCGGCATTGATATTATCGTTGCCCCCGAATTCAGCACACCGATGGAAGCAGCCAATGCCGCCACGGCCAATGACGGGGGACACACCGGCGGCAACACTTCTTTGGCACAAAGCTACGCAAAAGACGACGGGCAGACAGAAGAATCAAGCGAAGTAAACAACACCCAATCCCCGCGTATCCATTGTGCCTTGGACCCCCGGTTCACCTTCGACAATTTTGTCGCAGGCGAATCAAATGAACTGGCGCTGGCCGCCGCAAAGCGTGTTGCGGAAAGCAGCACAGTCTCTTTCAACCCGCTGTTTCTTTACGGCGGTGTGGGGCTGGGCAAAACGCATCTGATGCACGCCATCGGCTGGGCCGTTCAGGAACAGAACCCCACACGCAAAGTGATGTATATGTCTGCGGAGAAATTCATGTATGAATTTATTCTCTCGCTGCGGCATAAAGACACGGTGTCGTTTAAGGAAATGTTCCGCTCCGTTGATATTCTGATGATTGACGATGTGCAGTTTATCAGCGGCAAGACCTCGACGCAGGAAGAGTTCTTCCACACCTTCAACGCCCTGATTGACCAGAACAAGCAGATCGTTATTTCCGCCGACCGTCCGCCTTCGGATATCGACGGTTTCGGCGAAAGGCTGCGGTCACGTCTGGGCGGCGGATTGGTGGCCGATATTCATCCGGCAGATGAAGCCCTGCGTTTGAAAATCCTGAAATCCAAACTGCGCCATATGCCCGCTGTCAGCGTGCCTGAAGCCGTTCTGGAATTTCTGGCTGAAAAGATCACCTCCAATATTCGTGAGCTGGAAGGGGCACTAAACCGCATCGTCATGCATACGGAACTGACCGGGCGGGAAATGAGTCTGGCCGCAGCACAAACGGTTCTGCAAGACCTGTTGCGTGCCTATGACCGCAAAATAACGGTGGAAGATATTAAAGCAGGTGTTGCCAAACATTACGGCACCCGCCCTGCCGATATGGACTCGCCGCGCCGTGCGCGCGCTGTTGCGCGTCCGCGTCAGGTGGCCATGTATCTGTCCAAAGTTCTGACGCCTGCCTCTCTGCCCGATATCGGGCGGCAATTCGGTGGCCGTGACCATACAACGGTTCTTTACGCAACGCGCAAGATTGAAGAACTGATGAGCATCGACCCCGCTTTGGCGGAAGATGTCGAAAAGCTGAAAGTTTCATTGCAGCATCTCTGATCATCCTGCAAATAGCAGATAAAAAAGAAGCCGCTTGATGCGGCTTCTTTCTTTATATCCTCACAGTGAGCGGCGCTTTATTCCTCTCCGCCGTTACGGGCATCATATTCCTCTTTGGCGCGCGCCATCGCCTCTTCCTG
>SBHI01000102.1 GCA_006226225.1 Alphaproteobacteria bacterium
AGGCAGAAAAACGCGCCCAGCAGCCCCAAAAACGGGTCTTGGCATTTGCAGTCCGCCTTGTTCCGCTGTATAGTGAGTGCCGATAATAACATGGTCTGTTCCAAACCTCTCCTTATCGTCTCAATCTATCACGGCGGCAGGGGCAAAGAAAGGCCAAACCACAGTTAAACCATGGGAATGAACGAGATGTTTGCAAAATCCTTTGTCGCATTGGTGACACCGTTTAAAGACGACAGCTTTGATGCCGAAGCTTATGCGAAAATTATTGCCTGGCATATTGCGCAAGGCACGCACGGCCTTGTCCCGTGCGGCACGACCGGGGAAACCCCTGTGCTGGATATGGATGATTACGCCGCTGTCGTGAAAACATGTGTGGATACGGCGCAGGGCCGCGTGCCGGTGATGGCGGGCGCGGGCGCAAATGATACGCGCAAAGCGGTCAAACTGGCGACTACGGCGGAAAGCCTTGGCGCGGATGCGCTGCTGGTTGTATCCCCCTATTACAACAAGCCGACACAGGCCGGGATTATCGCGCATATGAAGGCGGTGCATGATGCGACAAAACTACCGATTATTCTTTATAACGTGCCGTCGCGCACAGGTGGCGTGATTGAAACCGCAACGGTGATCGAACTGGCGAAAAGCTTTCCGCGTATTGTCGGTATTAAAGATGCGTCGCCCGATCTGGTGCGTCCGCTGGAAATGCGTCGTGCTTTGGGCAATGATTTCTGCCTGCTGTCAGGTGAGGACGCGACAGTTGCCGCTTATCTGGCACAGGGCGGTGACGGCTGTATTTCCGTGACGGCGAATGTGGCACCGGCGCAATGTGCAGAGCTGCATGAGGCATGGGCGGCAGGTGACCGCGAAACATTTAACCGCTTGCGCGACGCTTTGCTGCCGCTGCATCACGCCATGTTCTGCGAAAGCAATCCCGCACCTGCGAAATATGCGCTGTCACGTCTTGGTTTCTGCGGGAACGAGTTGCGTCTGCCGCTGCTGCCCGTGACCGAGAAAGCCGCGAAAATCATTGATGCCGCAATGGACGGGCTGGGCCTGTCTGCCGCAGAAGCGGCATAAGGCGGAGCGGAAGGGGGCAAGTCATGTCAAAAAAGCAGGACAGTGCCCGCCGCATTATCGCGCAAAATAAACGCGCCCGTTTCGATTATTTTATCGAGGAAAAAATGGAGGCGGGCTTGGTGCTCTACGGCTCCGAGGTTAAGGCCATGCGTGTTGGGCGCGGAGTCAGCATCAATGAATGCTATGCCGGTGAACAGGATGGCGAGCTGTATCTGTTCAACGCCCATATCCCCGAATATAAAAACTCCAATCCGCGGTTTCAGCATGCGGCGCGTCGTCCGCGCAAATTACTGCTGCATAAACGCGAAATGAACAAAATTCTCGGCGCATTGCAAAAACAGGGCATGACGCTGGTGCCGATCTCGCTTTATTTCGCAAAAAACGGTTTTGTAAAAGTGGAAATCGGCCTTGCCAAAGGTAAGAAACAGCATGACAAACGCGCCACGATCAAAGAGCGCGAATGGAACCGTCAAAAATCACGCGTGCTGCGGGACAATAATACAAAATCCTGACGGATTAAAAGGAGCCGGGGCCTTTGCGTCCACGGTTTTTGCGTTGCTTTCGGGCTTTCCATGACATTTTAGCGCTGGCCTTGCGGAAGGTGTCATAGATATTCAATGCCATATTTTTGCCATGTGCGGCGGTAAACTCCCATGCCGTGTCCAGCGGCTGTACGGTATTATAGGCGGCGATTTTCGCCTTGCCGCTCAGTAGCGGGCGCGTCAAAATCAGCGCAAGCTGGGAGGAAATAATCATCCCTGCATTCAGGGAACGGAAATAAGGCACGCCCATTGCGGCGTCGCCTGCCAGAAACCAGTTCTTGCCGCGTTTTTGGACGGCAAAGCGTTTGGCTTTGTACAGCGACAATTCCAGCTTGCTAATCTTTGCCGAGCCTTGTTTGTAGACTTCACCGGCCTTGTCTTTCCGCGCCTGCATATAGGCTGCAATATCATGCGCCAGTTCCGGTGGGATATGTTTGTTATCAAGGCCTAGCGGATTTTTGAAACCTGCCTCGGGCAGGGCTTTATAGGTTTTCTCATCTACAAAAAAGCGCAGGGTTACAGGCGTTTTTCCGTTTTTTTCGCGTCCCGTATATTCAAAACACATGGAGGACAGGTATTTATTTACTTTCAAATTTTCCGCCACGGTAAAGGGGCGTGCTTTGCCTTCGGCCTCATATTTGATTTCGACAACATATTGCAGCGGATAGTCTTTGGTGGCGTTCTCGCCCATCAGCGCTTTGCGCATCGTACTGTGTGCACCATCGGCGGCGATAAAGTTTTTGCATTCGGGATGCCGTGCTTCGGCATCTTCGGGAGAGTCGATTTTTTCGTAGCTGACAGTGATACCCAGATCCTTGGCATAAGTTTTTAAGGCTGTTTCAAGATCATTGGTGCGGATATAGACCTGTTCGCCGTCAATAGCGGATTTTGCGATTTTTGCAGGGTTATCGCCTGTAACGGCGGCAATGAATTTTGCTTCGGGCAAATCATAAGCGCTTTTGCTGTACAGCATCAAAGCGCGGTGTTCCAGCTTCAGGACATGGGAACGCCGATATTCCTCGTAACGCTCATAAACCTGCACATCCAGTGCGGGGTCGCGTTTTTTCAGCTGGATGGCACTCCATAACCCGACCGGCCCACCGCCGATGATGACAATCTCAGCGCACATTGTTGTCGTCTCCGTAACGTTTTTTAATAGCGCGGTATCATATAGTGATTTAAGAATATGTCAAGTGATGGGATGCAATCTATTGGAAGAACATAGTTTTTTTACATTTCTTTGTTAAACTGAAAAAGAATTTAAAATAGGCCGTAACCTTTGCTTTCTTACCTGCGAATACTAAGATAGAACTGTCGGAACAAAAAAACTTTGGGTTTAGAAGGTCTATGAAAAGGGTGTTTATGAAACAGTTATCCCCCATACGGAAATTTTTTGCCGTTTTGTCTCTTGTCTTGTCGCTTGCGGTCTTCGCTGCGCCCTTTGCACAGGCGGCAGAGCCTGATCAATATGTCACGGTTGAAATGAAGGCGGATACGGATGCTGTTGTCGCAGGTAAAAACTTTTTGATCGGCTTTAAACAGACAATTTATCCCGAATGGCATACTTACTGGAAAAACCCCGGTGATACCGGTGCGGAAACACGGATTAAGCTGACGCTTCCCGAAGGTTTTACGGCGGGGGAGATTTTGTGGCAAACCCCTGAACGCGTGCCTTATGCTGATATTTTTGTCAATTACGGCTATGCGCATGAAGCTTATTTTTTGATGGAAATTACGCCGCCTGCAGAGATTACGGCACAAGAAGTAACAATTGCTGCGGATAAATCATGGCTGGTCTGCAAGGAAATATGCATTCCAGAGGACGGAAAATACAGTGTGACTTTGCCCGTGAAAACGGAAGCAATGCCTGCAAATACGGATTTTTTTGCCGCTGCCAAAGCGCATCAGCCTGAAGAAAAAGACTGGGCGGCGGAATTTGTTAAAACAGGCGAAAATTTCGTACTGACAATTCCACATGACGGCACCCTTGCAGGGGACGGAACGATTACCTTTTTTCCTGCTGAATGGGGGCTGATTGATAATCTGGCAGAGCAGCGGGGCGATGTTAAAGACGGTATCTTGACCGTCACCGTCAAAGCCGGAGACCGTGATTTTGCCGAAGTGCCGGAAACAATGGCAGTGCTGCGGATTGATGATGCCGCAGGCGGTAGCAAGGCTTACCGTTTTACGGCAAAAAAAAACACTGATACCGGTCTTGCCATAACGCCTGATCTGGCTGCAACAGACGGTTTTTTCTCTCTTCGTTTTCTGACATATTTACTGCTGGCGATGCTGGGCGGCATGATTTTGAACCTGATGCCTTGCGTCTTCCCGGTGTTGTCTTTAAAGGCTCTCAGTCTTGTCAAACACGGCGATCATGGACGCGGCAAAGCGGCAATGCAGGGGTTAAGCTATACGCTGGGTGTTGTGGCGTCTTTCGGTCTGGTTGCGGGGGCGCTGATGATTTTCCAGTCTTTCGGCGCGGCTGTCGGCTGGGGATTTCAGCTGCAAAACCCCTATGTCATTCTGGGGCTGGCTGCCTTGATGTTTCTGATTGGTCTTAATCTGACAGGTTTTTTTGAAATTACGCTGAATATTGGCGGTGCCGGTGCATCATTGACGCGCGGTGAAGGCTATGGTGCCAGTTTCTTCACAGGTGTATTGGCGACCATTCTGGCGACCCCCTGTACGGCACCTTTTATGGCGGCAGCCATCGGTTATGCGCTGACACAGCCGGCTGTTCAGGCGATTTTTGTCTTTCTGTTTATGGGGCTGGGTCTTGCTTTGCCTTATCTGTTGTTGACGTTATTTCCGGCTCTGCGGGCGGCATTGCCGCGTCCCGGCGCATGGATGGAACGCTTTCGCCAGTTTCTCGCTTTTCCGATGTTTCTGACAACGGCCTGGCTGGTCTGGGTGTTGGGACAGCAGGCGGGTATGGATGCGGTTTTCCTGTCACTGGCAATGTTTGTCGGACTGGCATGGATTATCTGGTTGAAGGACGCGCAAAAGAAATTTTGGTCACGCAGCTTTGCCTTGGTGCTGATTGCCGGTTTGTTTTTCGGCCTGTATAAATTACCTGTGACGCCGATGCAAGCTGCACCGGGAGAGATCGCTTATACGCAGGCCGCACTGGATCAGCTGCTGGCAGCGGATGACCCTGTGCTGGTCAATATGACGGCGGCCTGGTGCATTACTTGTAAAGTGAACGAGCGGGCGGTACTGAAAAGCGATGCGGCGCATGAACTTTTCGAGATGCGCGGTATCACGCTGGTGACGGGTGACTGGACACGTTATGATGAGGCAATCACAGCCTATCTGGAACAGTTTCAGCGCCGCGGTGTGCCGCTTTACGTCTATTACGGGCCGCGTGATCAGGAGAGTGGAGAACGCCCCGCACCAAAAGTTCTGCCGCAGCTTTTAACACCGCAAATTTTGCGCAATGCGCTGGACGCGGATGAAGAATAGGCTTAAATAGGTTTTGAATAGGGTTATTTGACTTAAAGGAAAATAAGAAAGGGAAGTAAACATGTTGAAGAAATACGGCATTTTGATTGTTGCGCTTGTGGCGCTTGGCGTTATGCCTTTGACCGCAGCGCAGGCTGTGAAGGTTGATAAAATTGAAAAGGCGGCTGTTGTCGGTAAAGCCGCCCCCGACTTTACCCTGAAAAATCTGGATGGAGATGATGTGTCACTGGCGGGTTTTAAAGGTAAGAAAGTCGTCCTGGAATGGACGAACCACCAATGCCCCTTTGTGTTGAAACATTATGATTCCGGCAATATGCAGAAACTGCAAAAAGAACAGACGGAAAAAGGCGATGTTGTCTGGCTGACAATCCGTTCCTCCGCCGAGGGCAAGCAGGGTTTTGTCACACCTGCCGAAGCAAAGGACATTATTGCAGACCGTGGCGCGGCGCAAACGGCGGAACTGCTGGATCCGAGCGGTGAGGTCGGTCATCTTTACGGTGCGCGCACAACACCGCATATGTATGTGATTGATGAGGAGGGTATGCTGGCCTATGAAGGTGCCATTGACGATAACAGCAGTCACCGTCCGGAAACAATCGAAGGTGCAACCAATTATGTTGTGGAAGCATTGGAATCTCTGCGCCACGGCAAGCCGGTTGAACATGCGGAAACGCAGCCTTACGGTTGCGGCGTGAAATACTGATAAATTCAGGATATTCTAAAGAAACCGGCTCTGTTTTACGGAGCCGGTTTTTTCTTTTTGATCTCATCCGGCCGCCAGCCGTCATGCCATATTTGGGCCGGTACAATTTCGGCAGGGAAGCCGTTATCGTGGAACCAGCTGTCCAGAACGTAACGCTCTTCGGTTTTGTCTTCGTATATTTCCAGCGCACGGTGTGGCCAGCCGTTTAGGAAAAAGCCGCGATGGGCTTCGCCGTAAAGGCTGTGGCGGCGGATCAGCTTTTGTTTTTTCAGCATCAGGAAATACATCGCGGCATTCATGCTTTCATCTTCGCAATCCATCTGGCCTTTCTGGAAGGCGGCTTCAAATGTTCCGCCCTGATCGGCATCCGTGCCTGTTTGCGCACCGGCATATTCTTCCAGCAGAGCAAAGGCTTTGGCGATTTGGCTGCGCTCTTTTTCCGCCGTTTTCGCGCGCGGGCGGAAAGCGGCCTTCACCTTGTTCCATTGTTTTTTTGAAAATGTGACCTTGCTTTGCAGACGGCAGCCGTGACCGTGGCATAGCATGACGGCATCGGGCTGTGCGGCATCCATTTTTTTGTCAGCCAGTCTGGTCAGGAAATTTGCAGATGCTTCTTCCGCAGTGGAAGCGGCACAACCGCTTTGGAAAACAAGCAGAAAAAAACAGCAAAATATTAAAAAGAAACGCGACATCAAAAATAAGTCTTTAAATAAACCTCTGTTTGCCTGAGTTACATGGCAACGGTTGGACATTTCTGCAGAATTTCCAGCAATTTTTCTTTGGAGGCGGGTTTGGTCAAAAAGCTGTGCGCGCCTTTTTCGATGGCTTGCAGAATATTGGTTTTGACACTGTCGGCACTCAGCATAACGATATGTGCGTCGGGATCATGGTCAAGAATGTCGTCAATCAGTTCGATGCCTGTTTTGCCGGGCATATGAATATCCAGAAACAACAGATCGGGATTGGATTTTTGATACTCCTCCACAACGCCGTTGCCGTTATCCGCTTCAAAAACCGTACCGTATTTTTTGATGGCGGTGCCGATGGTTTTGCGCAGAAACATATCATCATCCGCAATCATGAAAATATTATCTTTGCGTACCAGACGTTTGTCGTAGAAGATGTTTTTCGTTTTTTCCGGATCTTTGTTATGCAGGTCGTTTTTCAACCGCCGCAGACCTTGCAGGCTCATTTTACGAACGGTCAGATGTGAGCTGTGATCGGGTAGGTGCTTTTCCAATTCACTGCGGAGCTCGATATAGTTTTTCTGCGCGCCCAGATTAACCAGCATGACAATGTTGTGGTCGGCTTTTTGTACGATCAGCCCGTCTTTGTCGACATAGGCTGCCGCCAGTTTCTTGACAATGTTGCGGGAATAATCGGGGTCTTTCTTGGTGGTGCGGACAATCACAATTTGCCAGCCGTCGAGATCGGCTTGAATAGATGGTGCCAATTGTATCAGAACATCCTTGTTTCCGGTTGATGCGATAATCACTTTTCTTTCCCCTCAAATTTAAAAAATATGACGCAAAGGCGGTTTTTATAAATATAACTCGTGATTGAATTATTATAAACTTCCATCCTCTTTTCAAGAAACTTCTACGCGTCAGATAAACCCCTCTTCTTCCATATAAGCGCAAACGCTGTCATAGGCGGCGGTGATCTCTTTGTACAGTGTTTGCCTCTCTGTTTTGGTTGTATTTTCCTTATTTTGCGCTTCGGCGCAAAGCGTACGCAGATCTTCCGCGCCGATCATGGCCGCGCCACCTTTCATCTGGTGTGCGATTTCCGACCATTCTTTATTGCGCCCGGGGGTGATCTGCTCTTTTAACGCGGCCAGAGACACTGCGAATTGCCGTTTGAAAAGCTCCAGCAGTTCGCGCTGTTCATCCTTGTCGCCATCAGTGTAATCATTGATATGCACCAGATTGATGGGGGTAAGCGCCTCTTTTTTCGCAGCGGCAGAGACGGCAACATGTGCATCTGACAGTAATTGCGCATCAAAAACCAGCCAATAGCTTATCAGTTCGGCCGCGTCATTGATGTTGAGCGGCTTTGTAATATATTCATTCATGCCGGCTCCCAGACATTTTTCCTTTGTGCCTTGCATGGCATCCGCCGTCATAGCGATAATCGGGGTTGGCGGCTTGCGTCCCATCTCTTTTTCCATACGCCGTATTTCACGTGCGGCGTCATAGCCGCTTTTCTCCGGCATGTGACAATCCATCAGGATCAGGTCATATTTTCTTGCGGTGGCCATATCAATGGCTTCCTGACCGTTTTCAGCAAAATCAAAGGACTTGCAGCCGATTTTATTCAGCAGTTTTTCAACGACCATGCGGTTCATGTCATGGTCTTCTGCCACCAACAGCCGCGCTTTATCAATGCTGACGCGCTGCCCGTTATGTATTTCGGGCAGTTCTTGGGGAGAGATTTTTTTCTTTGTACCGTCAGTAAGGTCAGCTTTGGTGAAAGGAATTTTGACGGTGAAGCAGGAACCGGAACCGACCTTGCTTTGGACACTGATCTCGCCCTTCATCATGCCGATCAGCTCTTTGATAATGGTCAGACCCAGCCCCGATCCGCCGTAGTGACGCGTTGTCGAGCTATCGGCCTGTGTGAATTTTTCAAAAATCGCATCAATGCGGTTTTTTGGAATACCGATACCGGTATCACGGACATCGCATTGCAAAATGACGCGGTTTTCGCGCGGCCCCGGCAATGCCTCGACCGTCACATCAATACTGCCCTGATGCGTATAGCGGATGGCGTTGATCACCAGATTATTCATGATGCGGTGAAAACGCGACGGGTCGCCTTTAACGACCAGAGAATCTTTGTTGCCGATATTGCAGCTGAGAACCAGGCCTTTTTGGCTGGCCAGATGCGACAGGGATTTGGTGACATGGTGAATAATCTCATAACAGTCAAACGGCACTTTTTCGAGCTTCATATCGCCAGCTTCGATTTTGGAAATATCAAGGACATCGTCAACAATGGTCAGCAGTGATTGTGCGGATTTATGGATGACTTCGAAGGCGGTGTAATTTTCTTCACCCAGCTCATGCGCATCCAGCAGGTCATTCATGCCGATAATGGCGTTCAGCGGGGTGCGCAGCTCGTGACTCATATTGGCGAGAAAGTCGGATTTTGCCTGATTGGCCTGTTCGGCGCGGTCTCTTTCGCGTTTCAGCGCTTCCTGTGTTTGAATCCTTTCGCTGACATCTTCATAAATCGTCAGCAGCAGCGACTGGTCATGCGCGTCATTATAGATCGGTACTTTGATCACATGCAGGTTGGCGACACCTTGGGATGTTGTTATTTTCTCCGCTTCCAGTTCCAGAATGTCACCGCTGTCCATTACGGCGCGGTCTGTTGTCAGCATGGCGGCGGCTTCGCTTTTCGGCAGAATATCCTTATCGTATTTTCCTGTCATGTCACCGGGTTTGATCCCGAACATCTGCTGTGCCGTTTTGTTGACCATGACCCAGCGGAAATCCTTGCGGGCGTCTTTGACGAAAATAGCGAGCGGCATATTATCCAAAAGCGTATCCAGAAATTGCCGCTGTTGCTTTTCTTCACGCTCGACATTCTGTACGCGCGTGATCATTTCTTCTTTCTCTGTAACGCGGCGTTCCAGATCCCGTTTCAGAATTTCCACTTTCTGCTGTTCAACGATTCCGTTTCCGCAAAACCAGCTAAAGACCATCAGGATTAGACCGCCGCCAACGGTCAAAACGATGCCAATTCCGTGAAGCATTAAAGGCTTTGGCGGTGGGGTATAGGTGACGATATACCAACGCTGGCGTTCGGAGACGACATTTTTTCCCGCCAGCTTCGGCAGCTCATTTTTCAGATCGATTTCATGCGAGAACCATGATCCGCCCTCTGCATCCTGATAGCTTTGGCTTTTTTTGCCGCGTATGGCGTTCCATACATCGGGATAGTCTCTATGCATATTTGCGTCATGTTCCCGCATAAAGCCCCATAAATCCTCATCAGGGCGTCCGGCCATATAATAACCGCCTTCATTGAGCAGCATAAAGTCGCTATGGGTATCGGCGGCATTTAACTGGTCAAAACTCGATATAATATCTTTGGCATTGATATTATACATGAAGATGCTTTCAGGCTTTTCGTCTTGTCCATCGTGATAAAGCGGTTTGATAATACGAATAGTCGGGATCCAGGGGGTGGTAATGTGACCGTTATCGATATTCAAATCCATCCGTGTGATGTAAATCTGGCCCGCCTCCAGCTTTAATGTGTTTGCAAAAAAATACCGTCCTGATTTTTCCTGCAGTTCCTCCGGTTTTTTCAAATAGGCGCTGCCATCGGGCTTTTTATCGGCGCGGATCATTTCTTTACCGTCGACATCAATTAAGCGTATTTTGTAGACATCCGGGCTATCGCGCACGATCATCATAAACAGCTCTGCGAGTTCGGTGCGATGCTCCTCCGGCGCGTGAAGAAATTTTTCTATAACGGGGGATTGCGCAGTAATTTTCAAAGAGGTGATATAGTTTTTCACCAGCTCGGTCGTTTTATTCGCCAGAACCAGACTGGCGGCTTTCGAAGAATGTTGCGTTTCTTGCAGTCTTTCAGAAAAAAGGGCTTCCCGGTATGCTTGCCAGGAAAAAACAGCCGTACCCGCGATGAGCGTAAAAATCAGACAGGAAATAAATATTTTCCGCCCCAGCATATTTGGTATGGTGCTGTTTTCAGACGAAGACTGTTGCGTCATAGATAAAATCTCTGGTCAGATAAAAACACTAACCTCCACGATACAAGTATTCTTTGTTTTGTGACAGGTTTTTTACGTCAACCGGGCTGGAAGATATTGTGGATGGCCAGAACAATGGCGACCGAGATGGCAAGACCGATCATCATTTTCATGAAATCCTTGCCGATCAACGGAAAGACATAGGTGAATTTATAGCTTTCGCGGTGTACCGTGGCAATTGCCAGTTCGCGCCCCGTCAGCAGCCCGACAAAGACCCATGTTGTGGACATTGGAATGCTGTTCATGCCTTTAAAATAAATCAACAGAAAGGCATAGATCAGATCAATGAATGTGGCGGAGCGCATAAAGCGTGACCCGGTTTTTTCCAGAACGATTTCCTGAATTTTGCCGCCATGTGAATAGAAAATATAGCCCAGCCAGCCTGTTAATGCCGCAATGGTCAACAGCAGCAGCGGTAAAGGAAGCTGGCGGGGCAGGAAAACCGCAATATTGGCCATGTCATGTGTCAGCCATGAATACCACAGGAAGCCTGTTGCCACCCATTGCGCCGTGCGCCAAAAACCACGGTGTCCGGTCTTGACCTGATTATCCTTCTCATTCAAAAAATGCGCCAGCATCAGCCAGAACATATAGGCGACAACGGCGGCAAGGCCGTAACCGATCACGCTTTTGAACAGCATATCTTTTAACACAACGGTCGAGGCAAAGGCCGACAACACCAGAAATGTCGTTGAAACGGGAATGCCGATACGGGTCAGCAGTACCAGAACGGCAGGGGCGGCAGCGTGATACCACTGGATATCGACGGGCGGGATTTTATCAAGGCGGCCATGTGAAATATCGCCGTCATAAAAATACCAGCCGGAAAAAAGCGCCAGCACCAGTACGGCACTTGCCGCCAGCCACAGCCAGTACCATTTAAAGGCCTTGTGGTTGGAGGCAATGAAGGTGCCGAGCGTCTGCACGGAATCATTGGCAATGACGGCATAAGCCGCAAGGCAAAAGCCGATGATCGCATATATGGTATGAATATCCACGTCAGGCACACCCCTTGCCGTTGGATTGTTATTTAGCCCTTTTTAAGGGGATGACTCGTTTTTGGCAAGCTCATTATAAGCCGCCGTAAAACCTTTCAGGGAAATCTGCACGGCAACAGGTTGTTTTATCCCTGCAGCACGGTAGGTGACATTCATTTTGCGCCCTTTTTTCATGTCGGAAATGCCTTTGTCGGACAGGCCGATTTCCGTCATGCAGCCATCCAGCAGACAGATATGGAAGGGCAGGTTTTCTTTTTCGCCTTGATCGACATTCACAGCCAGACCGGCTGGCAGCACAACGCCCAGCGGCGTGCTAAGGCGCAGGGTCGGCACGCGTCCGGCTTTGCCATCATCGACATAGCCGATACTGGCAATCAGCATCACTTGCGTTTTCTCCCCCTGTTTGATGGACAGGCGCTGAAAGGCGCGGCAGCGTTTTTCCTTGTCAACCGTTTCGCAGACCAGGCGCCAGTCATCGAAATCCTGCGCGGTCGGTTCCGCTGCTGCGGCTGCGGCGGGCTGCGGCGCCAGTAAAAACAGGGTGAAGATTGTAAGAACGGTAAGGATTCTAAGCATAGGCAGCCCCTTGTTGCACATGAATTGATGGCAGAAGTCTAGGACATCGGGGCGGGGGTATCAAGCTTTTGCTTTTTGTTCCTGTGGCGCGTTTTGTTCTGCGGATAAAAATGCGGCGCCGTCTGTTTTCAGATGGGCGTAAAGCGTGGCGATTTTCATTTTTAAACCGTCATT
>SBHI01000227.1 GCA_006226225.1 Alphaproteobacteria bacterium
TTAAAGCCGCTGCTGGAACAATTGGCGGAAACCGAGGCCGAATGTAAAACCACCGGCGCGATGGATACCACCATCACCGACCGCATGGTTTTCCGCATCGCCCTGATGGCCGAAAAAACCCGCAACCGCCGCGCGGCCTAAAACACGCTCTTAAGACGCGTCAATGCGGAAAGACAGTTCCGTTTCGGAAATCTGGCGCAGGGATAAGGTCAGGCCGAAATGTTTCAAGAACGCACCTGTCACATAGGCATGCACCAGCCGCGCATCAATGCTGTCGACGGCAAATTCCGTTTTCAAACATTCATCCATTCCCGCATGCAGTGCAGGACGTTTTCCAAAGGCGTGAACCGATGCCGCATTCTCGTCTTCATCGATATAGACATCCAGACGGCTTTCACCGGGGTTGCATTCCTCCGCCAGCACCAACACATTCAACAGCACTTTTGCAAAACCTTTGGGCATATCGGAAAAATCCGTGCGTCCGTTCCAGTTCACTGTCGTGCGGCTGGCACCGACCCAGCCTTCAAAGGTTGCTTTGATATCCTGAAAACCGACCAGCGTTTCACTACCCGCCGCGCCATAGGCCAGACGAAACAGCTTCAAACGCGCCGCAGCCTGCCCGATACTGCTTTCAATCAAATCCAGCGCATCATCCGCCATAGCGGCATCCATTTCCCGCATCAGTTCAATACCGTTATTAACCGCACCGACGGGGCTAACAAGGTCGTGACAAATGCGGGAGGCCAACAGCTCCAGCACGCGCGGGTGCAGCATGGCGGCCGAGGTATCGCCGCCTGTCTGAATATCGGTTTGCAAATTACTTTGTGTCATCGGGAAGCTCCACCCCTGTTTTTTCAAGTTGATCGGACAGCATTGTCTTCAGCCGCTCCAGACCGGCTTCGTCAAAACCTTCGGCACGCGCCGTCAACACGCTTTCGGTATTGGAGGCACGCAAAAGCCACCAGCCGTCAGGCGTTGTCAGACGAATACCGTCAATATCACAAATATCCCATGTATCATCCTGCGCCGCACGCAGATTTTGCAAAATCTCTTTCGGGATATCGAATTTTCTCTCCTCCGGTACATGGAAGCGGATTTCCGGCGTATTGTGCATTTTCGGCAAATGCGCCGTCAGTTCCGAAAGCTTCTTGCCGCTATGACCGATCAGATTCAGCAAACGCACGGCACAGTAAGGCGCATCGTCAAAGCCGTAGAATTTATCGGCAAAACAGATATGACCCGCCAGTTCCCCCGCCAGCGGCGCTTTCAGCTCTTTCATTTTCGCCTTGATCACCGAATGCCCCGTCTGGCACATCACCGGCTCGCCGCCCAGACGTTTGATCTCGTCAAACAAAACGCGGCTGGATTTCACATCGGCGATAATCGGTGCGCCCGGATGACTTTCCAGCACCTCCGCCGCATAAAGCGCCATCAGCAGGTCGGCCCAGAGAATATCGGCATTTTCATCCACCGCACCGATACGGTCGGCATCACCGTCAAAACCGATCCCGACATCACAGCCGTGCTCTTTCACTGCGGCCTGCAAATCAACCAGATTTTTCGCCACGGTCGGGTCAGGGTGATGGTTCGGGAATGTGCCGTCCACATCAGGATATAGTAGCGTATGCTTTCCGGGCAGTTTTTCCGTCAGCAATTTGATAATCGCACCGGCTGCGCCGTTCCCGATATCCCATGCAATATTCAGTTCAACGCCGCAATCGTAATCGGCGACAAGGCGGTCGGTATAGGCTTCGTAAACATTGACGTCATAACGGGCGCCATTTCCGGTTTCCACATCACCTGCTGCCGCCATCTCGCCCAGTTTCTGGATGTCATCACCGTAAAAGGGACGGTTGGACAAGGCCATTTTAATACCGTTATGCGTGATCGGACTGTGCGACCCTGTGACAACAACAGAGGCATCAGCCTCCAGATGATGCAGGGCGAAGTAAACCATCGGGCTGGGGCCAAGGCCGACAACATGCACATCAATACCTGCTTTTTGCAAACCGGCGATGACCGCCTCCGCAAATACCGGCGAAGTTTCGCGCCCGTCATAGCCCAGCGCAACCGATGTGCCGCCGTTGCGGGCGACAATACTGCCGAAAGTTCTGCCAATGGCATAGCAGTCGTTTTCCTTTAAGGTCGTGCCGATTTCACCGCGCACATCATAGGCACGCAGAATGCTCGGATCAAAAAGATGGGTAAAACTGTCCACGGCAGAGGCCACGCTGTCTTGGGGTGTCGGCATATGTCTTTCCTTAAAGCAAGATTTCCTGATAAAATATCATAGTTTGAGCCCCGTCACTATACACGGATTCCGCCGCTGCTTGCAAGAAAGTAAGACCGTCATGACAAACACAGCCCCGCTAAAATCCGCGCCGCCGCTTCTCGCCGTTGCCGCCGCCATTCTCGTTAATGCGGAGGGCGAAATTCTGCTGGCGCAGCGTCCGGCAGGCAAAGCCATGGCAGGCTTGTGGGAATTTCCCGGCGGAAAAATCGAAACGGGCGAAACACCCGAGGCCGCGCTTGTACGCGAAATGGCAGAGGAGCTTGGCATCAGTATCACGATTGATGACTTGTCCCCTTTCACTTTTGCCTCACACAGCTATGAGAACATTCACCTTTTGATGCCATTATACCTTTGCCGTCTCTGGAACGGTATTCCAATACCGCAGGAAGGGCAGGAACTGGCCTGGGTGCATCCCGACAATCTCGGCGATTATCCGATGCCGC
Organism: Alphaproteobacteria bacterium; assembly: GCA_006226225.1. Lineage (GTDB taxonomy): Bacteria > Pseudomonadota > Alphaproteobacteria > Micavibrionales > CSBR16-224 > CSBR16-224. The sequence continues at coordinate 2,737 of SBHI01000227.1, forward strand.
CCGCCGATCTGCCATTAATTCCGCTGTTGCAGCAAGGTGTCTTCCTATGACGAAACCCGCCAAAAACCGCGGCATTCCGCCGTCTTTCTTCGCGGAGTTTTATCAAAGCCCCTGCGGATTATTTACCGCCGAACAGTTGACACAGCAGATTGCCGCCCTATGGCCGGATTTAAAAGGCCTGCACGTTCTGGCACTCGGCTGGCCCTTCCCTTATCTGGCGCCACTCATCGAAACGGCAGAACGCGTTGTTGCCGCCACACCGCACGGTATTGCCGCTGATGCCGCAATTCTGCACGCGCAGAATTGTGCAGCAGCACTTGTTGAGCCGAATACCCTGCCTTTCTATCCGCGCAGTTTTGACCGTATCCTGATGGTTCACAGCGGCGAATATGCCGACAGCCTTTCCGCTTTTTTCGAACAGGCCGAACATTTGCTGCGCGATGACGGGCGCATCATCAGCGTTTTGCCCAACCGCAGCGGGTTTTGGCACAGTGGCACCGACATGCCTTTTACCGGCGGACATGCCGTCAGTGAAAACCGCCATGCCACGCTGCTGGAAGATGCCGGCTTTGCCGTAGAATACCGCAACCGTTCCCTGTTTATGCCGCCGGTTAAAAATCCTCTGCTTCTACGGCTGGCTGCAATGTATGAGAAGCCCGGCAATCTTCTCTTCCCTCTTATGTGTGGCGTCCATCTATGTGAGGCCCGCAAGGATATTTTATCGGGCGCCGCCGTCCAGCCCGTCAAACGCCTTGCCGTCGGAGAAGAGGCAGAGCTGGGCGCAGCCATAGAGTAAATTTAACGATTTTTTAACTTTTTCGGCTTTTGGTGATTGATTACCAACCCTAATCACGTTTATACTGAAAATGTAAGTCAGGTTTGCGGGTGTTCTGCCCGTTTTCCAAAAATTCCCTCCTTTTAGGCGACAAAAAACCAAGAACGGTACGGATTCCCATGATCGGAAAAGAAATAGACACCCTGATTCACCTTTTGTCGAAACTTCCGGGTATTGGCCCGCGTTCTGCGCGACGGCTGGCTTTGCAGCTTCTGAAACAAAAAGATCATCTGATCCTTCCCTTGTCAGAGGCCTTAAAACAAGCGGCAGAAACCGTAAAAACCTGTGAAATCTGCTGCAATCTGGATACGACCTCCCCCTGCGGCATCTGTCAGGACGCTGCACGCGATGACAGCACCATCTGCATTGTCGAACAAATCGGCGACCTTTGGGCTTTGGAACGTACACGCGTTTATCGCGGCCGTTACCATGTTCTGGGCGGCACGCTGTCCGCTCTTGATAACATCGGCCCGGAAGATCTGGCGATTCCGGGGCTGGTCAAACGCGCCAAAGACGATGGCGTCAAAGAAATTATCATTGCCCTCAATGCGACCGTTGACGGGCAGACAACAGCGCATTACTTGATAGACCGTCTGCAATATTGTAATGTAAAAGTCACGCGACTGGCGCATGGTGTGCCTGTTGGCGGTGCTTTGGATTACCTTGATGACGGAACCCTGATTACAGCCTTACAGGCACGTTCCGCCTTCGCTTAAAGCTATAAGGAGTTTCGCGGCTTGTCTTGTTTGCGCAGTTTTTCCGCCCTTTGCGGCGTTTCCCTGATTTTACTTGCCACAACAACGCAGCCTGCCGCAGCGCAGGGCGACCCTTGTGCAGCCTACATTGATAACACCCCCTATTATCAGCGCTGCCAACAGATCAATCAGCAATCCGCCCGCATTCGCGAGGAGCAGGAACAACGGTCAAAACGCGCCGCAGAAGTGCGGGAAGAGCGTCTGGACAGATTCTACAACCCCGAAAACAGACCACCGCAGCCGACGCGCAGTAAAAAAGATGCGCGGGCGGCCGCCTATGAAAAAATAGCACCGACCCCTGCCACGACAACAACGGAAACAAAGGCCGCCACCATACCGGTCACGCCGTCAACAACCCCCGCGCAGCAAGCCGTTGCCGTCTCACCGGCGGCAACCGATACCAGCAGTCCCGCGCCCACCATGCAGGGTGCAGGGTATATTGTTATCGACCCTGCGAAACTGACGACGGAACAATTGCAGGCCATTATGGCGATTTTGAAACAGTCCTCACCACAGGCCAACCTTACCCCGAGCACCCAACCGATTATGGTTGCCCCCGCAGCGCAGGCTGTTGCCGGACAAGCACAGGTGATTCCTGATGCTGGCATGAACGCAACGCAGCCCTTCTCACAAAACTATCCTGTTGTAACAGGCAGAGAAGGAACAACCGCCGTGACCCTGCCGGATATTGGCCAGGGAACAACGGAAGTGATGGAGATCGAACCTGTTGATCCCGCAAGTCTGCTGCAACCTTAAAATTTTTCGGATACCGGAAACGGAAAAGCGCCCGTTTTTACGGGCGCTTTTCTCTTATTGCCTTAATTCTTTTACGGCACAGATATTGCCTTAGGCGTTTGCCAGAGCATCCTGCGCCTGTTTTGCCAATGCGGCAAAACCTTTCGGATCCTGAACAGCGATATCAGCCAGAACTTTACGATCCAGCTCGATTTCCGCTCTTTTCAATCCGTTCATAAAACGGGAATAGGTCAAACCGTGCAGACGGGCTGCAGCGTTGATACGCTGAATCCACAAAGCGCGGAAATTACGCTTACGGACGCGGCGGTCACGATACGCATATTGCAGCGCCTTTTCGACACGTTCTACCGCAATACGAAAGCAGTTTTTGCTGCGACCGCGATAGCCTTTGGCCATTTTGATAACTTTTCTGTGACGGGCATGTGCCGTCTTTCCACCTTTAACGCGTGCCATTATGCTGCCTCCTGCCGTGCTTTGACGTTAATATTCTTACGCTTCCGCGAATAGGGAAGGAAGTTCCGCAAAACAATACGTGCATCAGCCGCACATAACAGGCGGGTTCCGCGTGCATGACGTTTCATTTGCTTGTCTTTGTTTTGCAGCATGTGGCGCTTATTAGCATAATGCGCTTTTACTTTGCCACGTGATGTGACAGAGAAGCGCCGCTTGGCGCTTGATTTCGTTTTTAGTTTTGGCATTTTTAAACTCCAATTTTAGGGTTTTTTCTACAAACGTTCCACAAGGCATGCCATTTTGCCCGGCAACGCAAAAGCTCCGCCTGCCGTAAAGCAGACGAAAGCAAGATGGATTATTAAGCCCGAATCGCTTTTTTGTCAAGAAAAGAATAAAAAAGCGGCCCGCAAAACCGCGGGCCGCCTGCAATTCTTCTGTTTCAACCGGGTTACATCGCGCCGAGAACCGCCCCCAGTGTCGTATTCAATGTTAAAGGCGGTGCCGTTTTATAGGCCGGAATACCACCCGGAACCAGACGGGTTGTCAGATCATTCAGCACATTCCCCAGAATAGCCGCATTCGGCCCTGTCTGATAAAATTTCTGTACATAGGCACATAGAGGCGGACGCGGTGTGACACCGCAAGCCGCAGGCGTCGGCAATCCCGGAATGGCGCCTGTCAAAATATCCATTTCGGAGGGATATGCGCGGCGGTAGTTCCCGCCGATACCGCCCTTCGGACCCGTCCTGACCACAGGATAGGCATTGGGATCGGTTAATCCGCCCGTGGAGTTATCCCAACCATCCATCATGGTCTTACAATCATATACCTGACCGCCCAGTCCGGCACCACCGAACCAGTTTGACAAGAGGCCACCGGCCCAACCGGCCAAAAGCCCGCCCAACAAACCGCCGACCAGACCACCGAATAAATCGGATAACATACCGGTGACGGCATCGGAGAACATGCTCATCAACTCACCCAGAACGCCACTGGAAACGATGACGTTCTGAAAATCTTCCAGCAATGTCGTTCCACGGAAACCGGGGTTTGTTCCGGTATCAACGCCCAAAAGGTTCAAACCGATACTGATAATACCGTTAAAACCCGCAGGGAAACTCGCCGGCATAGTATCGGAGAAAATTTGCCCCGCCTGTGCCGATTGAATCAATTGCTGGTCAAGACAGGTCATCGCCTCAACCGAATCATTCTGTTTTGTCAGCTCCTGCGCCACAGCCTGATCAACAATCTGCCTGAATTGTGCGTGATTGGTCTGAATATCGCGGATATCCGGATCACAACGCGGATCAAGTGCCTGTGCCGGATGTGTGGCAATCGCCAAAGCTGCAAAAACCGTGAAAACGGCAAAAATGAAAAAACGCGTATATTTGTATTTATACATTCCGACTTTTCTCATCTTAACCCCTTATCCTTCCGTCTTTCATCTATTTACCCTGCGGTATTTTTCAACACCCGTCCCTAACAATTACGGGCAACCGGGAGGAGCAACACCGCCGTTATTCAATGTCTGCACCGCACAAATCGTATTGGCGCCGGTATAGTTCGGAATCGGTGTCGGCGGTGCCGTAATCACAGCCTGAATATTCGCCGCGACCGGAGCAATTGCACCCAGGTTATCGTCAATAAACGTACTGGCCGAACCGCCGCCAAGCGCTGTTGCAATCATGCCGTCGACATCCAGAAATTCTGCAGCCTGGTTAATACCGCGGGTGACGACATCATCCCACATATCCTGCATATGCGTACAGTTAAACGAGCCAGGGCCCCCAAAACCGAACCAACCACCAATGATACCGCCCAGTGTCCCGAAAGATTCCAGAAAACTACCGACAAACTGGTTTAACAGTTCATCCACCATGTCACTGATCACGTTGTTCAATTCGGCTTCGAAACCGCCGGAGAAAATCGCACCACCTTCATTCGCCGAAATCTGTGCCGCTTCGGGCCAGCAGGTCAGCGCGATAACCGTATCCATCTTTTTGATAATTTCCTGCGAAGCACCCAGATCATTACCGACTTGCAGGGTTGAACGATCCTGCATATGGGCAAATTTGTTCGGATCACAGCCCGCAACAAGTGCATGGGCAGGTTTTGTAGACATAAAGACGAAACAAGATAAAACGGTTGCGATCAGTAAAGATGCAAATTTGATACGAAACAATTTCATGCTATGAACACCCCTTCAGGTCTTGAAACCCAGATATTGCGACTTATAACCACGTAACGCCGCACCGCTTGAAAAACGAGAATCACCCCGCCCCCGAAATATGCGCGCAGCTAAAAACAACACGTTCCTTTTATTTTAACAAATTTTTCCACAAATGTGTTAAAAAATTGAAGGCAAATAAAATATCCTCTTCATTATTAACGGAAAAAACTGGACATAACCATGCGTATCATTGCCGGAAAGTTTCGCGGACGGATCCTGTCCACACCTCAAGATCAAGAAACACGCCCCACAGCAGACCGTGTTCGCGAGAATCTGTTTAATATCCTTGATTCCCTTATCGAAAAATCATTATTGCCGCCTTGGGAGGCTTTATCCGTGCTGGACGGCTTTTGCGGCACAGGTGCCTTGGGGCTGGAAGCCTTGTCACGAGGGGTGGCACAGGCCAGTTTTATCGAAAAAAGCCGGAATGCCGCCGCTATTTGCAAAAAAAACATCACCGCGTGCAAATTACCGCCGGAACGCGCCGTTTTACTGGTGCAGGATATTTTAAAACTGCCCGCGCTTAAAGACAGTGCCCCAAAAGCCGATTTACTCTTTCTTGACCCGCCTTACGGTCAAAATCTCGGCATACCGGCCTTGCTGCATCTGCGCCAAAAAGGTTATCTGTCTGCGCAACATATCTGCGTTCTTGAAACGGATAAAAAACATCCGGAAGATATTCCAGCGGAATATCAGGAAAAAGACACGCGCCTTTACGGACGCGTACGGCTTACAATATTACTGCCGGTTGAAAATTAACGCATATCTTCATTATAAAGACGGTTCAGGGACGGGTTTTCTTCGACAAATTTGTTCACCCGCGCCATAATTCCTTGAATTTTCTGGTGTTCCATGCGGTATTCCATTTTCCGCGCCGCTGCATCCGCAGTGCGTTCACCTGATGCATCGGCCACTTTGTACCAAAAATAGGCCGTTTCCGGCTGGTTGAAATCCCGGTACAGGGTTCCCAGTTCAACACCAACGGCATGCAGACCTTTTTTGGCCAGATATTCATAAAGCTGAATAACTTCGGCAAGATATTTATTTGCATCCTGTTCCAAGAGATATTCGGCCAGCAATTTGGTCGCAACAAGATCACCGCCCTGCGCCGCACCGCGCAACCATTGTTCCCCGATAAGGGGATCGGCTTTCACGGTATCATGGCCGCGCAGACGCATAATCGCCGCCTGTCTTGCCGCCCGCATATGACCGTTTTGTGCGGCTTTTTCAAACCATTGCAGCGACACACTTGACTGGCGGGGGAACCCGTTCAACCCGCGCAAATAGAACATGCCGAGATCGAATTGCGCAGGGGCATAGCCGTTATTTCCCAGATGCAGATACAAGTCACGGGATTTGTCCTTGCGATTGGCGATACGCGCACGCGTGCCGTTACGATCGGAAAAAAAGCTCTGTGCCAACAGATAGATCGCATCCATACTGCCCAGATCAGCTGCCCGCTTCAACAGGCTCTCGCCTTTTGGCACATTCAGCTGATAGCACAGTCCCAGACGGTGCTCGTCCGCCAATTCGATAATCGCTTCGACATCGCCGGTCGACGCGTTTGCTTCCAGCTTGCCAAGATATTCCTTATCTTTCAAACATGTTGAAATAACCTCCTGTGCAGCGGCCTTACCCGGTGCAAGGGTTGCAAAACACAGCGCCGACACGGCCACAGCCATCATAAAATTACGGGAATAATGCATCATTTTAAAAATCCGTCCGTTTTTCTATTAGCATGTTTTTTCTTGTCTTCAGATATTAATTTGCAGAATGAACGCATCCATTTCTGCCTGTTTTTTCCGCATAAGTTCCGTGGCGCTTTCTATGCGTTTTTCCAAATCCTCCAACAGATTTTCTTCATCATCCAGGCGTTCAAGGTAACGTTTCTGTGCTGAAGGATTCCCCGACAGACTCCGGATGTTTTCACGCAACCGTGTTTGGTTTTGAAAGGCTTCCTGTCTTTTACGGTTCAGGTTGTTCACTTCTTCCTGCTCATTATGGAGGCTGGCGCGCATTTCCGCAAGCTTTGCAAAAACCGCACGCGTCTTCTTATCCAGCTTGCCGCGACCCGCCGCATAAGAGGAGAGCTGCCCTGCGGACAAATTGGCAATATGCACCGACTGATAGCCGTCACGTTCCAGCACAACTTGCAGTTTGGCAACCTCGCCTGCCTTAACTTTGGTTTTTAACCGGTAATGCGTTGCCGTAACCTCGACCTCTTTCGGGTCGGGGCTAACCAGCTTGTAATCCGGCGTACGCGGGTGTTCCACAAGGACCGTACGCCCTTCCACAGCAGGAGCCTTGATCGTATAATCGGTTTCCGCGCGATATTTGATCGCCGTGCGCATAATCCCTTTGGCAATCGTTACCCGCCCTTCGGTCGAATGGTTTGTGCTCTTACGATCGATCTGGGTTTTGGAATCCAGCGCATAGCTGATCAGCCGGTTTTCCCCTTGCGCCAGAATCGGCAGGCTGGCATCACCGACAAAACTGGATCCTTTTAAAGCGGTATTTTCTTCATAAATCGTCAGAATACCGGGTGGAAAACCGCTATCGCTGTCATTTTTAATCCGTACTGCCGCCAAGGGGTGCGTGGCATGGGTATCAGGCTGATACAGTGCCAGTTTTTCCATTTCCAGCTTACGGCTGACAAAGGGCAGCATCATCGTCTGCCCTGCCCGCAAATCGAATTTATGCGGAAAACGGAACAAAACCTGTGTTGTCGCTTCGCTGCTTTGCCCTGCATTTGCCGCCTGTGCGATATTATCCATCTCGTAGCCGCCCATCAGCTCTTCTTCCGCCATCATTTCCATCGGCATCGGCGGCGCACCCGCCATATCCATCATCGCCATTGGCGCTGCAGATGCCGGCGCCATCGCACGTTTTGCCTGCATCTTACCGCGGCCTCCGTAACCGCTGGAACGGGAAGAGAAATTCTTATCCGTCTGTTCCGCCGTCGCTACCGTTCCTGTATCGGTGCGCGGCATCACACGTCCGAAAACCTCGACCGGAAGTTCCGGCCTGTCCACATAATAGGATTGATAAAGCTGCTGGCGATACGTCACCGGATTGCCGGAAACAAGAGACAGAGAGACATCTTTCCAGTCGCTATCCGTCATGTTTTCAACAATCGCCCAGCCTTGCATAAAACCTTCCTGCCCGTCTTCAGCGGGTAAAACAGCGCGGTAAGCGGCCTTCCACAGCGGCGCATTCACAACATAAGCCACTGTCACATCACGCGCTTTATTCCCAAGAATGCGCAAAGACAAGACACGGCGGTCACGCGTTGCGTGTTCGCGTACGGCATCAAGTGCGCCCGCCACCTGCGCACGGATTTTTTCATCGGCGAAATCAAGCGTTGTCAAATCTTCCAGAATATACTGCCGAATCCCCGCCACCGTCAGAAGACTGATACGGTGACGCGTGACGGAGGTTTCATTATCGGGATAAACGATTTCCTCCTCCGTAATATTCACCAAGGCACCCGAGACGTGTTCATTGCCGTATTTGGCGTTAATCTGTGCGCCTTTATAGGCATTCAGCAGATGAACAAGCGAATTTAGATCCTGCGGGCGGAAGGGCAGGTCACGGAACAAATGCTTCAGCGGGCTGCGTCCGGGCAATGTCACACCGCCCAGCTGTCCGGCAGGATCAAAAACGACAAGGCTTTTCAGCACATCATCGACCTGTTCGAAACGCACCGGCAGGGTCATATCGGTATCTTTACTGATATTGGCCCGGTGTTCGAAATGCGCCATACCGCTGGTGGAGAGAATCACACGCGTAACGGGAAATTCCTGACCAGCAGCCTGCACAACCGTACTGCCCGTGAAACCGATGAGAGAGACCACACCGAGAATACCGATAATCCGCTGAAACATTGTTCGCCCCTTAAAAAATATTATTCATGAAAATAAGATACTCCTGCATCTATCACCTTACAGTCGCCGGAGTAAAAATAGTCTTAATAAACGAAGCAGATAAGAGCGACAATGCCGAAACAAATGCGGTAAACCACGAAAGGAAGGAAGGTGAATTTTTTTAGCCAGCGCATCATCAAAACAATCGACAGCCATGATGCGGAAAAAGACAGCGCCACCGCCAAAAGCGCATCCAGCCCCAAAGCCGCATTACCTTCGCGGACAACATCCAGAAAGCCCAGAAATCCCGCTCCGGCAATCACCGGTACGCCGATCAGCAGCGAAAAACGCGCCGCCTCTACCCGCGACAAGCCGCAGGCACGCGCCATTGTCATCGTCACACCGGAACGGCTTGCCCCCGGCACCAGCGCACAGATATGCGCCAGCCCGATCATCAAGGCATCTTTCCCTGTCATCGCCTCGCTTGTTTTATCGGTTTTGCCGAAACGGTCGGCAAAAAATAGCAGCAAGCCGAAAACAATGCTGGCAATCGATAAAATCGTGACATCCCGCACACCGTCGGGGAAATGGTGATGCA
>SBHI01000094.1 GCA_006226225.1 Alphaproteobacteria bacterium
TGTTTCCGTGATGTGATCATAGGCGGTTTTAACTTCTTCCCCCAGTACGGCGGCGATGCTTTCGGGCAGAATAAATCCCGCCCGCAAGACGGTCGTGGTCTTTCCGCTCATATCAATCACGGTTGATTCCAGCCCGATCGCGCATTTGCCGCCTGCCAGAATCATCGGCACAGCATCGCCAAGGCTTTTTTCGACATGCAGCGGGCTTGTCGGGCTTAGCGTGCCGGAGCGGTTGGCGCTGGGTGCGGCAACAGGCCGCCCGAGCGCGGCAATCAGCTGCTGCGCAACGGGATGGGCGGGCGCGCGTAAAGCGACCGTATCCAGCCCTGCGCTGACGGCTTGCGCCAGCCCAGCGTCTTTTTTGCGTTTCAGGATGATGCTTAAAGGCCCTGGCCAGAAACTTGCCGCCAGCAATTTGGCGCGGGCATTTGTTTCGGCATAGTCTTCCGCCATTTTCCAGTCTGTGACATGGACAATCAGCGGATTGACGGCGGGGCGGTTTTTGGCGGCGAAAATTCCCAAAACAGCCTCTTCCGATATCGCATCCGCTCCGAGGCCGTAAACCGTCTCGGTCGGGAAGGCAACAACAGCACCGTCTTTCAGGAGGGCGGCAGCCTTTGCAATCGCGTCGGTTGTGGCGGGAAAAATGCGGCTCATGTCTTTATATTCTACGGGTACAGCAGCGTTGACTGCCATGTTGTTGATGTGACATCGCTACGGGTGAAGATGCGGCGCTGATGGGCGCGGTATTTGCCTTCCTCCCAAAATTCGATTTCCAGCGGCTTGATTCTGTAGCCCGACCAGTGCGGCGGGCGCGGCACGTTATTGTCTTCCTTGGGATATTGTGTTTTCAGCGCGGCGATTTTATCCAGATAATCCTGCCGCTGCGGCAGCGGCGCGGATTGATCCGATGCGGCGGAGGCAATGCGGCTGCCATAGGGGCGGGAGGCGAAATAATCATCAGCCTCTGCTGCCGTGACCGGCGTGACAGGCCCGTGGGCGCGGAACTGGCGCCCGGGATTTTTCCAGTGAAAGCACAGCGCGGCCTGCGGGTTTTCGGAAAGCTCGCGGCCTTTCTGGCTCAGTGTATTGGTATAGAAAACAAAGCCCTCTGCGTCAAAATCCTTGAGCAGCACCATCCTGACCGAAGGCAGGTCGTTTGCGCCCGCTGTGGCCAGTGCAAAAGCGGTGGCATCAAAGCCGTCTTTTTCTTTGGCGGCTGCCAGCCATAATCCGAAAACGGTGAAGGGATCAAGCCCTGTGCCGTCTTGTTCAAAAAGCCTGTTTTCTGTGTTTTCCGACATCAATAACCCTTTACGAAACCCCCTTGCGAAACCGCGCCCAGTTTAATACACTATGCGCAGGATTGTCTTGAAAAAAAGGGGTAATATAAGGAATGAAAAAATCTTTGATGACATTGGGTCTTGTCGCCGCGCTGGCTATGCCGGCGGCAGCCTGTACACAAAATGGCCAATGGGCTATGGGTAACAAACAAACGGTCGGTGCTGCTAGTGGCGCTGTGATCGGTGGTATTCTGGCATCGAATGTCGGCGGCGGTAAAGGCCAGCTTTGGGCAACCGGTGCGGGAACGTTGTTGGGTGCTTTCCTCGGCAGTGAAATCGGTAAATCTCTGGATCGTGCCGATATGCAATATGCCAGCCGTGCAACGGAACAAGCTTACACCGCGCCGATGGGGGAAACCATCACATGGGAAAACCCGGAAAGCGGTAACCGCGGCTCGATCACCCCGGTCAAAGAAGGTTATACCAATGCCGGTGATTACTGCCGTAAATATCAGCAGACCATCGTTGTTGACGGTCAGGCTGAAACGGCCTACGGCACAGCCTGTAAACAGAATGATGGCACATGGGTTCTGGTTAACTAACCTTTTCGGTGCCTAACAAATAAGAAACGGACGGCATGTCTGCCGTCCGTTTTTTTATGTCTTTCAGCGAAAGCGCGGGGCGTGTCAGGATTTCGGTCAAGGGCTAGGCGCAAGGAGCGATGTGTACTGATAAGTACATGAGCGACGCCGCAACACCGCCCTGGGCCGAAAGAGAGATGCGCTAAAAGCAAACGACCGGCTCTTTTGCAAGAACCGGTCGCTTACGGTACAGAGGAGTGTCTGTTTTATTTTTTCGGTCCGGCGCCGCCTTTGCGGTTTCTGCGAACCTGTGCGGCGATATCGTCGACACCTGTGTCTTTGTTGTCGTTCGAACCATCCGTTGCCGGTGTGGTATCGAAATCGTCGTCTTTCGTCGGTTTCGCAGCGTCGCGCTCCGTTTTGTGGCTGACATTGTCGCCTTTTGAAGCCAGAGCTTTGTTGGATTTGTGCGTCAGTTCCGCCAATTCCTCCTCGGCCTGTTTCAGTTGCTGGCGACCGGCCAGACGTTTTTTCTCGAATTCTGCATCGTTCTGCAGAGAGCCTTCGATGATTTTCTTCAGCTTTTGCTGGTTGTCCAGCAGGTTGCTGATTTCGTTCAGGCGGCTTTCCTGGATTGCTTTCGCGCTCTTCGCCGAAGCCTGCTGGATTTCGATCGACAGATCGTCCGTTTCGGCACCGAAGCGTGAATGCTCAAGGATTGCACGGCCTTGTTTCATCGACTGACCTTGCAGGGCAGCTTTTGCCAGAGCCGTTTTCCACTGGTTGATACCGTTTTTGCGCATCTTTTTAATCGTTTTGATGTACTCACGGTTCGTTTTGGCTTGTTGTGCCAGTTCCAGAACGTCACGGCGTGCACGGAACATAACGACTTCAAGTTCCAGCACCTGATCGAAGAAGTCCGATGCAGAAGTTTGCAGGTTCTTCAGGGTCGTTTCTGAGTCCGGCGTTTTTTCACGTTGGAAGCGGTCTTTTGCAGCCGGGATCAGTTCCTCGTCATAAATGCGGAGGATTTCATCACCTGCGGCAATGTAAAGACGCAGCTCGTTGACAGCGTTCAGGTTTGTTTTACCAAGGTTTTCAACCTGAATAGCGTGGTTCACCAAGCTTCTTTCCAGTTTTTCGATGGCATCGGCAGCCTGTTGCAGCTGTTTCCGTTTTTCCGGAAGTTCGTTCAGCAGGGCGTTTTCACGCTCAAGTTCCTGCGCACGTTCTTTTTCTTCACGGTCAGCTTTTTTGGAGGTCAGGGCGCGCCATGTGCTTTTCAAAATGCCGCTACCGACTTTTCCAACTTCCTTGGCCGCGTTTCCTGCCTGGTTCAGCACTTGCTTACTGCTGGACAGGGTACGGTCTTTCAGGAAGGCAAGACCTTGTTCAAAGTCACGATCCTCGACGATACCGCGAACCTGCGCCATCGTGTCGTTAAAGACGGTGAATTTGTCAGTGGACTTGCTTTGGATTTCCAAAAGCTTGTCGGTCAATTCGCCAAGCTGGTCTGTAACCGAGCTACCGTAATTGATGATGTTATCAAAATCAGCCGGTGCAGCCAAAATCGTGTCGATATGCGCATCCATCGTCTGAATGTCTTTTTGCAGACGGCGGATATTGGCAACTTCGGATTTCAGCTCATCCATTTTGGCTTGTTCTTCGTCAGACGGATCTTTCTTCGCCTGAAGCGCTTTATAGTCCTGAATAAGTGTTTTCAGGGTCGGCTCTTTTTCATCGAGCTCTGCGCGCATTTGTTGGTAGCTCGGAATCGTCCAACCCATTTTTTCGCGGGCTTTAACGGATTGATCCTTGCGGGCTGCCTGTTCGGCGCGGCGTCCTTCGACATCATCGCCAAAATCCTCGTCGCTGGAACCTTGCGGCTCGTCGTCATCGGTATCCGCTTTTAGTTCTTCAGCGTCATCACCGAAAAGCTCATCGTCGCTCATATCGAAAGCGTCGGTGTCTTTTTCATCAAAATCGAAATCGTCTTTATCAGCCATTAATCTTCTCCTCTTTTCCTTAAATAAGAAATCTTTTTCACTCCCCCTTCACCCGCAGCTCGCATCGCGAATCATCCGCTTTTGAAGGTCGTTTTGCAGTGCGGGTGCTGTGTCCTTATATATGGACACCCATATCCCGACGAACAAATCGTCTTGTTAACGATCTATTAACGTTTTACATGTTTTTTGTGATTATGTCAACAAAAAATATGAAAAAGGATCGTTAATCAATGGGTCAGATGCCCGATTTATATAACAAATCCGTGCCTTGTACAAGATATTATTGAGATTGTATTTCTATAATCATAAAAGCCCCGTGCAGGCCTTACATATGGACGAATCGTGCCGCAGAGGAAAGAATCGCCGTGAAAAAGCGCAAAAACCGCGCAGGAAGGGTGATTTTCCTTAAAAAACATTAGACAAGAACCTCTTTTTGCGCTACATAAAGCGCACGAGACAAGGGGTCTTAAAGCCCCTTTTCTTTATATTAGCAAAACACATGCGGGCGCATAAGCGGCCTGACATTCGGCAAAACAAGCAGAGTGTTTATGACCGTTCCGGTGTTTTTTGTGTGAAAGCTTGACGATTCGCACGAAAAACTGACAACCGCTCCCGCAGAGGATGAGGGGAAACCCTCTAAAGAACCGGTAAAGAAAGGAAAACCGAACAATGGCTACAAAACAACAGACTCCCTTTACGATGCGCCAGCTGCTGGAAGCAGGCGTTCACTTCGGACACCATGTCCGCCGCTGGAACCCGAAAATGAAACCGTACATTTACGGTACCCGCAACAACATTCATATTCTTGATCTTGAGAAAACCGTTCCGCTTCTTAACGAAGCCCTGACGGCGCTGCGCACGATCGTTGCTTCCGGCGGACGCGTATTGTTCGTTGGCACGAAACGCCAGGCTGCGGAGAAAATCTCCGAAGCGGCTGCCCGCAGCGGTCAGTACTTCGTCAATCACCGCTGGCTTGGCGGTATGCTGACGAACTGGAAGACGGTTTCCAACTCCATCAAACGTCTGCATGAACTGGATGCGCAACTGGCAAATCCCGAAATGCGTAAGGCGCTGACCAAAAAAGAACTGCTGCAGCTGACCCGCGAATACGAAAAGCTGGATCGCGCTCTGGGTGGTATCAAAGAAATGGGCGGCCTGCCGGATGCACTGTTCATTCTGGACATTAACAAAGAAGATCTGGCTGTTGCCGAAGCGCGCAAGCTGGGTATTCCGGTTTTTGCAATTGTTGATACCAATTGCGACCCCGACGAAATCGATTTTCCGGTTCCGGGCAATGATGATGCGTCCCGCGCGATTGCGCTTTACTGCGACCTGTTTGTGGCCGCTATTCTGCAAGGTCTGGAAATGGAACTGGCAACCTCAGGCAAAGATGCCGGTACCCGTGAAGACGGCGGCGTATTGACAAGTAAAAAAGCGCCTGCGAAAACGGCCAAAGCGAAAAAAGACGCTGCTGAAGAGACGGCTTCCGAAGAAAAGCCGGCTGATGATGCAGATACCAAAGCCGCAGTCCCCGCCGCAGACGGTGAGGAAGTAAAAGCCAAAACCGCCAGCGCCTGATAACGGGCGCGGCGCGACAGTCGGATCAATACATATATATAAAGAGGAAGGTTAGAGAGAAATGGCAGAAATTACAGCAGCAATGGTCAAAGAACTGCGCGAAAGAAGCGGCGCGGGTATGATGGATTGCAAAAAGGCGCTTGGCGAAGCCGGCGGTGACATGGAAACGGCAATTGACTGGCTGCGCAAAAAAGGTCTGGCTGCAGCGGCGAAAAAATCCGGACGTGTTGCAGCAGAAGGTCTGGTTGCGATTACGACAGACGGTAAAAACGGTGCCGTTGTTGAGCTGAATGCCGAAACCGATTTCGTCGCCCGCAACGAACAGTTCCAGAAATTCGTTGTTGCACTGGCAAAGCTGGCGCTGACGGATGGCGCATCCGCTGAAACGTTGAAAACTGCTGATATGGACGGTGAAACGGTTGAATCCCGTCTGACGGATCTGATTGCGACAATCGGTGAGAACATGCAGCTGCGCCGTGCGGCCAAACTGTCTGTTGATAACGGTGTGATTGCTAGCTATATGCACAATGCCCTGATCCCCGGTGCGGGAAAAATCGGTGTGCTGGTTGCGCTGGAATCGACGGCTGATACCGATAAACTGGCTGAACTGGGTCGCCAGCTGGCGATGCATATCGCAGCAGCTCGTCCGGAAGCACTGAACATTGCTGATGTTGACTCCGAAGCACTGGACCGTGAGCGCGCCGTTCTGAAAGAACAGGCACTGGCAAGCGGTAAACCGGCAGACATCGTTGAAAAAATGATGGATGGCCGTATCCGTAAATATTACGAACAGGTTGTTCTGCTGGAGCAAACTTATGTGATCGACGGTGAAAGCAAGGTTTCGGCTGTGCTGGAAAAAGCCGGTAAAGATCTGGGCGCTGATGTCAAGCTGACGGGCTATATCCGTTACGAGCTGGGCGAAGGTGTTGATAAGGGCAGTGAAGACGACTTCGCAGCGGAAGTTGCCTCTATGGCCGGTTAACAGCCCGCAAAGGCATAAATATTAAAGGCCGCGGCATTGTCCGCGGCTTTTTTTATTCTGTTACGGTGTATTAGAAAGACGGAAAAAAGGAATCTTTTGTACGCGTACTGAGGTTGAGTTTTTTGTCTTTGGGGATAAGCGGCGGCGGCACGTTGTTTTCGGGGGCATCGGGGTCATTCTTTATTTTCTCTGCAGCAGCCTTCTCTGCGGCCGCCTGTTTTGCAGCGGCCTGTTTGACGGCTTTTTCGTCAAGTGCCTTCTGATCCTTCAGGAAGTGGTTCCATTGCTTTTCTTCTATTTTTTCCAGCCATTTCCGTGTGGCAGGCTTTAACATGTCGCGCATTTTATCAACAGCATCGATCAGTTCACGCATTTGTTTTTCACCGTGAATGACTTTTCTCTGTAATTCCTTTTGTACGGGGTCGGCCTTTTCATCAATTTCGGTCGGATGATTATCAAGGTTATGGCGTACAAAGCGATCCATATAGCTTTTATTGGTGGTATGGCGTTTTCCCAGCGTCAGATAGCCTGCGGCTTGCGAGATAATCGAGGCTTTTCTCCAAAGGCTGGCTTCCTTGCGTTCTTCCTCGTTTAAAACTTCGCGCACTTCTTTGCCGAGCGCATCGCCGACGAAACCCGGGGCCTTGGTATCGGCAACACAGGTAATGGCGTGAGCTTCCTGACCGTTTTCATCGACGACTTTTTTGATTTGGAAGACGTAAATCGCAGTTGAGGGGACTTCGCGGGATGCAAATTCGTTCAGCATATCAATAAGTTCAGACATATTCAGCCCGCGATAACTCATAATTTTGCCTTTGACGGCCGCTTCCTTGTCTTTGACAAGCCCCAGCGTTAACCCGCTGAATTCATGCGTTCCCGAACGGATACTGCGGCAACAGAAGTCACGGCGGTATCCGGGCAGATAGGCGGTATTCATTTCCGTTGGCGGATAATGCGGTTTTCCGGGCAGCGAGCCATAGCCAAAAACATGGACGGCATCCTCTTTCGATAGATCAAGATTGTGCAGTTTCAGGGATTGCGCCAGACCAGGAAGGCGGGCGATGGCTTTTTCCAGCTCCGCGCGCGGATCGGGTGCTTTCTTTTTTGATGCCAGCCCTCCGAAAAGGTGGCGTATGCTTTTTATCAATTTTTTCATTGTTTTATCTACATCGCCTTTTGCACTATAACATAGTTTTGCAAAAAACTTAAGTCTGCTTCGTGGCTGGCTGGGATTTTCTGTGCAAAAACGAAGCTTTACCTTACATCTTGCTTTTGTTTTATAATGGCTTATGCTATCACGGTGCCAGTGCCAACGCAGGACATGCACACTACAGTATAAAGACAGGAAAAGCAAGAAATGAGCGCCGCAACGCGATTTGCCCCCAGCCCGACGGGCTTTCTTCATATCGGTAATGCCAGAACCGCCCTGATTACGTGGCTTTATGTCCGTAAGGTCGGCGGCACTTTTTTGCTGCGTATTGACGACACGGATGTTGAGCGTTCACGTGATGAATGCACACAGGCGATTTTTGAGGATTTGAAATGGTTGGGGCTTGATTGGGACAGGCTGGAATATCAAAGCAAGCGCCTTGACCGTTATGATGAGGCCATCAAAACCCTGAAAGAGTCGGGCCGTATCTATCCCTGTTATGAAACACCGGAAGAGCTGGCTTTGAAGCGGAAATCTCTGCTGGGCCGCGGCTTGCCGCCGATTTACGATCGCGCCTCTTTATCCCTCAGCGATGAGAAAATCGCGGCCTATGAGAAAGAGGGGCGCCGCCCGCATTGGCGCTTTAAACTTCTGCATGAACCGATTACATGGAAAGACGATGTGCGCGGTGATGTGGCTTTTGACGGTGCGACGATGTCTGACCCCGTGGTACTACGTGAAGATGGCTCGCCGCTTTACCACATTTGCTCGGTTATTGATGATATTGATTTCGGCATCACGCATATTGTGCGTGGGGAAGACCATGTTGCGAATACGGCCTGTCATATCCAGATGTTTGAGGCATTCGGCGCAAAGCCGCCCGGATTTGCCCATATTACGCTATTGTCAGGCAAAGAGGGTGAAAAACTGTCCAAACGGATCGGTTCCTTAAATCTGCGTGATTTGCGCGAAACGACAGGTTTGGAGCCGATGGCACTGATTAGCCTGTTATCACGTATCGGGACATCTGATCCGATCGAGGCGGTGGCAACGCTGGATGAAGCGATTGCCAATTTCGATTTTTCGAAATTTTCGCGCAGCTTGCCGAAATTCAATATTGAGGATGTTTACCGTCTGAATGCCAAAATTCTGCACGGGTTGGAATTTGATGATGTCAAAGACCGCCTAGTAGCAATGGGGGCGACGGATGCGGATGAAGCTTTCTGGCTGGCGGTGCGCCCGAATATCGAGAAACTGGCCGATGTGAAGGAATGGTGGCAGGTTGCCAACGGCCCTGTCGAGCCGGTGATTGAAGATACGGAATTTGCCGCAGTTGCTGCGGAACTACTACCCCAAGCCCCGTGGACGGAAGAAACATGGATGGAATGGGCGAATGCCATTAAGGAAAAAACCGGACGTAAGGGGAAAGACCTCTTTATGCCTTTGCGTGCGGCGATTACAGGACAAAATCACGGGCCGGAGCTGAAAGATTTGCTGCTGCTGATCGGTCGTGATCGTGTTCTGAAACGTTTAAAATCAGCTGCTTAAAGGGCTCCCTTTGATATACGCGGCTTTCTTTGCCTGTCTTGCGTGTCTCGCGCAATAGATAAAATTTTAGATAAATACCGTTCAAATTTAATCTTCATTTAAAGTAGATTATGTATAATGGTGATGTAGTGTTATGAGTCGCTTCGAAGGAGTGGTGTAAGGAGAATCGGTGTGCCGTAGTACGTTTAATACGTATTTTCGGTACAAATCGACAGAACACTAACCAAGGGGATACGATGTGGATATCGTTTTTGAAGAAGTAAAACAGAGAATGCCCAAAGTGGATGCGCGGCGTCTTCTTGATTACGCCAAGGAGAAAAGCGACGAATCCTATACAAAGCTGACTCAGGAAATCACGGATATTTACGCAGATGGCGATTTGTCGGAAATCGAAAAGCAGATTGCCAATGATGTTTTGATGTTGCTGTTGCAGCAGGCAGAGATTGATCTGCGCGTTGCTTTGTCGGAACGTTTGTCGTTACAGGAAAACGTACCACTGGATCTTGTTTTGCGCCTTGCTCATGACGATATTGCTGTCGCCTCCCATGTTCTTTTGAAAAACAAATATATCAGTGAGCTGGAACTGGCAGCCGTTGTGAAAAGTAAGGGACGGCAGCATTGGCGTACAATTGCCAAGCGCGATAATCTGGGTCCGACCGTGGCGGAAAGCCTGATTGGTACGGGAGATATTGAAACGGCGATCACATTGGTCGGTAATCTGACAGCTTCGCTGTCGCAGGATAATATGCATGATCTTAGCGTGTTGGCTTTGCGTTCGGACAGGTTGCATATGCCGCTTTTGAACCGGCCGGAGGTTAGTAACGACGTCGCGTTGACGCTTTATATGTTTGTGTCGCAGGAATTGCGCAAAAAAATCCTGAACGACTACAATATCAATCAGCAGCTGCTGGATAAAACCATCGAAGGTTTGCTGGATGAGTTGCATAAAGGCGGTCACCGCCCCTGGGATGTCACGGAAGAGATGCTGAATCTGGCGCGTGCCTTCCGCGAACGCGAGGAAATGAGCACCGGCCTTTTGACACGGACATTGCGCCGCGGGCAGTTGCCGTTCTTTGCGGCGCTATTGGCGGTCTGGATGGATATGGATGTTGATGTCTTTAAACGGATCATTGAGCGCGATGCAGGAAAGGCTTTTGCGCTGGTTTGCCGGTCACTCGGCATTGTGAAAACGGAATTTGCGACATTGTATTTGCTGAGCGGTGCGATGCACTCGAAAGAGCGCAATGTTGATCAGAGTAATCTGTTGAAAATCATTCATTTCTTTGACAATGTTTCGGTGGAAGATTCCAAACGAGTGATCAAAAGCTGGAAAAAGACCATTGAAGATGAGATGGCGGCTGAAAATGCCGACGAGGATAATGAGGATAGGGGCGAAAGCTTCTGACGGGTTCCTAGCGAGAGGGCAGGAAGTAAAACACCCGCTGTATAGCGGGTGTTTTTTTGTATTTGTTACCGGATAATCAGGGTTTGTGATGTTTCCGGGCAGCAGGGGGCACCGGTTTTTTGTTCTGATTATCGTTTTCGGGCAGTAAACCGTCACGACGCAGCAAGGCGTTCGGATCTGCAGCGCGTCCACGAAACTCTTCGTAAAGCTCTTCAGGGTCTTTCGAACCGCCGCTTGAGATAAGTTTGCGGAATTTCTGCCCGGTTTCATCGTCAAACAGACCTTTTTCCTTGAAGGCCTCAAAGGCATCAGCATCAAGGATTTCCGCCCATTTATAGCTGTAATAGCCTGCGGAATAGCCGCCGTCAAAAATATGGGTAAAGGAGGTCGAGGTCAGCGACCCTTCAGGCGGCAGGATATAGAAATCCTTGCACACCTCGCGTTCAAAGGCTTCGACATCGTCAATTTTCGACGGGTCGGTCGTGTGCCACATCATATCCAGCGTCGCCAGCTGCAGCTGGCGCATAAAGCCGGAGGCGGCGCGGAAATTATCCGCATCATGCATTTTTTTGATCAGCTCTTTCGACAGATCGGCATCCTCATGCGGCACTTTGCCGCCTGCTTGATAATGCTTGGCGAACATGGCAAGGACTTCCTCGTCTTTTGCCCAGTTTTCCATCAACTGAGAAGGCAGCTCGACAAAATCCCATTTCACATTGGTACCGGCCTGTGATTTGTACTGCACATTCGACATTAGATCATGCAAGCCGTGACCGAATTCGTGGAACAGGGTCAGAACCTCGTCCAGTGACAGCAGCGAAGGCTTGTCTTTCGACGGTTTCGTGAAATTGCCGTGATTGCCGACAATCGGCGGTTTGCGGCTGCCATCGGCATTGCGCTCTTGTGAGCGGTAGGTGTTTTCCCATGCGCCGCCGCGTTTCGTGTCGCGCGGGAAGTAGTCGGTATAGAATGTGCCGATTAGTTCACCGGTTTTGTTGTCTATCACGTCAAAGGCTTCGACATCTTCGTGATAAACGGGGTAATCATCGTTTTTCTCGAAGCTGATATCATACATTTTCGACGCAACATCAAAGGCACCCTGACGGACTTTTTCAAATTGGAAATAGGGGCGCAGCTCTTCACTGTCAAAGTCGAATTTTTCCTGTACCATTTTTTCCGAATAAAAGCCGATATCCCAAGGTTTCAGATCATCCGGCCCGCCTTTTGACTTGGCGAAAGCTTTTAGCTCTTCATGTTCCTGTTTGGCGACATCTTTCAGCGTGTCTTTGTAATTGTTCAACATGTAGAAAACCGCATCTTTGGTTTTTGCCATGCGCTCTTCCAACACGTAATCGGCATGGGTGTCATAACCCAGCAGTTGTGCGCGTTTATGGCGTAGTTCAACGATTTCCTTGACCAGCGGTTTGTTGTCAAAAGGCGGTTCTTT
>SBHI01000183.1 GCA_006226225.1 Alphaproteobacteria bacterium
TGGCCGAGGCCTTTATTACCTATTTGAAACTGTCATTATTCGCAGGGTTGTTTGTGTCCTTTCCGGTGATTGCCGTACAGGTTTGGAAATTTGTTGCACCGGGGCTGTATCGCGAGGAGAAAAAAGCCTTTCTGCCTTTTGTCGTGGCAACGCCTGTGCTGTTCCTGATGGGGGCGGCATTTGCTTACTACGTCGTTTTTCCGCTGGCATGGGCATTTTTCACAGGCTTTGAACAGCAGGGCGGCGCGGACGGTCTTGCCATCGTGCTGGAGGCGCGGGTCAGCGAATATCTGTCATTGGTGATGAAAATGATTTTTGCCTTTGGTCTGTGTTTCCAACTGCCCGTATTGCTGACATTGATGGGGCGCGCAGGCATGATCACGGCGGAAGGACTGAAACAGAAACGGCGTTATGCGGTGGTGCTGACTTTTGTTGTCGCGGCGGTGTTAACGCCGCCGGATGTGATCAGTCAGGTGGCACTGGCGTTTCCTGTTTTGCTGCTTTATGAATTGTCGATTTATCTGGTCGGGTTTTACGACCGCAAAAAACAATCCGCTTAATGATCCAGTGCCTGATAACTGCCGATGATCTGATATTCCGGCCCGTCGGGATGCAGAAAGCTTTCATAGACATGGAATTCCGTCAGCGGAATATCAGTGATTTTGAATAGCGCGTTATGTTCCAGAAATGATGTGATGTCTTTCATTGCGCGGTTTTTCGGACGGGCGAGTGTAATATGTGGTGTGTAATTGCGGGCGAATTTTTTTGCCGTGATGCCGGGGTCAAAATAGGCATTGACGCTGCGGGCAAATTCCATGAAATCCTCATCCGGCGTGATACCGGCCCAAAGATGGGTGCAGTATTTTCCTTTTTTGAAATAGCCGATGCCGTTGATGCTGTAGGTCAAAGAGGCAAAGCTGATATTGCCCAGATGATAATCCAGCTCGGGCAGAGAAGCTTCGTCGACACTGCCCAGAAAACGCAGCGTGATGTGAAAGCTTTCCGGCGGCACCCAGCGGATATCGGGCAGCCCGTATTCCAGCCGCAGCAGGGCGTTGCGGACATCTTCGGGCGGTTCTACGCCGATAAACAGCCTGCGGGACATATGGTGTATCTCCTTTTATGGGCAGGGATTGGGAACATCGTCATGTACGGCTTCTATTTCCGCGATCACATCATCCGGCAGTGTCAAATCGGCGGAGGCGATATTGGTTTTCAGCTGTTCCATTGTGGTGGCACCGATAATATTCGATGTCAGGAAACGGCGGCCGTTCACAAAGGCCAGCGCCATCTGCGCGGGATCCAGTCCGGCGTTTTTGGCGATCTCGACATAGCGGGTAATCGTGCTTTCCGCATGCGGTTTCTGATAGCGTGACCCGCGCGGGTCAATATCGCGCCGCGATCCTTTCGGAACCTGCCCGTTCAGATATTTTCCGGTCAGTGAGCCGCCTGCCAGAGGCGAGTAAGCCAGCAGCCCGCATTTTTCCTGCAAGGCGACTTCGGACAGGCCGGTCTCGAATGTGCGGTTCAAAAGGTTATAGGGATTCTGAATTGACACAACGCGCGGCAGGCTGTGCTTGTCAGCCATTTGTAGAAATCCCATCACACCCCAGGGCGTTTCGTTGGATAATCCGACATGGCGGATGACGCCTTTTTCAATATAGTCATGTAAAATTTGCAGCACACCCAGCATGCGGTATTCTTCATCCTCACGGATTTCGGCGGTTTCGGGGAAATTCAGTTTCCCGAAGCTGTTGACGTCGCGTTCCGGCCAATGCAGCTGGTACAAATCAATATAATCGGTTTGCAGGCGTTTCAGACTGCCTTCGATGGCGGCGGCGATATTCTCGCGGTCATAGCGGCGGTCGCCGTTCCTGATCCAGGAAAGATGGCTGCCGGGGCCGGCGATTTTTGTCGCCAGAATGACTTTGTCGCGGCATTTGCGGCTGGCAAACCAGTTGCCGATGACTTCTTCGGTTTTTCCGCAGGTCTCGGCCGTCGGCGGAATGGCATAAAGCTCTGCCGTGTCGAAAAAATTGACGCCTTTGTCGACGGCGTAATCCATCTGTTCAAAACCTTCATCCTGTGTGTTCTGCTGTCCCCATGTCATGGTGCCAAGGCAGATCAGACTGACCTCAAGATCGGTTTTTCCAAGTTGTCTTTTTTCCATCACGCCCTCCGTGTGTCCTTGTTTTGCGGCATAGAAAGTGCCAATATGTTTTTGCGTGTCTAGCATAAACGACAAAACAAGGGTGTGACAATATGGTAGAAATGGTTATTTTCGACTGCGACGGTGTGATCGTTGACAGTGAAATCGTCGTGAACCGCAGCAATGCGGCGGTGAAAACGGAACTCGGTTACCCGATTACAATGGAAGAACATATCCGCGTCTTTTGCGGGCAGGGGCCGGACAGCCCTGTGACGAAAGAGGCATGGGCAAAGCTTCCGGATAATTACCCCTCCATTGCTTATGAGCGCAGCCTTGTCCATCTTGAAGACGAGCTGGAGCCGATCCTGAATATCAAACAAGTGCTGGAAGGTCTGGAGGTGCCGTTCTGTATGGCCTCTAACAGCGCTTTGAAAAAAATCGACTTCATGCTGAACAAGACGGAAATCATGCCGCTGTTTGAAGGCCGTATTTTCAGCAGTGAAATGGTGCCGCGCGGCAAGCCGGAACCCGATGTTTATTTGCATGCTGCGGAAACCATGGGCGTTGACCCGGCGCGCTGCCTTGTCGTTGAAGATAGCATCCCCGGTGTGACGGCAGGTGTTGCAGCGGGCATGACCGTTCTGGGCTTCACCGGCGGCAGTCATCACGCCCATATGGATGTTAAAGATCTGCTGCTGGAGCTTGGGGCGCGCGAATTATTCGATGATATGACCAAACTGCCGCAGTTAATCGCGCATTACCGCCAGAAACAGGCGTAATCTGGCTTAAAATGGCTTTTCTTTTCGGGCTGAAGTGCTAGAATACCGCATTACATTTTCAGGACAGGATTCATTTGCAAGGAGAGACCAAAAGCCATGAAGTTTTCTATTGACCGTTCGGACCTGTTGCGCGCTTTGAGCCATGTTCACACGATTGTTGAACGCCGGAACACGATTCCCATTCTGGCGAATGTGCTGCTTCGCGCCGAAGACGGCATTCTGTTTCTGAACACCACCGATATGGATCTGGAAATCGCCGAAAGCGTTCCCGCAAGCGTGGAACGTGCAGGCGCGACAACAGTTCCCGCCAATACGCTGTATGATATTGTGCGTAAACTTCCTGACGGCAGCAGCGTCAGCATGGATATTCCTGAAGGCGATAATAAAATGTTGGTCAAGGCCGGACGTTCCGACTTCCGCCTCGGCTGTCTGCCGGTCGATGACTTCCCGCAAATGTCCAGCGATGGCGATTTTCCGCATCAATTCGAAATTCCCGCCTCGCAGCTGCGGACATTGATTGACCGCACGCGCTTCGCTATTTCGACGGAAGAAACCCGCTATTACCTGAACGGTATTTTCATGCATGCGACGGAAAGCAAAAGCGGCAAGGTTCTGCGCGCCGTTGCGACCGATGCGCACCGTCTGGCACGGTTTGAAATCCCGCTGCCCGATGGCGCGGAAAACATGACCTCCGGCGTAATTATTCCGCGCAAGGCCGTCGGTGAAATCCGCAAACTGATCGAGGAAGCGGGCGACACCATCAAAATCAGCCTGTCGGATACGAAAATGCAATGCAGCTTCGACCACATCACGCTGACCACGAAACTGATCGACGGTACCTTCCCCGATTACGAGCGTGTCATTCCGAAAAACAATGACAAGGTACTGGAAATCAATCCGGCGATTTTCGCAGGGGCTGTTGACCGCGTTTCAACCATTGCGACGGAAAAATCCCGTGCGGTGAAAATGGCGCTGAACGGCAAAATGATGACCCTGTCGGCGACCAGCCCCGAAAGCGGCAGCGCTACGGAAGAGCTGGAAATCGTCTTTGATGCCGACCCCGTTGAAATCGGTTTTAACGCCGCCTATCTGATGGATGTTGCTAAACAGATCGAGGGCGACGGCTGCCGTATGACACTGGCCGATTCCGCATCACCGACTATCATTCAGGATGTCGGTGATGATAACGCGCTTTACGTGCTGATGCCGATGCGCGTCTGACGGGGTGTAACGTCATGGACGGCAAAGAGTCACTCGTGAAAAACGGTGCTTCCTGTTGTTTTCCTGAGCCAATTCGTCAGCTTCCGCCGTTTCAATGTCGTTTTGACGCTTACCAGCTGGCGGCGGAAAACTGCCGCGTGTTGTTTGCCGTTTATCCGGCAGGCAGTGATATCGAAACCCATACACATGACACGGAAAATTGGGGCGTTGTCACAAAGGGTGAGATGATGCTGACAGTTGAAGGGGTGGAGAAGAGCTATAAGCCGGGCGACTGGTATCATGTTCCTACAGGTGCCGAACATTCCGCCCGTTGCGACTGTGACACCGAGCAGATCGAATTCTGGTTTGATCCAAAATAACTTTAAGAGATTTTAAGACTGGCTTTGCTGTTCCTGCGGAGCGGCACGCTGCGCCGCTTTTTTGGCGCGGGCCTCTTCTTCCAATTCGCGTTTGCGGCTCAGCAATGTCAGGATTTCCGCGGCGGTCTCCTCGACACTGCGGCGGGTGACGTCAATCACAGGCCAGCCCATACGAGTGTAAAGCTGCCGCGCTTGTGCGACTTCCTCTTTAACTTTGCCGATCTCCAGATAATCGGTTTGGCTGTTCTCGCCGATATGTTGCAACCGGTTGGTACGCAGTTCGACCAGCCGTGCAGGGCTTTCCGTCAGCCCGACAAAAAGCGGTGTTTTCAAATCGAAGACCTCCGGCGGCAGCGCAATGCCGGGAACCAGCGGAATATTTGCCGCTTTGACACCGCGATTGGCCAGATAAAGACAGGTCGGCGTTTTTGATGTCCGTGACACGCCCAGCAAAACCACATCCGCCTCGGCAAGGCTGCGCCCTGTACGCTGGCCGTCATCATGATGCAGGGCGTAATCCATCGCATCAATGCGGCTGAAATAATCCTCATTCAATATATGCTGCAATCCGGGCATGGAACGGCTCTTCAGGCCGAGATATTCACTGAGGCTGTTCATGATCGGCTGCAGGACGGGGATGGCGGGGATACCTGCTTCGCGGCATTTTTCCTGCAGATAATGCGCCAGCGCATCATCGACCAGTGTGAACAGCACGGGGCCCGGCATTTCCGCAACGCTTTTCATCAGATTGTCGATCTGTCGCTTTTCGCGTACCAGATTCCACAAATGTTCGACAGGCAGCACTTCCGAAAACTGTGCAATGCAGGCTTTGACAACGCCGTGCAGCGTCCCGCCGGTTGAATCGGATACCAGATGCAGATTGATTTCGCGTGTCATAACAGCCGTTTCTTTATTGTTATTTAGCCCGTTTCGCGGGCTTTTATTTCATTGCCGCGGATATTGACGGCGCTGGCCGTGCCGCCAAGCGCGTCGATAATGGTGATCACTTCATCGGTCGCATTGTCCAAAAGCGCCGCATCCGTCGCGCGCAGCACAAGGCTTAAGCCCAGAATACCGCCGCGATATTGCGGGTAACTGCCGATGGAGACATCGGGATATTTGTCCTGCAAAGCGCCGAGGTCTTTGGCGACCTGACTTTCATAAAGGTCGCAGGTAATGGTATTGGACAGCATCGGATCGCCGCCGATCAGCCCGTCGATAAACCCTTCCAGCATGCCTTGCATAATCCGCGGCACACCGGCAAGCACATAGACATTCTCCATCTTGAAGCCGGGCGCGCCGCTGACGGGATTGTTGATTAGCGCCGCACCTTCGGGAACGGCGGCCATTTTCAGCCGTGCCTCGTTCAGATCGCTTGTGCCGTAATAATCTTCCAGAATTTTGCGGGCGGCGGGGTCTTCTTTGACCGGAACGGAAAATGCCTGTGCAATGGCGGCGGCGGTGATGTCATCATGGGTCGGCCCGATACCGCCTGTCGTCAGCAGATAAGTGTAGCTGGCGCGGAGTGCATTCACGGCATTGACAATTGCCGCGTAATCATCCGAAACAACGCGCACTTCGCGCAGTTTGATGCCGTGTTCGGCCAGTTTTTCGGCAATCCAGGGCGTATTCTGGTCAACCGTACGGCCGGACAGAATCTCGTCTCCGATAATCAGAATGGCGGCTGTATAGGTCTCGGCGCTCATCTGCTCTTTATTACGCTCCTGTTCTGTGCTATTTCCTAGTCTTTCAAGCAATGATGATTATACTGGAAAAGATAACCCGAGTCCTTAATGAAAGGCAAGCAGGCAATGAACACGAAATCGGAATACAAAACAGTACAGCATGCGGAGGAAGGTATGGTTCTGCTCCATGATGCTGCGGCTTTTGAAGGCATGCGTGTTGCAGGCCGTCTGGCGGCGGACACGCTGGATTACATCACTGATTTTGTCAAACCCGGTGTGACGACGGAATATCTGGATAATCTGTGTCATAAATTCATTGAAGACCATGATGCGATTCCCGCGCCGCTGGGCTATAAAGGTTACCCCAAGGCAACCTGTATTTCCGTGAACCATGTTGTCTGCCACGGCATTCCGGGAGAAAAGCCTCTACAGGAAGGCGATATTCTGAATATTGATGTGACGGTTATTGTTGACGGCTGGCATGGTGATACCAGCCGCATGTATTATTGCGGCGAAAAAATTCCCGTCAAGGCGCAGCGTCTCGTTGAGACGACTTACGAGGCAATGATGCTGGGAATTGAGCAGGTCAAACCCGGGGCAACGCTGGGCGATGTTGCCGCCGCCATCCAGAAATATGCGGAAGGACGGCGTTTTTCGGTTGTGCGTGACTTCTGCGGTCACGGTATCGGCCAGACGTTCCACATGCCGCCCTCCGTTCTTCATTACGGCAAGGCGGGCGAGGGGCTGGTTTTGCAGCCGGGAATGTTCTTTACGATCGAACCGATGATCAATACCGGCAAATATGATGTGAAAATTCTCGAAGACGGCTGGACGGCTGTCACGCGCGACAAATCATTGTCGGCACAATTTGAACATTCTCTGGCTGTCACGGAAGACGGGTTTGAAATTTTCACCCTGTCACCGAAGGGCTATACTTGCCCTCCCTATACGGGCTGACGGAATGACCCAGCAAAAGGCAAAAAAAACCGCTGTAAAGGCTGAAAAACTGCCCCATGCAGGACATCGCGACCGGTTGCGCCAGCGTTTTCTGGAAACAGGCGGCGACGGTATGCCCGATTACGAAATTCTGGAACTGCTGCTGTTTACCGCCATACCGCGCCGTGATGTTAAACCGCTGGCGAAAAAACTGATCGATCATTTCGGCGGCTTCGCAGATGTACTGGCGGCAGATCCGAAAAGCCTGACGGCTGTGACGGGTGTCAGCGAAAATACGGCGGCCTTTCTAAAAACGGTCTATGCGGCGGGCGGGCGCATGTTGAAACAGAAGCTTGCCGATGCGCCGATCCTCAGCTCATGGAAATCTTTGCTGGATTACTGCCATGCCACGATGGCGCATGAGAAAAAAGAACATTTCCGCGTCCTGTTTCTGAACCGTAAAAACCGCCTGATCCGTGACGAAATACAACAGAGCGGAACAGTTGACCACACACCGGTTTATCCGCGCGAGGTTGTAAAACGGGCGCTGGAAATCGGTGCAACCGCCGTTATTCTGGTGCATAACCATCCCAGCGGCGATCCGACCCCCAGCAATGCCGATATTGAGATGACGAAAGAAATCGTCCGCGCCGTCACGCCGGTCGATGTGGTTGTGCATGATCATCTGATTATTTCGGCAACCGGTCATTACAGCTTTAAAGCGCATGGCTATTTGTGAGCCGCCTCATGGGACAAATCACCGATTTACAGACCGAACGCCTGAAACAGCTTGAAAAAAAGCTGAACACACTGCTGCGGCAATCCGATATCTCCGATAGTGATTTCGCGCAGGCGGTTTATGATATCGTCAGCAGCGGTGCGGTCAGCGAACAGCAATTGCGGAACGAATTCGGCTTGACGGGCGGGGCGGTGACGCGCTGGACAACGGGAAAAAACCTGCCACAGCCCGATATCCGTCCGATTATCCTGCGCTGGGCCTTGTCGGTTTTGGCAGAGGCGTAATACCCGTTTATTCCGTTCCATCCTGATGCTTGCGGTGTTCGCGCAATTTACGCAGCTTTTCAAAGCGGCGCATCTCCTTGCCGCGTTCACCATTGGCCGCATCGTCATGCATACCGTTGTTGCGGGCATCGCGGTAGCGGGACAGGCGGTCTTCCATTTTAGCCAAAGCACGGCGGCCTTCCGGTGACAGGTCGGCAGCCATATTGCGGCGTGTTGTGTTTAGTGCGGCGTGAAGGCTCTGGCGTGCCGTGCGTTCATCCGCCAGCGCCTGATCCAGCGCTGCCTGATCGAAAGGATCGGCATACATTGCGTTGCGCACGGCACGTTGTGCAATATCCAGCGCTTCTTTTTGTTCGCGCAGCGTGCCGCGACTTTCTTTCATGCGGTTGCGGATAATTTCTTTATCTTGCGCGGGCAGGAGCGCGCTGAATTCACGGTCGATCTGTTTGATCTCGCTTGCGGAATGTACGGCGGGGGTAATATGCGTTGTTTCAGTCACGCTTTGCTGCACGGAACTGCCCAGCCAGATGCCGAGAAAGAACATATTGCCCGCCAGCGAAATAAACAGCAGAACGGATACCGTAATCAATATTTTATGGATGGCGGTCATTCTTCCAGTCCTCCTTCCGTGCCGTAGAGAAGTAATGCGTCCCCGAGTGCGGGGTCGGAAACGTTTTGGTAAAAGACCGGATCAAGCAGCAGCCCGTTTGCGCTTGTCCCGTCCGGCGGCGCGACAGTGCCGCTGAAACTGAGCCAGAAACCGAACACAGCCGCCATCACCAACCCGCCGCTGGGGGCGAAAATATGCATCGGGCGGAACTGTAATCCGGGAAATAATATTTGCCAAAAGCTTTGCTTTGCCGTTTTCTCGGCGGCAGGGCTGCTGCGCAGCTGCGGCGTCGCACGCGCTTCGGCCAGAATACGGTTTTGCAGATTGTCCAACGCTGGGATATCCAGGCGGTATTCGCGCAGCAGCGCATCCTCCCGCGCGGCCTGTTGCAGCAATGCGGCAATCTCCGGAAGGGCGGCGGCGGTCTCATCGGCAAAACCGCGAACATCTTCAGGCCACAATTGGCGGTCAGCACCGTAGGCCGCGAGTGTTTCCTTGATCTGTTCCGCCTGTTTTGTCAGTTTTTTGCTCATTGTACCTGTTTCCTCTAGTTTCCTGCGCTCATACCGTCGCGGATGTCATCTGCATCCATTGTTTCCCGTAAACTGCGTCTTGCCCGTACCAGCAGCGATTCCAGTGCTTTGATGCTGATGCCCATGATATCGGCGGCTTCCTTATTGCTCATCTCCTCGTAAAAACAGAGGGTCAGGGCGGTGCGTTGCCGCTCGGGCAGGGCGTCCATATGGCTTTTCAGTGTCTGGAAGGTGTCTGCGCGTTCCAGCTTTTCCAGACCGCTTTCATCTTCCGCTTCCTGCTCGGCGATGTTGTCCAGCGCAATGCCGCGTTTCTTGCGTGTGTAATCAATGCACAGATTGGTCACAACGCGGTAAAACCATGTGGTGAATTTTGCGCCGCTATTGGCTTCGGGTTCCCAGTTTTCCGCATGTTTCCAGACGCGGATAAAAGCATCCTGCGCCGCATCCTCGGCATCAGCCTGATTACCGAGAATACGCATTGCCGTTCTTACGGTTCTGCCCAGATGTTTCTGCACCAGCATGGCATAGGCCCTTTCATCGCCTGCGGCGATGCGCCGCATCAGCGCATCATCCTCATCCAGCCCAGCAGTATCCTCTTCTTCCGGTGTCACAGCAGTCTTTCGTCCTTTTTTCCTGTATCATGCTGTTCACATGCTTTTAGAAGCATACTGCTTTTCACTGTCTATGACACGTTCCGTTTTGGGAAAACCCTGCGCTTTTTTATAAATTTTTTTCATTTTTTTACGATTTTTTGCGCAGGGTTTTGATAACCTGTCCCGTATAATAGTTAGAAAGACCGTTTGGTCACACATGAACGTCATGGATAGGAAGGCGCGGACATGTTGAAAAATAAAGGTTTTTTATCGTTTTTGGCGGCCGGGGCACTGATGATCGGGCTTTTTGGTCTGCCTGCACCGGTTTATGCGCAGGGCGATAACGCAGCACCGGTTGCGCGGGATCGTGCATTGACAGAGGATGAACGGCGCATGCTGGACAGCCGTGAGGCATTGGAGGCGCAAAAACGCATTGAAGCCTTTAAAAACGGCGGTGGCGGCGAGGAAAATGCCCGTCGGGAGGAAATATGGGACAGATTGCAGAATATGCCGCCCGAGGAACGCCGTGCTTTTATAGAGAAACACCGCGGCCAGATGCGGGAGCGCTGGGAACAGATGCCACCGGAAGAACGGGAAGGTTTCATCGATCAAAAATTCGGTGATACGCGCGAAATGCGTGAAAAATGGCAGAACATGTCGCCGGAAGAGCGTGCGCAGATGAAAGCAAAAATCCGTGAGCAATGGGAAAATGTTGCACCGGAAGACCGCAGACAAATGCAGCGGGAATTGCGTAACCGCTGGAAGGACATCGACCCGAAAGAGCGGGAAGCCATTCGCTCCAAGCTGAAAGAGCGCTGGGATCAAATGCCGCCCGAGCAAAAAGAAAGACTGAAAAGCAACATGCAGCAGCGGTTCGACAATTTGACACCGGAACAAAAGGCGCAGATGAAACGCCGTGTGCAGGAGGAATGGCATGGTTTGGGTTCGGAGAAAAAAAGACGCCTGAGCGGCGAGATGCAGCGCGGTGCACGTGAACTCTCCACAGATCAAAAGCGCGAAATTTATAAACGCTGGAAAGAGTTTGGCAAAGAGGGCGGTGGTGAAAGACGCGGCCCGCAGCGCCGCCGCGAAAGATAACAATTTGTCGCAGGAATAACGGGAAAGCCGTGCCGCAAAATGCGGGACGGTTTTTTCTTGCGTCAGTTTTTCGATTTTGTCAGCAACCCGCGTATTTTTCGCCCCTGTTCCAGAAAGGGCAGAAAGAATTTGCCGATCATACCGCCGGGAATTTGCGGCTGGAATATGCCGTATTTTTCCGGTTCGGGTTTCGGGCAGTAAAATGTGCCGAACAGCAAATCCAGAAACGGAAAGACGATGCAGAAATTTTTATCAATGGCTTCTTTCGCTTTGGCATGATGCCAGTGATGGAAATGCGGGCTGGTTAAAAGATATTTCAGCGGCCCCGGCCATGACAGGCGCGTATTAAAATGTGTGAAATTCGACATGATATGCACGGCGAATGAGGCAAAGAAAATCGACTCCGCCGGATAGCCGACAAAATATAAAATCAGCAGCGTAAAGAAACTGATGATGATGTCCAGCGGATGAAACCGCCATGAGGTCGACCAGTTGACATTCTCCGTTTCATGGTGAACGGCGTGGAAAGGCCACAGCCATGCATGCATCATGCGGTGATACCAGTATAATCCGAAATCCAGCAGAACGGCGGCGCTGATCATTTGCAGCCAAAGCGGCCAGCTGCGCACGGCGCGTGAAGTAAAGTCATAGGTGAAAAAATTCTGCAAGGCATCAAGAAAAAAGGTATTGATGCAGTAAAGCGCCAGTGGCCAGACTGTCAGAGTGATAATAAACACATTCAGTAATTCAAACGGCGTTTCCCGGTGATACATCGGGATATCTTTGGAGGCCGGACGCAGTTTTTCAAACAGCAGGGCAATCAGAAAGGTTGCCAGCATGGCCTGCGTAATAAAGGAAATCTGGAACAGAACAGGTTCGGCAAGTTTTAAAAATTCATGCATGATTTTGTGTTCGCCGTGGCTGTTTATTTTTCCGATTTTGATGATTTTTGCTGCGGGGGTGGTGCATCATATCC
>SBHI01000077.1 GCA_006226225.1 Alphaproteobacteria bacterium
ATCGGTCATCAAAGCCCGTCCCAGTTTTTCCGTCAGCGGATGGAAACTGCCCCAGGGTTTCATCACTTTTAAAATATCCTGCAAGCGGCGCGGCATATCCTGCGCAAACAGATCTTTATCCTCACGCCCTTTCGTGGCGGTCAGCAGGATATTCTGTAACACGCCCGTACGGTTTAAACTGTGCCAGATCGCTGCCAGATCACGCGGGCCGCCGCGCCCGATGCTCAGCCGTGCCAGCGCACGCTCCATATCGGGGCAGTGTTTTAAAACCGACCGTAACTCCTCCTTTGCGCCGCTATGTGCGGCAAAAAACGTCACCAGTTCCAAACGTTCGGTAATTTTCACAGGCTCCGTCAAAGGCATCGACAAATGCGCCGTCAGCAACCGCCCGCCACCGCCTGTGACCGTGCGGTCAATCGCATCCAGCAGGCTGCCTTCGCGCGCGCCCTGCATATTACGCACCAGTTCCAGATTACGCCGCGTCGCCGCATCAATCTCCATAAAACTGCCCAAGGCCAGCTGTTTCGGCGGTGCGATACGCGGCAGATTGCCCTTCTGCGTCAGTTCCGCATAATCAATCAAGGCCCCTGCTGCGGCAATTTCTGCGCGGCAAAAACCGCCAAAACTTTCCAGCGTTGCCACACCGAATAAATCTTTCAGCCGTTTCAGCGCGTTCTCGGAATCAAAGCGGCTGTTCGGCTGAATCGTCAGGCGGGTTTTGTAATCCGCCCATAAATCATAAAACGCCTCATCCTGCGCCAGCGCATCAGGGATCAGGATTTCCCCCGCGGCAAGGCGTTCCAGCGCCGCCGCAAGACTGCCGCTTTCGGCCGGCTGCATCATAAATTCCCCTGTCGACAAATCCAGCCATGACAGACCAAGCGTTTTACCCGTCCGCGCCAAAGCGCAAAGATAGTTATTACGGTCGCGATCCAGCAAATTGTCTTCGGTCAGTGTGCCTTGCGTCACAACGCGCACAACTTCACGCCGCACCAGCGCCTTGTAACCAGCGCGCTTTTTCGCCTCTTCCGGCGTTTCGGTCTGTTCGCAAATGGCAACCTTATAGCCTTTGCGGATCAACCGCTCCAGATAGGCTTCATGGCTGTGCCAGGGAACACCACACATCGGGATATCATCTCCGCCGGAAGAACCGCGTTTGGTCAGTGTGATATCAAGTGCGGCAGAGGCTGTGACGGCATCGTCAAAAAACATCTCGTAAAAATCGCCCATACGGTAAAACAGCAGACAATCGGGATATTGCTGCTTGATCTCCGTATATTGCGCCATCATCGGCGTCAGACCGGCACTTTCCGGTGCCGCTTTTTGCGTTTTTTTGGATGTCGTCATAATGCGGAAATGATACGGCAGCAAGGCGCGCTATGCAAGAGAAGATCTGGCGGAAAACCTAGCTTTTATGCGACAAAATGGCATCCATGCAATAGGCGGTTTTTTCCGGCGTCTGTACCAAAGAGGGTAAAAATTCCGTACCGTCCTCATCCGTCGCGATGCTCCAGTCCGGCGTATCCAGCTGACGCAAGGCGTAATAGGCGACCTTACGGTGATGCGACAATCCTTCATCGGACATCTGCATCGCTCTGTAACCGCTTTTGTCATTCTCGTAAAAATAAACATCCAGTACACAGCGGGGCGCGCGATATTGCCAAACTTCCGCAGGTGCTTCGCTACGTTTTGCCGCAGGCGTTCCCAGTAAATAGCTGACCTGCATTTCGGTCATATGCATCAAGGCATCGGGATTACGGGTCATATAACGGCGGGCGGTATGAACATAGCCTTTTGCGGGGCTATAGCGGTACCCCGCATCGGCGGGCGGCAGCAGCGTTACGGCCTCCGGCCCGTTCCCGGCAAGGTCGGATGTTTTACAACTACCGACTAGAAACAGCGACAGCAAAACCCCTGCCAGCATCATTTTCAGCACACCGGACGGCAGCGCCGGATAGTTCCGGCGGTGCAGTTTTTGCGTCATCATCTGTTGGATCAGTTTCCGCATCGCTGTTGCTGTATTTTGTTTTGTCATTGTCAAAGGCGGGATTTTGCTGCCCGCGCCTTCTTCGATCCGTTATCCGGCCATGACCTGCTGTACGCGGCAATCTTCACCGGCATCCGCATTTTTGCCTTCAAACAGCGTGGTGACTTTGCGGGGGATCAGGTTGTCCTGATTCTCGTTCAAGGCCGGTGCTTCGGCTTCAACCTGCTGCACCGTCATCGTGCCGACAATTGCCGCACCGGGTTCAACACGCAGGGAACCGTATTCCACCGTACCGATAACAGTCGCGCTGCCACGGATAACCAAGCGCCCGCGCACATTCAAAACACCTTCGAAATGGCCGGAAATCTCGGCATCTTCCACGGTAATTTCACCTTTAACATGGCCTGACGGCATAATATCCATGCGCTTGCCGTCACGCAGCGCCGCCTGTACGTAACCTTCAACAACCAGATGTTCGCAGGCACCGATTTCACCGGACAGTGAAATGCCTTCACCAACGATCAGGCGTTTGCCCTCGCTACGTGCAACAGATTGTTCGTAAGTATCGCTGCCGGGAATATCGCTGCGAATCGTTCTTTTTTCAACGGCCATGATTATGCTCCCCTTCCGCCGCCCTTTATCGGGCCGGACGTATAGATATTAGACACAGGCTTAAAGAATATTCATAAACGACTCTATTATCACGAAGCCGCGCTGCCCTGCAAGTTTTTCTTCAAAACAGCGGAGATCAATTCTCGCGTTTCCGCAACGCCGTAAAGGGCGATGAACGACCCCATACGCGGCCCCTGCTCTTGTCCCAGCAGGGTTTCATAGAGGCAACCGAACCAGTCGCGCAGATTTTCGTATTCGTAATTTTTTCCGATGGCATAAATACCGCTCTGGATTTCTTCGGCCTCCGGATGCTCGCCCAGCCCGCCCAAAAATTCATGCAAATCAGTCAGCGCATCCGATTCTTTTTTCGTCGGTTCGCGGAATTTCTTCTGCGTCTTCACAAAGTCCTGATAGTAATTGACGGCATATTCCGTCAGGCGATCAAGGAAGGGCGATTTTTCCGGCGCGGCATCAGGCGCATAACGGGTGATAAAGCCCCACAGCACCGATTTATCCACCGCATTGGCGGCAGAGGCCAGATTTAAAAGCAGGTTAAAGCTGACCGGAACATCGCCGATTTCCGGCATATGACCGCCATGAATATGCCAGACGGGGTTTTCCACCTGTTTTTCGCGCTCTTCTCCGGGAAGTTTCTGCGCAAAGGTCACATATTCGTCTACCGCTTTCGGAATGACATCAAAGTAAAGCCGTTTTGCGGTTTTCGGTTTCTGGAACATATAAAGGCCGAGGCTTTCATTCGGCGCATAACGCAGCCAGTCTTCCACCGCGATGCCATTGCCTTTGCTTTTTGAAATTTTTTCGCCTTTATCATCCAAAAACAGCTCATAGACAAATTGCGACGGCGGTTCTACGCCCAGAATACGACAGATTTTGGAATAGATCGGCGCATTGGCCTGATGGTCTTTGCCGAACATTTCAAAATCAACGCCCAGCGCCGCCCAGCGCATTCCAAAATCGGGTTTCCATTGCATTTTGACATGACCGCCCGTCACCGGAATTGTGACATCTGTGCCGTCCTCATCCTCAAAGGTAATCGTTCCGGCTTTCGGATCGGTCGCCTTCATCGGCACATACAGCACACGCCCTGTTTTCGGTGAAATCGGCAGGAAAGGCGAATAGGTCGCCTGACGTTCCGCGCCTAGAGTCGGCAGCATCACATCCATGATTTTCTGATAATTTTCCAGCGCCTTCAGCAGCACCTCATCAAACGCGCCTGATGCATACATCTCGGTCGAGGACATGAATTCATATTCAAAACCGAAGGCATCAAGAAAGTCGCGCAGACGCTTGTTATTATGATGGGCAAAGCTTTCATACTCATTGGAAAACGGGTCAGGAACTTTCGTCAGCGGCAGGCCGAGATATTGCTCCATCATATCCTTATTCGGAATATTATCCGGCACTTTGCGCATACCGTCCATGTCATCGGAAAAACAGATCAGCTTGGTCGGGATATCGGGTGCCAGTGTTTCAAAAGCGTGTTTGACCATCGTGGTGCGGAACACCTCGCCGAATGTACCGATATGCGGCAGGCCTGACGGGCCGTAACCGGTTTCAAACAGCACATAGCCCTTTTCCGGCACTTTACCGCCAATGCGTTTCAGCAGATGCCGTGCCTCTTCAAAAGGCCACGCACGCGCATGATGCGCCAGTTCGGTCATGTTATGTGCCGTCATTTTATTCTACCCTTTTACTTTATTGTCTTTCACCATATCGCGATGCGGAATGCCCGCATCCATATATTCCTCGCCGACCGTTTCAAATCCCAACGCCGCATAAAACGGAATCGCATGGGTCTGGCTGCCGAGCTTCAGCTTGGCAATATCGCCTTTTTCTGCGGCATTTTCAATGATAAACGCCATAATACCGCGCCCGACGCCTTTTCCGCGTGCCTCTTCCAACACCGCCACGCGCTCGATTTTTGCCGTATCTTCCAGATAACGCAGCCGCGCCGTTCCCAAAACACGCCCGTTCTCATCTTGTGCCAGAATATGCGTCGCGCTGTCATCATGCTCATCCCGCTCCAGTGCCAAAGGCACATTCTGCCCCTTCACAAAGACCTCTTCACGAATTGCAAAACAGGAGCCGCGATCCTGGCTGCTCTTTGCATATCGGTATGTCAACGGCACTGCGTCCTACCTTCCAAACGCATGCGCCTGCTCTGAGGCAAGACGGATATCACAGCCGCGCTTGTTCATTTCCTTGATAAATGTCGGAAAGCTGGTGGCAATCGCATCGGCGCGGTCAATCGTAATCGGCTCCCGCGTGACACCGCCCAACACCAGAAAGCTCATCGCAATACGGTGATCAAAGCCGGTTTCAATTGTCACCCCGCCCATCACCGACAAATTGCCGCGCCCATAAACAATCAGATCATCGCCATCAATTTCCGTGCGCACACCGCAGGCTTTCAAACCGCTTGCGATTTTTTCCAGACGGTTACTTTCTTTGACCCGCAGCTCGGCCAGCCCTTCCATACGTGTGATCCCTTCGGCCACCGAGGCCGCTACCGCCAAAATCGGATATTCGTCAATCATTGCCGGTACATAAACCGCCGGAACCGTACAGCCTTTCAACACCTCACCTGCGCGAATATGCAGATCGGCAACAGGCTCACCGCCCAGCATGGTTTCATTTTTCAGCTCAATATCCGCGCCCATTTTTTTCAGGATTTTATACAATCCCGCCCGCGTCGGGTTCATCGAGACCGCAGGCAGCACAACAAAGGATTTTTTGGTAATCAATGCCGCCACGGCGGGGAAAGCCGCAGAGCTGGGATCCGCCGGAACATCAATCCGCCCGGGCGAGACAAGTTTTTTACCGCCTTTCAAGGCCGCCTCGCTGCCGCCGCCATAAGCCGCACCGGTTTCCACATCAATACCGAAAGCCTCCAGCATCCGCTCGGTATGGTCGCGGCTGCTGCCCGGTTCCCGGACACAAGTCTCGCCTTCTGCGTTTAACCCTGCCAGCAAAATGGCCGATTTTACCTGCGCCGATGCCACAGGGCTGTTATAAGTGATGGCGCGGGGTTTCTCTACGCCTTCAATCCATAGCGGCAAAGCCGTATCCTCGTTTTCCTGACGGAATTTTGCGCCCATTTTTGACAACGGCTCGGTGACCCGTGCCATCGGACGGCGCGACAAGGATTCATCCCCCGTGATGCAGGCGGTAACCCCTTGTCCGGCAATCACGCCTGCCAACAGCCGTGCCGAGGTACCGCTATTGCCCAGATAAAGCGGTTCTTTCGGTGACGTCAGTTTACCGCCCGTCACGCGCCAGACGCGTCCTTCCGATGTTTCTTCTTTCTCAATCAGAATACCCATTTTCTGCAAGGCATCCGCCGTATGCAGCACATCGTCACTTTCCAGCAAGCCGTAAATTTCCGTCACGCCTTCCGCCAGCGCCGCGAAAATCAGGGAGCGGTGTGAAATCGATTTATCTCCCGGCACAGGAAAAACGCCGGACAGCCCTTGTTTGGTTTTGCGTGCGGTTGCGGATGTCATGTTTGTCCTCCCAGAATTTTGACGGGGATGCCACTGCGGGCTTTCAGAACCTCCAGCACCTTATCCCAGTCCAGCGCCTCTTGGTCATAGCCCCCATGCTGTGTGATGATTTTTCCGATAAATGTTTTCAGCTCTTCAGGAATTTCCTTATCCGTCAGTTCAGCCGGAATCAGCCCATCACTTTCCAGCGCATCGCTTTGCGTGCGTGTCGGATGCGCCTGCATATAAAGCCCGTCTTCCAGAAAAGCCAGTTTCACGGGCTGGTCAACAACCGTGACCTTCGTATCAACCATCGCCCGCGCATAAAGCAGTTTGATATCCTCCGGATACATACGGATACAGCCGGAGCTGACGCGCCGTCCAATTCCCCAGGGCTTGTTCGTGCCGTGTATCAGAAAGGTCGGCCAGCCCAGATACAGCGCATAATCTCCCAGCGGATTTGACGGGCCTGAACGCACACGTTCCGGCAATCCCGGCTTTTCCTCGCGCATGCGGTCAGTCGGATACCAGCTCGGCTTGACAATTTTTTTGATAATTTTTGTCGTTCCTGTCGGCGTTTGCAGGCCTTCACGCCCGATACCGATGGGAAAGCTTTCCACCGAACCGTCCCCTGCAAAATAAAACAGCCGCATTTCCCCCAGATTGATTACAATGCCCTGCTGCGGCGCACGCGGCAGGATACGCATCGCCGGGATCGTCATCTCTCTACCCGGCAGGGGTGCCCATGCATCCACACCCGAATTGGCGGCACGCAGCGCCACATAGCCAAGCCCGTAAGCACGGGCAATATCCATCAGCGTATCTTCCTCGCCCGTGATATGGGTTCGAACCTTCCCCATCACTACGGCATCCTCTTTCGCATAGAAAGGCATGTCGTAGGATATCGGCGTATCGACAATTTCCTCTTTTTCCTCTTCCGCGGCCAGATCGTCCTGAACAACGGGCACAGCCGTTGCCGCCATGCGCGCCCAAGCCGGCGCTGAAAAAAACAGCACCGCAAACACCGCCAGCAAACCGAGAAAACACCGCATTCTATTCACTCTTTCCAAAAAGGGGGATTTTGTTTACCATACGCCCCATGTAAAGGAAATAATACAGAGCAAGCAAAACCATGCCAAGAGATAACAGTATGAGCATCCAATCTTTCCCTTCCCTCAACTTCGCCCTTGGTGATACCGCCGATATGCTGCGCGACAGTGTCCGTGATTTTGCCCAAAGTGAAATCGCCCCGCGTGCCGCCGAAATCGACGAAAAAAACGAATTCCCCAATGAGCTTTGGCCTGCCTTTGGCGAGATGGGTCTGCTGGGCATCACGGTGCCGGAGGAATATGGCGGATCGGCCATGGGCTATGTCGAACATGTGGTGGCAATGGAGGAAATCAGCCGTGCCTCCGCCAGTGTCGGCCTCAGCTATGGTGCCTTTTCCAATCTCTGCGTCAACCAGATCAAGCTGAACGGTAATGAGGAGCAGAAAAAGAAATATCTGCCCGGCCTGTGCGCGGGCACGAAAATCGGCGCGCTTGCCATGTCGGAAACGGGGGCGGGCTCCGATGTCGTCTCCATGCAGCTGAAAGCCGAAAAACAGGGCGACCGCTATGTCCTGAACGGCAATAAAATGTGGATCACCAACGGCCCGGATGCCGATGTGCTGGTTGTCTATGCCAAGACCGACCCCTCTGCGGGCAGCAAAGGCATCACCGCCTTCCTCATCGAAAAGGATTTCAAAGGTTTTTCAACGGCGCAAAAACTCGACAAACTCGGCATGCGCGGCTCCAATACCTGTGAACTGATTTTTCAGGACTGCGAAGTGCCGGAGGAAAATGTCCTTGGTGCAACAGGCGCGGGCGTCCGCGTCTTGATGAGCGGTCTGGATTACGAGCGCGCCGTTCTGGCGGCAGGGCCGCTGGGTATCATGCAGTCCTGTCTTGATATCGTGCTGCCTTACGTTCATGACCGCAAACAATTCGGGCAATCCATCGGCGAATTCCAGCTGATGCAGGGCAAAATCGCCGATATGTATGTCGCACTGTCAACCTCGCGCGCCTATGTCTATGCCGTTGCGGCGGCTTGCGACCGCGGCGAGGTCGCGCGCAAAGACGCGGCAGGTGCAATCCTTTACGCAGCGGAAAAAGCCACATGGATGGCGCTGGAGGCCATTCAATGCCTTGGCGGCAACGGCTATATCAACGAGTTCCCGACAGGGCGCCTGTTGCGCGATGCCAAGCTGTATGAAATCGGCGCAGGCACCTCCGAAATCCGCCGTATGCTGATTGGCCGCGAGCTGTTCAAGGAAACCTCCTAATACCCAAAGACTGATCGCCGTCATGTTTGATTCAGAAATCCTGACCCTGATCTATGTTTTCGTGATCGGGACACTGTCCGGTCTTGCCGGTGCCACGATGGGCGCAGGCGGGCTGGTCACCATTCCGGGATTGATCCTGCTGGGACTGCCGCCCGCTATGGCCATCGGCACCAACCGCCTGTCCGCATTAGGGCTGTGGATTACCGCCTTTAACCGTTTCCGCAAAAATGACAAGGTTGTCTGGCAATATGTGCTGCCGCTCTGCGTGCTGGCCGCCATCGGCGGACTGGCGGGCGCCTTTATCGTTTTGCAAGTGCCGGAAAAGGTTCTGAAAGCTGTGGTCGGCTTCTTCATTCTTCTAACACTGGGATTGATGCTGTTCAAAAAAGAGGCGGGCATCAGCCTGAAAGAGGTCACACCGTGGAAACGCCGCATCGGCTATTTCCTGTATTTCCTTGT
Organism: Alphaproteobacteria bacterium; assembly: GCA_006226225.1. Lineage (GTDB taxonomy): Bacteria > Pseudomonadota > Alphaproteobacteria > Micavibrionales > CSBR16-224 > CSBR16-224. The sequence continues at coordinate 8,885 of SBHI01000077.1, forward strand.
GGCGATGTATGGAGGATTTTTCGGCGGCGGCGTTGTCGCGCTGATGGTCGTCATCCTGATTTTTCTGTTCGGCTTTAAAATCGTCGAGGCCAATGCCACCTGCGCCGTGCCGTGGATCGTCCTATCCAGTTTCTGCCTGATTTTCTTTGCCCTGCACGGACTGGTCGATTGGTATTACGGCACGGTCATGACAGCCGGCGCGATATGGGGCGGCCATCTGGGAGCCAATGCCGTGATCAAAAACGGCGATAAATGGATGAAAAAAATCTTCATCGCAGGGATGGCGCTCGCCGCAATGAAGCTGCTCTATGACAGTATTTTAACTTAACATAGCGCATTTATCGTTTTTCAAGACTTATTTTTTACAATAAAGGCGGGGAAGAGGCTCTTCTTCGCCTTTTCCGTCTTTCACGAACAACAGATTGCTTTCAAAAATGTTCCGGATAGACCGCCATATTTCTGCCCTGCTTGCGCTGATGCTGTGCATCATTTTCGCAACGCCTGTTTGGGCGCAGAATATCCCGTCATCCGCCGACCCTGCCCGCGTACAAGGGCATATCAGACAAGAATGGTTGCCGCCTCTGGAAAAAGAACGCAGCGTCATTAAAGAAGAAACACCGGCCGCCACGCCAACGCCGCAAGGTGCCGCACTGATCCATTTTCCGCTGGAACATATTTTCGTCGACGGTATGACGGTTTATACAGAAGGCGATATCCGCCCGCTTTATCAGAATATGCTGGGGGCAGAGGTCACGCTGGTCGATATTTTCGCACTGGCCGATGCGCTGACAGTCAAATACCGCAATGACGGTTATATCCTGACCCGCGCCGTTGTTCCCGCACAGGAAATCGAAAACGGCACGGTTCGTCTGCAAGTCGTCGAAGGCTATATCGATGCCGTCAAAATAGAAGGCGACACCCGCGCCTCACATAAACGCATCCGCAATTACCTGACTCCTGTTCAGGCGGCACGCCCCTTGAATATGAAACAGCTGGAACGCGCACTGCTGCTGATTAACGACCTGCCCGGCGTGACGGCACGGAATATCCTCAGCCCTTCGCCCAATACATTCGGCGCGGCGGATTTGACCCTGATTGTCACGGATACAAAAATTTTCAGCGGCAATCTGCGCGCCGATAACCGCGGCTCCCGCTATCTCGGGCCGCTGCAGCTCAGCGCAACCGTCAATACCGAAAATCTGTTGAAACAGCATGACCGTATTTTCCTGCAAAGCGTCACCGCCCTGCACAGCAGCGATACGCGAGAAATGGATTATATCGGCGCCGGATACAGCCAACCGGTCGGAGGTTTCGGCACCATTCTGTCCGTCGGCGGCAATATTTCCTTTAGCGAGCCGGGCTATACGCTGACACAGTTTAATATCGACGGACGCACCGATACCGTTAATATCTCTCTTACGCAGCCTTTAATACGCTCCCGCCTGACCAATCTGAGTTTAAGCGGCAGTTTCGATTTCATGAACACCAAACGCACCGATAATATCAATCCCGCCCCCACCGAAGACAGGCTGCGCGTGCTGCGCCTTGCCGTCAGCGGGCACCATTTTGACCGTTTTTCCGGTGTCACCTCGGGCAATATCCAGCTTAGTCAGGGTTTGAACATTCTCAATGCGACCGAAACAGGATCGGCCAATCTGACCCGCGCGCGCGGTGTCAGCGATTTTTTTAAAGCCACGGCACAAATCGACCGCTTGCAACGTGTCAGTGACCGTATCCAGTTTTATGGCGCAGTGGCAGGCCAGAAATCGGCGCATATGCTGATGTCATCGGAGGAATTCGGCATCGGCGGCGCGGATTTCGGGCGTGCCTATGATGCCTCGGAAATCACCGGAGAAGACGCCGTTGCCGCCAAAGCCGAGCTGCGCTTTCTTAATCCGCTGCCACTGGTCATTAAAAGCCACCAGTTTTATGGCTTCTATGATGTCGGCAAGGTCTGGGATCCGGATAACAATATTGTGTCTGCGCAAACGCGTTCTCTCGCATCTGCAGGGCTTGGCGTAAATATGACTTTCTGGAAGGATGTTGCCTTAAACCTTGAAGCGGCAAAGCCGCTGACCCGTCCCGTTGCCTATAACGGCAGCAGCAAATGGCGCTGGTTTTTCAGCCTGAACGCGCCTTTCTAGGTCAACACCACCAGAGCGCACAGCATTTAGGATGGGTGTTCTAAAATTGTAAAGTGCGGCACATCATATGCGGACGGGCGTTTTTCAATCCGCGCCCTGCCAGCCACAGATTGGCATCGACATCCTGTGCCGTTAATCCGGATTTTTCCGCCAGTTTTTCCGATGCCACAACCGCCGCCGCGCGCAGCACCGTCACCTCTGCCGCGTTTTCCGCAAACAGTTCCCGTTTTTCCAGCTTTTCCGTCAATGCGGGAGAAAATTCCAGAACGCCGACATGATCCGCATTCAAAACCTGCGGCAGAATATAGTCTGCTGCCACCGTCAAATCAGAGACATCACAGGATACGCCGTGATGATGCCCGTTTCCTGATGCCATCAGCGCCGTCAGAATAGATTTTTTGAAAAACGGGTCGTTGCCGAAACCTTCAGGCAGAATATCCGCCAGCTTTTCCGCGAAATCCATATCAAACACATATTGCTTGCCGTCAAAGGCATCCTCCAGCAATTCCGCCACCGCCTGAAAACGGGCAGGATCGGCAAAGGCTTTGAAAATCTCGAGACGCTCTTGCGCAAAAGGAACGTCTTTCAACAGCGGTACGATTTTCCCGTCAACCTCATCCGCCGTAATATCGTAAAAAGGCAGTGCTGCGGCATCACGGATCTCTGCCATTTTGGCAACCATCGCCTTTGCGCCCGACCCGTCCAGATTCCATTTTTGCGCCGCACCACCATCATCTTCATAAATAAAGCCGCCCTGATT
>SBHI01000139.1 GCA_006226225.1 Alphaproteobacteria bacterium
CCGATCTGCGGCATTTTATGCGTTGGGTATCCCATATCACCGCCCCAGGCAACCTCCGCTTCAACACCTTCGAACTGCGGATAAATTGATAGAAGATTTTCCATCATGATTTTTTTCAGCTTTTCCTGAGACGGATGAAACATTGATACAAGACCGCCCCATAACAGGCGGTGATCTTTTGTTAAAGGGCGGTAGTAATTCGAAGAAAAACGGCTGTCCATGACCCCGTAAGGCGCGCGAATGGTTTGATGCAGTTTCTCTTCCATCGGCTCTGTCAGAAGAACAAAGGTCGAGACCGACAAAACGGAACGTGCCAGTTTTTTCTGTATACCGCCTGTTTGTATGCCGCAGCACAATATAAGCTGATCTGCAATAACATGGCCGTTTTCTGTGGAGATATGCCATTGATCTCCTTTTTTACAATAGGCTGTTACCGGAGATTTTTCAAAGATGCGGGCCCCCGCTTCTTGTGCGCTGTTCGCTGCGTGACAGACGTAATTCAGGGAATGCAGTTGCATGGCACGAGGTTTGAAAAAAGCATCATAATATTTATGCGTGTCGTAATATTCGGAGACTTTTTTTCTGGGCCAAAATTCGAAGTTTTCACCCATAACGTCATTCATAAAGTTGACATGATTACGTACCGATTTTTCATCATCATACCACGACACGCCCAGAATGCCTTCTTCACCCTCGCAAATAAGATCCTTCTTTGTTCCCAGACGTTTCTGAACCAAATGAAACGCGTCGACTGTTAAATCATGCAATTCACGCGCATGTTGATGGCCGACCGCTTTTGCGATTTTCTCCGGGCTTAGTGAATATCCGGCGGAAACGAAGCCGCCATTCCGTCCGGAGGCGCCCCAGGCAATGCGGTTGGCCTCTAATACAACGGCATGAATGCCGCGTTCTGCGAGGCTTTGTGCTGTTGCTACGCCAGCCATGCCGCCGCCCACGATACAGACAGGGGTTTGGATCGTTTCCTGCAATTTCGGAAAGCCTGTATCAATGCGCAGGCTGCGGGAATAATAACAGTCAATATAATCCTGTGCAGTGTTTGGTTTCTGATTCAGCATGATTCTTTTGGGGTTGCGGTTGATATTCGCTATCATCCAAAATCAGATGGAATCGGTCAACCAATCATTTTTTATACGTGCAATACGTAAGACTGTGCTTGTCCAGATCTGATGCAATGTATTACTGTAGAAAATGGACAGGGATGAAGCATCTTCCGTTTAACAAAATCGCATGAGAAAAGGGTGAAGAAAAATGGGATGGGACCTCGTCTATTGGGATCACAGTTATAATAAAATCCTGCTGTTGAATTTTTCCATTGTTATTGCTCTTTTCGCATCCTTGAGATTGTTCTCGGGAACGATTGCGCATATCAATGCTTCGGATGAGCTTTTGAAAAAAGATAACCCTGCTTTCGGCCTGTCGCTGGCCGGAGTTACTTTTGCCATGACTATTTTATTGAGCGGTACCATATACGGAGATATGGGTGGCGATATGATGAGTTCTGCCGTGGCCATCGGTGTATACGGTGTGGTCGGTATCGTGCTGATGGCTTGGGCGCGGATTATTTTTGACAAATTGGCGCTTCCGGATATTTCCTTGCGTGAGGAAATCAGCAAAGGCAATATTGCCGTGGCAATTTGTGATACCGGTAATGTTCTTGCGGCGGCTATTATTCTGCGCGCGCTTATGATCTGGATTACGGACAATACGCTGGAAGCTCTTGTTGCGCTTTTTTCCGGCTATGTTATTTCTCAGATCGTTCTGACGGGGATGACGCGTTTAAGGCTAAAGCTGTTTTCCATTAAACATAAAGATAAATCCGTGCAGGAGGAACTGCAAAAAGGCAATATTGCTTTGGCGCTCTCCTTTGCCGGACGGAAGATCGGTACGGCTTTCGCCATTAGTGTTGCCGCCAATCTGGTCGTGTATGAGGTTTATGATATCAAGATGTTTCTGCTGCCGTGGATGGCTGTTTCACTGGGGGTTATCCTTGTCTTGAAGCTGCTGTCTTTTGCAGCTGAGCGGATTATTTTATACCGCGTGAATATGTTTCATGAAATTTTGGAACAACGGAATATTGCTATCGGCGCTTTGCAGGGGGTGATTTATTTGTCTCTGGCGCTTTTGCTGGCAGAGCTGTAAGACATGCTTATCCTCAAGGCCGGAGAGAAGGAACGGAGTGAAGAGAATGGCAAAACATTTAAAAGACTATGTCTCTGAAGTTGACCTGTTATTGCAGAGTTTTCACGAGGTAAGTAATGCGAGTTCTGCTGTGATGGCGGAGCGTAAAAAATTTGTTGTGACGAAAGAGCCGCCGTCCGAAGAGGGGCTGGAGGCAGCGAAACGCCGTCAGAACAGACTGGACGCTTTGCGCCGCAAAGCCGGACGTTAGGCATTACCGTCTCTGATCTAAGAGTATTCTAAAGAAGAAAGATATGCTGCGCGAAAATAACAAAATCACGATCGGGCTTATCATTGTGATGATCGCGGCACCGCTGCTGGTTGGCTATCGCCATGCGTGGTCTTGGGAATATATGAAGACCCCGATTTATATCGATGCTGCGGTGATGGCCGTTATATCCCTTTTATTTTATCAGAAATATCTGATCGTTTACGGTTTTGCTTTTTTGCTGTCATGGGCTTCTTTTAATATTGAAGATCATAGCGCCTGGTCCAACATCCTTGTGCCTGTGACATTTTGGCTGGTTTATTTGGGTTGTTGGCTGGTCTATTTTGAAATAAGCCGCAGCCGTATCGGGCAGAATATTAAGCTTTGGCATCCTGCGCTGCATTTTCTCTATTATCTTGCTTTTATGCTGCTTGCTGTCATCGTCAGCATTCTTTTTGTGACGCATGCGTTTGATATCCCTTTGTCTCTGCAAACGATCCCCGGGAATTATTACTTATTCTTTCTCGGTATGATGTTTATCATCCCGACGCTGACAAGCTATCTTTTAAACATCATCAACACGGTCGGCAGCAAGCATATCTTTCATATTTTGATCGGCACATATAAACGCCCTGTCGAAACGATGCGGGTTGTGCTGTTTATCGATATGGTCGGATCGACCCGGATTGCCGAAAAGCTTTCTCCGCAAAAAAGTATGGAACTTATTTCCCGTTTTATTTTCGATGCCAGCTATATCTTCCGCGTATATGGAGGAGAGTTGATCAACTACACCGGAGACGGGCTGGTGGTGGTTTGGCCAATAGGAAAAGAAAAGAACGCGCTTAGAAGTATCAGCGCACTTGAAAAACGGCTCCTAAAATACGAAAAAGATTACAAGAAAAACTATAATCATATCCCGAGCTTCCGCGCCGGCATCCATGCGGGTAAGGTCGTCCTCAGTCAGGTTGGGGAAGACCGCTTATTCTTAAGTCTTTACGGAGATGTTGTGAACACGGCTGCGCGTCTGGAGCAGATGAACAAGAGATTTGGCACCAATGTACTGATGTCCGATTATGCACGCCGTTTATTCAGACAAGATGATGAATATAATTTCAAGTCGTTGGGTGAGCAGGAGATTATCGGGAAAGAACAAGACCTTGAGATTTTCACCGTGGATCTTTTACAGGATTAACTTTCCAAGTGATTTGTTGTACTCTGATGATAATTTAAACATGCAAGCAAAGGAATTTTTGTCGAATGAGCGTATTACTGAAATCCATGAGAATTTTTATTGTCACGGCCATGATTTTTGTCACGGTGAATGTTGCGAAAGCCGAAGATACGGCGAAAGCGACGGAAGCTGCGCAGATGACACCCTCAAAGGATGCCGTATTGAAGACTGTGCATGACTGGCTTCAGCTTGTTGATCAGGAAAAATATGCTGATAGCTGGGATGGGGCATCAGAGCATTTTCAGAGAGCCTTAACGCAAGAAGATTGGCTGCACTCGTTGAATGCGGTTCGGAAACCGATGGGGCAGGTGAAGTCCCGACAGGTAAAAGCATCCGAGTTTATGGCAGAGCTGCCGGGCGCACCCGACGGAAAATATATTGTTGTGATTTATGAAACCGTTTTTCAAAACAAGCAGCATGGTATAGAAACCGTTACCTTCACGCAGGAAGGTGATAATCAATGGCGCATTGCCGGATATTTTATTAAGTAACTATCTGCCGGTAATTTACGATGAGTTTTGCCGCCCCCGTACCCAATGCGGGGGCGCTTATCATTTGTTTGACAACAAGCTCCCACATAGGATATAATTTATATGTAAAATATATATAGGGTATGGGGGAGCGGTTCGTGGCAGATGAGACAAAAACATCACCGGAAAAGACAACAGCAAAGAAAACGGCTGATATCCGTGTGCCGACCGATGATGAAACGTCACGTTTCGGCGGGGGGCTGCAGCTTCCGAAAGGGGAGGATGTAACTCTCTACGGCACAACCGTACAGATTGCAACATTGGGCGATATCCAGAAATATGCCTCCAGCATGCCTACGGCAGAAACTTCGCGGCTGCGTGAAATTTTTGGCGATCCCGATAAAAAGAAACATGATGCGGTCAATATGCTTTTGGAGCTGACGGATGGTGATATAAATCAGGACTCTATTGCCAAAGTCCACCGTTTGATTGACGAAGCTGCGGCCCGCTTTATGCAGCACAAGGAATCCGGCGTTTCCAATATGCATCTTATTTTGACAGGCGAGCTGGATGCTGATACGCCTGATCCGTTTGGAAACGGTGATGCGTTGGCGCGTCGTTTTTCAAAAATTTCTGTGACGGATAAATCGCCTGAAGAAGGACAGACGACGCAGGCTTCGACGCCAAAAGGCGGCAAGCCTAACGATCGCAAACGTTAATTCTTTTTTCTGATTGGGTGGTTTCTCCAAGTCTTTAATTTCCTATTTTTACGGATATGTGGCAGTATTGGTCTCTGGCCAGTATTAAAAATCCGATAAAAAGAAAGAAACGAACTTGCCCAAAATTACTCCTGTAAACAGCTTGACCTTAAAAGACAGTCCCGATTTTTTACAGCATGTGTTGGATCGTTACCGTGTTCATCACGGTAATTATCAGGGCGATCCGTTTGTCAGCCCTGTTTTGCGTTTGGCGCTTGATCTTGTCCGGGGTTTTGAAAAAGGCGGCTTGTCTATCACGGGCGTCTCTGATGCTGTGGAAAAATTATACCGCAAGGGACTGGAACACCGCGCGGAAAATGCTGCGCAATATCTGGGGTGCTGCAGTCATGCGGAAAATACGGCAGAAATCGATAAAATTTTCTACACGCTGGCCCGCGGGAAAGATGGGAAAACACCGTGCAGCTTTGCGGCTTTCCGCAAAAAGACGGAAGATTTTCTGTATGGTTTTGTTTTTACGGCGCATCCGACTTTCTCAATGCCGCCGGAACTATCGCAAGAGCTGGCGCGCTATACGGCGCATCTTGCCGGTGCTGATAACGGTGGTACAAAAAAGGCATTGCACCGGGCGGCGGCTGTTCCTTTTACGCCTCCCGATCTGACCATGGAAAACGATCTGTCGCTGGCGGCGATTGATAATTTACACAAGGCGCTGGAATTTATGCTGTCGCGACTTTTCGATGTTGCGGAAGAATGTTATCCGCAAGACTGGAAGAAACTGCGCCCGCGTTTATTTTCTGTTGCGACATGGGTCGGTTTTGATATTGACGGGCGGCGTGATATTTCATGGGCGACCACTTTGGAAAAACGCATTCTTTTGCAAATCCGCCAATTGGCCGTCTATCAGAAAGTGTTCGCTGCGTTGCTGACGGATTATCCGGAAGATTGTAAAGCACTTGCAAAGCCGCTGACGGCTGTCGAAGAAACGCTGAAGCTGATGGAGACACATCGTCAGGATTTTCTGTCTTACAACGACAATGATGATGAAAATTACGAAGAGCTGCAGCAGATCGCGCAAGCGCTGATCGGTAGCAAGAAAAAGCGTCTTGTGTCTGCCGCACCGCTTATCCGCGCCGTGGAAAAGATCATTGGCCAAACGAAAGACACGGCATTGCAAAAACGGCTTCTTGTGCTGCTGGCGCAAATGCAAAGTAACGGCCTGAGCTTTGCGGAGGTTCATTTTCGCCTGAATGCGACGCAGCTGCATAACGGGATTAGTGAGAAAGTCCGGCTTGATACGCATCCGGATCATCCGACAACGCGGCGGCAGAATACCGAGAAAATTCTGGATCTTATAAAGGCGGCCAATCCCGTCAATGCGGATTTTGGTGATATTGCCGATGAGGAAATGACGGCAAAATACAAATTCATGCTGATACAGAAAATCACGCAATATATTGATACGGACAGTCCGATCCGCTTTTTGATCGCGGAAACGGAAAGCGCCTTTACGATTTTAACGGCACTGTATTTTGCCAAATATTTCGGCGTGGAGCATATGGTGGATATCTGCCCCTTGTTTGAAACCGACCGTGCCCTGCAGAACAGCACGCGTTATATGGCGGCGTTATTCGACAGTCCTGATTTTACATCTTACTTGAAAAAGCGGCGGCGTTTGTGCATTCAGACCGGTTACTCCGATGCGGGACGCTATATCGGACAGCCTGCCGCGGGAGCATCAATTGAACGTATGAAAGAGCGTTTTATCCAGATGTTCAAAGACAGGAAGATTAAGAATGTCGGCCTGCTGTTTTTTGATACGCATGGGGAATCTATCGGGCGCGGCGGTCATCCTGAAAATTTCCAAAAACGTCTGGAATATATTGCGCCGCCTTATGTGTTGGGTGCTTTGGCCAAAGCCGGTATTCCCTATACACAGGAAAGCAGTTATCAGGGCGGTGACGGGTATGTCAATTTTATGACGGCGGAAACGGCACTGGCCGTGGTGACGGGAGCGCTGACATATTGGTTGGGCAAGCAGGATAGAGCACAGGATGCGGAAGATCCTTATTACCAGGAACCCATGCGTAGTGCCGTGACCGGATTTTTCACAGAGTCGACGCAGTTTCAGCTGGATTACACCAAAAACCCGAAATATGCGGATTTGCTGTTTGCCTTTGGCACCAATTTGACAGACCCGTCGGGAAGCCGTGCGATTAAACGGGAAAGTACGGACAGTTCCGCCTTGCCTGATAAGCGCAATGTGAATGAAATCAGGGCAATTCCGACCAATGCCATTTTGGCGCAGATGGGGGTTTTGGCCAATACGGTTTCCGGTGTTGGTCGTGCGATGCGCGAATATTCGGATTTTTTTACGGATGCGGAAAAACGATCACCGCGTTTCCGCACGATTGTATCTATGATCCGCAGCGGAGCGGAGCGGTCTAATCCTGACGTGATGCGCGCCTATATCAATATTTTGAATCCGACACTGTGGATTACCCGCGCAGGAAGCCGGACAGATACGGATATTTCAAACCGTATGGCGGCGGTGGCCACGCAGCTGGAAAAACATGATCATCATGACAATATGATGGAGGTTTTCCGCAAGCTGTATTGGGATTACACGCTGTTGGAACGCTTTTTGAAAACCGCGCCGCATCCCTGTGCGGATGAAATCGCTTGTCTGCATGCCATGCGGATTGCGATGATTGCCTATTGTTCTCTTTTGGCAACGCATATTCCGCGCTACGGGCCTCATCATGCAGTCTCGCGTGAGCAGCTTTTGAAAATGATCTTCCATATGGATATTGATCGCGCCGTTGCTGTTTTAAAACAAATTTTCCCCGCGCAAACGCTGAAAAGCAGCGATTATGATTTTGGAGAGATATCGGAATACCGCAAGCGGGCCAAAGATAAGGACGGCTATGTCAATCTGCAGGCTGGCATTATTACGCCGATGCAGCAGATGCATCTTATTGCGCGGCGCATTTCAACAGCGATTGCCCATTACACCGGATTTTTCGGCTAGGAGGCGGTGCGCTCCGGACAGTTGTTTTTTTGCCTATCCGTTTACAATCACAGAATAATATCTTACTCTGTTAGATAGGGTGTCTTTGACTTTTTTCTGCCTGCTCGGGGGTAGGAAAGCGACACGGGATTTTGTATGCGTTTCCACCATAAATTCAAAAAAATTCTTGGCTGTCTCATTCTGCTGTGCGGTCTTTTCTGGTCTGAGACAGCCTATGCTGCATTAGGGGCGTCCGTGACGCTGGTCACAGGACAGCCAACGGATATTTACCCCGGCGAAATCACACAGCTGGAAATCACCCTGTCCAATAACAACACGGTTGCGCCGGTGACGAATGTCGCCTTCAGTAACAGCCTGCCCGGAACGCTGCCGAACGGCCTCAGCATTGCGGGGGCGGCGACTTACACCTGTACCGACCCATCCATTCCGGCAACCAATCCGGGCGTGGGAACGCTGACCGCTGTCAACGGAACGCAGGCGATTTCTCTTAGCGGCGGTACGATTCCGGCGCGGGCCAATAATACGGACGGAACCTGTACGATTATTATTCCCGTCACGGCGGGAACTTCGACAGGGAATGCGGCAACCTACAGCTATACGATCGCCGATGGGGCGGTGACAGGGGATGATGGCGGTGCTGTTGCGAATTCCGGTAATGTCAGTCAAAGTGTGAATGTGCGGGCCTTTGCGCGTCCGGTTATTAGTAAATCTTTCAGCAATAACACGCTGGTTCTCGGCGGCAGTTCCTCGACGCTGACCATTACCGTCAGCAACAGCAATCCTGTCGCATTGGCGAATTACAGTATCACCGATAATTTTCCGTCTTTGGGGACTCCGATTATCGAAGTGGCAAACCCCGTTGTTAGTACATCCACCTGTACAGGCGGCGGTACGCCAGCAACATTCACGCCGGTGGCTGGAGCGACATCCGTAACGGCAACAGGCGGCACGATTGCCGCCAATTCCAGCTGCACGGTCACAGTTGCGGTTATCGCCAGTCACACCAACAGCCTTTATATCACGCCGTTTCAAAGCAATACCATTGTCGGCGCAACGGATTTCAGCAGTGATGTCGGGATTGTGCCGAGCAATGCCAGCGCTTCCGTACGGACGCGCTCACCGCTCAATCTCAGTAAAAGCTTTGCGCATAGCGCCGTTTCCAGCGGGCAGGATGACAGCTTTTCGATTGTGATGTCCAATACGGGAACCTCTCCCTTGACGGTGACGGCCTTTACCGATGACCCGATTGACGGGATAGGCAATCCCGGTTTCGGTTTAAAAATCAGCGGTGCTGTTGGTGTGTCCTGTACGGGGGCGGGAACTGCCGGAACCTATGCGGCGACTGCGGGGAATACAGGTATTACGCAGACAGCGAATACCACGATTGCCGCAGGCGGCAGTTGTACGATCACGGCCCCTTTTACGGCGACAGTGCAAAATCCGAATACGCCGATTACTTATACCAATAGTATCGCACAAGGAGCTGTAACAACGGCAACGGCCGGTGTTGTCAGTCAGAACACATCATCATCTATTCTGGTTGTGGATGATTTGCGCGTGCTGAAATCACGTACGCCGTCAAGCGCGGCACCGGGCAGCCCTGTCAGTTATACTGTGACGGTGCAGAACTGGCTGGCTTCGGCAATCAATAATCTGGATATTAATGAAACACTGACAAACGGGCAGACATTTCTGACAGGGATAATCGGTAGTTTGAACTTCACGCCTGTGCTTGGCGGTGCAGGCTGTACGGGCTTGAGTGTGACGGGAGCAACCGGAACGACGACGCCCGTTTTTACGATCGGCACGGTTCCGGCACGTACGGATGTGAACACGCCGGGAGGCTGTACGGTCACCTTTTGGGCGATGACAGATCCCGGTGCGGCAAACGGATCACCCTACGCGAATACCTTGGCGGCCGGCACGGTTTGTTACAATGCGGGGGCGACTTGTAACGGCGGTGCGTCAAACAGTGTTTCGGGTACGGTTAATACGGCCGTGCTATCGGCGGCAAAGGCATTTACGCCCGCTGGGCCGCTGTCGGAAGGCGCGATCACACGCTTGACGGTCACCTTGTCGAACCTGTCGGCAAATCCGATGACGGCGGTATCGCTCAGCGATAACTTGCCACTGGCGGGAAGCGGCGGCCAGATGCGCGTTGCAACACCGGCAAATGCGGCAACGACCTGTGCGGGCGGGGTGATGACGGCAACGCCGAATGCGACATCTTTTTCCATGAACGGCGCAACTGTTCCTGCGCGGGCAAGCGGCGGCACGGGCGCGGCAGGGACATGCGTGGTGCAGGTGGATGTGCTTGCGCCTGCAGGGATTTACAGTAATACGGCGACGGTCGCGGGAACGCAAACATATGCGGACGGAACAATGGCGGCGGTCGGGCCGCTGAATTCGAACACGCGTAATATTACTTTCACCTCGGCATTGGGCGCTGTAAAAACATTTAGTCCGACAAGCGTTTCTTCCGGCGGTAAATCGACGGTAACGGTACGCATGACGAATAGCGGCGCGGTTGCTTTGTCGAATGTCAGCGTGACGGATCCGCTGCCTGCGGGGATGGTGCTGGCCAATCCGACCAATGCTTATGCGACCTGTGCGGGCAGCCCCGTCATTACCGGCAATTCCGGTGACGGCAGTTTGACGATGGCAGGCGCCAATCTGGCGGGTGGCGGCAGTTGTGATCTGCTGTTTGATGTTGTGGCAACGGGGGCGGCAAACTGGGTCAATACGATTCCCATTGGTAATCTGACGGCGGCAGGTGGAGTCAGTAATCAGACAGCTGTGACAGGAACGCTGGTCTTTGATCCGCCGACCAATCTGACGGTTGCGAAAACGACTAACCCCAGTACATTGACGTTTCCAGGGCAGATCAGTCGTTTGACGATTACCGTCACCAACGGATCACTGGATGTAACGGGCTTATCGCTGGCCGATTATTTTACCGTAGACGGGACTATGGGGGCTGCGGCGAATGGCATGATTATTGCGCCGACTCCTGCAGCCACCACGACCTGTACAAGTGGTGCGGTGACAGCAACGCCGGGGGCGACATCTCTGGCGCTGTCAGGGGCAAGCATGTTGGCGAATGCCTCCTGTACGATTGCCGTCAATGTCAGCTCGACCACGGTTGGCGGCATCACGAACTTTATCCCTGCCAATGCGATCCAGACCGATCAGGGCTTGACCAATAGCGGGCAGGCAACAACCAGTCTGACCATTCAAAGTAATATCGGTATCACAAAACAGTTCACCCCGAATGTGGTGTCTGTGGGACAACGTTCGCGGTTGCGCATCACGTTATATAATGCAACAGCACAGCCGGCTTCCGGTATTTCCGTCACGGATAATCTGCCTGCGAATGTGACCGTACCCAGCAGTCCGAACCCTGTCACGACTTGTGCAGGCGGAACGGTATCGTCTCCTGCGGCGGGACAGGTGCAGATTTCCAGTGCCAATCTTGGGGCGGCCTCCGGCGGTACGGCAGCCTCCTGTTACGGGGAAATTGATGTCGTTGCTTCTACGGAAGGGGACTTTCTTAATACGATTCCGGCAGGTGCCGTTTCGGCAACGGTCGGAGGCGCTTCTGCAACAAACTCTGATCCGACCAGTGATACACTGCGCGCCAAATCGCCGGTGGTCGTCCATAAAGCGATTGCCAATTTTACGCTGGATGCAGGCAATCCTGC
>SBHI01000219.1 GCA_006226225.1 Alphaproteobacteria bacterium
GACAGCCAGCAGCACAGCACCACAACCAGCAGCATCGACAAATTCGCCCAAAAGCGCAGCGGTTTGTCATTGGAAGGAATTTTGCGGCGCGGCGGACGGTATTTTCTGCCGAAACGCGCGCCCAGCATCAGCAACACTACGGCAGAGAGCGCAAATAAACAGCCGCTCGCCATCTGAAAGAGTTTAATCCCGCCCGCGCCGCATAATTTGTCCGACATCTGACAAGCCATACCGCGTGCCAGAGAATTCACATCCATCAGGAAAAATTTGAAGACCGCCAGCCATGCCATCGTCAATGCGCCATAGCGCAGCCACAGCGTTTCACGGCAAATGCCGCGTTTCAGCACATAAAAGGCGAAAAACAGCAGCAAAGGCGCGACGGCATAATACAGGAACTTTACGAAAGGGACACAATAGACCCAGCACAGGACAAACATGAAGAAAGTACCTTAGAAAATATCTCCCGCTGTTATTATAAGATATTTGCAACAAGAAAGCGACAGTATAATCAAGGGCATAAAAGCTCCGCTCATTTCTCATGACAGGTAAGGCAAAAATTGCTAACATGGCGCCGCCTCATAAGTTTCAGGAATAATTGTGAATTAAGATGTCAGAACACCATATCGAAATCATCCGTTATGACTGCGGCTGGGGTTGCCGCGACCACGGCTGTGAAGACGGGCCTTACCATCTTGACGAAGAAGCGCTGACCGACGGGTTGAGGGCGCTGGGGCATCAGGTCATGTGGCATGACTCCCTGCATATCCGCGAAATGGCGGAACATGATTTCATGAAGGACAAAGACACGGCGCTGCCGATTGTGACCGAGGCTATTCTGCGCCTTGCCAGTGCCGCCGAACATGCCGTCCTGCAAGGGCGCATCCCCGTTGTTATCGGCGGCGACCATACCGCCGCCATCGGTACATGGTCGGGTGTTATTACCGCGCATGACGCGTTTCAGAAATTCGGTCTGGTCTGGCTGGATGCACATCTGGATGCCCATACGCCGGAAACCGCACATGAAGGCAAATGGGGCGGTTGGTGGCACGGCATGCCTGTCGCCTGTCTGGCCGGTGAAGGCGTGGACGAGCTGACGCAGCTTTCCGCACCGCACACCAAGCTCGACATGTCGCATTTCAGCCTGATCGGCGCGCGCAGCTATGAACCGGGTGAAGCGGAATTTATGGATCGCCACAACGCCCGTTTCTACAAAATGCCCGAAGTCGCGGAACGCGGCTTTGACGATATTTTCACGACCTCCCTCAACCGCGCCGTCACCGGCACAAAAGGTTTCGGCCTTTCCGTTGATCTGGACGGGTTTGATCCCGCAGATGCTCCGGGCGTCGGCACGAATGAAAAAGGCGGATTATCCGCACGTGATGCGATTGCCTCATTTCAAGGTGTTGCGGCACACCCGCTATTCTGCGGCATCGAAGTCGTCGAATACAATCCCCACAAAGATCAGGACCGCAAAACGGCACGGCTGATTAACGAAATTCTCTTCGCCGTTTTTGCCCCAAAAGCCAATGATTAGGCATTGAGTTTGACGGGCAGCTGCGCCATACTGAAGCAAGAAGAACAACCAGAAAAACAACAGCTTTTAAAAAATCTCCATGCTCAAACTCCTCGGACATCTCGGCGTCGTTCTCTGCACCCTCGGCGGCTATGTTGCTTTGGGCGGGCATCTGGCCGTTCTGAACCAGCCTTTCGAGTTTGTCATTATTTTCGGCACCGGCATGATGGCTTTTCTGGTCGCGAACTCCGTACCGCTGGTGAAACACTGCCTGAAAGATATGGGCAGCATCTATAAAAAGCCGAAATACAACAAGGATTCTTATCTGGAGCTGCTCAGCATGCTCTATACCATTTTCCGCATGGCCCGCACCAAAGGCTGGCTGGCACTGGAACAGCATATCGAGGAACCGCAAACCAGCGATATCTTCCAGAAATTTCCCGGCTTTTACGGCGACCATCACGCGATGACCTTTTTTACCGATTATCTGCGTATTATCTCGCTCGGCTCGGAGAATCCCTATGAGCTGGAAGCCCTGATGGATGAAGAGCTCGACACCATGACCGAAGAGCGCAGCCATACGTCCCACGCCATTCAGACTCTGGCTGACGGCCTGCCTGCGCTGGGTATCGTTGCCGCGGTTCTGGGTGTTATCAAAACCATGGGGGCTATTACCGAACCGCCGGAGGTTCTCGGGCATTTGATCGGTGGTGCGCTTGTCGGAACCTTCCTCGGGGTCTGGCTGTCTTACGGCTGGGTTGCGCCGATTGCCAATGCGATTAAAGAGCGCAATGATTCCGAAATGAAATATTACCAATGTATCAAAGTCTGCATCATGGCGTTCCTACAAGGCGCCGCACCGCAGGTTGCCGTCGAATTCGGCCGCAAAACGCTGCTGCACGGCACACAGCCGAGCTTTGCCGAAGTTGAAGAAGCCACGCAAGCCGTCAGCATTCCGACTTAACCGGAAAACGGGCAGACGTAAATTTTAAGGAAGCCGCAGAAATATGGCCGATGATGAAAAGCGTCCAATAATTATTCGCAAGATCAAAAAAAACAAAGGCGGCGGCCATCACGGCGGCGCATGGAAAGTTGCCTATGCCGATTTCGTAACCGCAATGATGGCGTTCTTCCTGCTGCTTTGGCTGCTCAACGTCACCACCGATGAACAAAAAGCCCTGATTTCTTCCTATTTCTCTCCGGCAGATCCGCGCATTGCCACCTCCGTCAGCGGCTCCGGCGGTGTTTTGGGCGGCATGACAGTTTCCCCCGACGGGGCGATGGCGCATCAGAAAGATCCGGCCGTCTCTTTTCCCGGCACACTACGCCCCGATGGCACGAAAAACACGCCTGACGATCTGCAGCATGTCGCCGATAAGGAATTGGAAGATGAGCTGCAGCGCCGCGAACAGGAGCGTTTTGAAAAGGTCGAGGAACAGATCCGTCAGGCGATCGAAACCGTTCCCGAACTGAAAAATCTGGCGCAAAATCTGCTGATTGACCAAACGCCGGAAGGGCTGCGCATCCAGATTGTCGATCAGGAAGGCAAGCCGATGTTCCCGCTGGGAAAATCCGACCCGCTGCCCGAAGCCCTGCTGCTACTCAAATTGGTGACCCGCGTCATCATGGATTTGCCGAATATGATTTCCATCCGCGGCCATACCGATGCCCTGCAATATGGCGCAGGGGCGGCCTATACGAACTGGGAGCTTTCCGCCGACCGTGCCAATGCCAGCCGCCGCGCTATGCTGGATTACAAGCTTGATCTGAAACGGATTGAAAATGTCATGGGCAAGGCTGACCGTGAGCACTTGGTCAAAGATGATCCGACATCAGCTAGGAACCGCCGCATTACGATTATTCTGCTGAAGGAAGCGCTGGTGCCGGGGCTGCGGAAAACGGTGAAAAAGCCGGCCACACAGCCGAAAAAACCTGACATGACGAAGCCGCTGCCGAAACAGCCGCATAAGCGTGAAGAAGGTATTATCTATTTCCCGTGATGATAGGCGGCACGCATCGCCGCAAGTCTGGCAGGAGCAAAGCCCTCCTGCTGCTGTTGCTGTTGTTCGACAACTGTCGGCTCCACCGCCGCCGTTTTATTCTTTTCAGCATCCACCGCGCCCGGATCCAGCACAACACTGGCCGCCGTGAACGCCGTATAAAGTCCCAATGCACCCAGACCCTGCCAGCGTTTGATCGAGCCTTTATTCTTGTTTAAGAACATCGCCGTGGCCGACAAGGCCGCTGCACCGACAAAGGCACCGATATTCAAAAGCCCCATCGCACTACCCAGCCCGAAAGCCAGCGGCACTGCCGTTCCCGCCAAGGCCAGCGCACCGCCAACCATCAGCACGTTGAAGATGTTGGAGCCGAGAATATTTCCCAGCGCCATATCGCTTTTGCCCTGCAAGGCGGATTTGACCGTAACCGCCAGTTCCGGCAATGATGTTCCGATCGCAACCCCTAATGCCCCGACCAGTGCCGGCGTAACCCCCAGCCCGATGGCTGTTGCCGATGCTGCTGTCACCAATAGCTTGGCAGAGGATACCAGCCCCGCAACGCCAGCGACGCCCCAGGCGGCGTTAAACCATTTCGGCATTTTGCCTTCCGCCGTATCATCATCTTCCTCTTCGGGAGCAAAACCGTTCTTTTTATCTTTTTGTGCCACCTTCGTCGCCCGCCAAATATACGCCCCCAGACCGACCAGCATTGCGCCACCCATCACAGGGTTCAGAACGCCCATTGCCATCTGCCCGGCAAACAAAGCTGTTGTTCCCAGCATGACCGCCGTGTTGAATTTCCAACTTGCCCCTTTGGAATTAACGGGCTTGATCGCCGCCCCCGCCCCCAGAACCAGCAGGATATTCGCGATATTTGATCCGATGATATTCCCGACCGCCATATCGGGAACACCCGCCATGATTGAACCGATAGAGACCGCCAGTTCCGGCAAAGAAGTAACAATACCAAGACCTATCCCAAGGAGGATCGGCGGAATACCAAGTTTTGCGCCAAGAGAAGATGCATTATTCGCAACGACGTCGCTGGTTTTTGTCAGCAGCCAGATACTGCCCATCGCCACCGCCGCCGCGCCAATGGTCGTTGCCATGACAGGGGTTGCCAAAGCCGTGGTCGCCAGCAGAACCGAACCCGCAATCGCCGCAGGCTGTAACAGATCACTGCGCATAAAGCCGCCTGTCTGTTGGCCGCTGGCACAAGCCTGTTTCCAGAAGCGGCGCAATGCCCCTTCTTCCACAGCTTTCGCCTGTTTTTTCTGATTGGTTTTCGCCGCCGTCATAAAGACATACCCCAAAACACGTCAAATATTTCCACACCCGTTTAATGGAAACAGTCTATATTATTTTTATGGAAAATGCAAATAAAAACACGGTTTTGGCGGAAAAAACCCTGGCTTTAATGACCGGCGTAGGGTTTCTTCGGTTTTGGTGTTTCCCGCGCCCATTCATTAATTTTGCGACTGTCGCTTAACATCAGTGCAAACAGCACCCACATCATTCCGCCCACCATACCGAACATCCCTGCCATAACACTCGATATCGCCGTTTTGCCAATCCTTTCCTCCGCCTCGATATCTTCATCAAAAATGCGGAAGGGCTGGCTTTGATCATGCATATCCTGTTCTGCCGCCAGCGCCGTCACACGCTGTGCGGCTTGCGTCCAATCCGTGCCCAGATCGCCGCGCACCATCGCGCGGCTTTCGCGCAAATGGCCGAAATCACTGGTTTCAAAGCCGATTTCTTCAATCGGTTCAATCTCGCTGGCAAAAGCATTCAACAGCTCTGCGGCCTGCGCTTCGGATAAATCCTCGCTGAGGACGATACGGCTGGCCAAATTCACAGCTTCCGCACGGATATTCTCCCCGGTTTCCTGCATCGCGTTTAAGTCCTGCGCCTGCATATATCCGGGCATATCCAGAAACGCCTGACGCTGCTGTGCCAGCCGGTCGATCTCCCCGTCAAAGGCTGTCGCCGTTTCCGCCGATGTCATGCTTGTCTGCGTATCAGGCGTGATTTCATTGAGTGTGATATCTTCCAGTGCCATCGATCCACCCATCACCAGCAGCGTTGCGGCAGCAATACCGATCGCAGGCTTGATCGCCACGGCAGGGCCTTCTTCATAGCTTCTCACCGTGAATTTTGCAAATTTGTGACGCAGTCTGCGTGCCGGATAAAGAGGATCCATAACCTTACATGCCTTGGCTGTTTAATAGGCCAAAACATTAACATAATACAATATTATTTGTCAAGAAATCTCAGATGTGAAAGGCGCTTACAGCGTGCCAAACAAACGGTCACCCGCATCGCCCAAACCGGGGACGATATAGGCTTTATCATTCAGGTGATCATCCAGCGCGGCAACATAGAGCTGCACATCGGGATGTGCTGCATGAAACACTTTCACGCCTTCCGGCGCGGCGACAAGCGCCATAAAGCTGATATTCTCCACAGTCGCGCCGCGTTTGAGCAAAACATCAATCGCATGCACCGCCGAATGCCCCGTTGCCAGCATCGGATCAACTACCAGAAAGCGGCGGTCTTCCGTTGAAGGCAGTTTTACCAGATATTCCACCGGCTGTTTGGTTTCGGGATCACGGTAAAGGCCGATATGGCCGATGCGCGCGAAAGGCACCAGATCAAACAGCCCGTCCGACATGCCAAGCCCCGCCCGCAGGATCGGCACAATTGCCAGCTGTTTCCCCGACAGCACGGGTGCTTGCATGTCCGCCAGCGGCGTCGTGATCGCTTTCATTTCCGTCGGCAGATCACGCGTCATTTCATATCCCATCAGCATGGCGATCTCTTTCAAAAGGTCGCGGAAAATCTGTACACTGCAATCAACGCTGCGCATCAAAGTCAGCTTATGCTGCACCAGCGGATGATCGACAACAAAAAGATTGGGAAATTCGGGATATGTTTTCATGGCGTTGCCCCTTTCGATTTTAGGGGCAGTATAGAGTGCGAAACGAAAAGTGCAAGCCGCAGATGAAGATTACGAGAGCGTTTCCGCTTTATTCATACAGGCAGCAACCGAGGCAAGCCGCACGCAGCGTATAACAATACGTGAGTACGGCGCGTCCGACGGTTAACAAACTATATGGATAAATGGGGAATGCTCTTAATCGAAGGTCGTGACTTCCGCCGCGTATTGCTGCAATGCGCTCTGCTCTTTCCAGTTCATCACGCAGTTGCCGCCTTCGTGCTGCGCCTGTTTCAATGCGCGTTTGGCATTGTTGAAAATATCATCGATTTTATCACCGGGAACCGGTTCCGCCACACCGAAAGAGGCGGTGACATAGCTTGGATCGAAAGAACCGTCCAGATAGACCGGTGCCTTTGAAATCTGGTCACGAATCCTGTCCATAACCGAACAGGCATCCAGAATATCAATATGTTTCAGCGACAGGACGAATTCACCGCGCCCAAGGTGATAGGCATCATCGAAAGAGCGGATTGATTTCATCAGCATCGCACCGACATGGGCATAGATTTCATCCATCGTCTTCCGCCCGTGCTGCTGCATCAGGGCGGGAACGGCATCAATTTCAAGATTGCAGACACAGAACGGGTCGCCTTTACGGTCACGGCGATCCAGTTCACGCGCAACCTCGTTTTTCATACCGGCAACGCTGCGCAAACCTGTGGCCGGGTCAAGCCCCATGCTGCTGCCCGCCAGCTCCTCGCTTAGGCGCCGCACCTGCTGGATATAGGCGATCAGGCGGTGTTCCACTTCGTTATAGGCTTCCAGCGTCATTTGCGTGCCTTCCTGCGCCAGACGCACGCATTTCGCGGCCTCGTCAGCCAGCTCGTCATGCAGACGGTGTAATTGGGAGGCGGCGTTTTCATCCATCTCGCCCTTGGAGGCGGCATCAACACACCACGCAACCAAAGCCACGGGAATTTCAAATGTTTCTGCAGCGGCCTGTGCGGGGAAAAAAGCAACACGCATCACATGACCGAACCACTCCATATGAGCTTCAATATCGGTCAGCAGCATATCACTCGACAAAACAGAGGCGTATTGAAGTGCCATTTTCCTAAAGCCGGTCCTTTGACAACCTGTTCCTTACCTAATTACAGGATAGCAAGCAAATCGCTAATAACAGGTTAAGAAACGCACCACTCTTTTTCAAGCGGCTTGAGTGTGTCATTGGCAAGCGCGGTGCGCAGCTCACGCATCAGGCGGTTCATGGTAAAAACATTGTGCAGGGATAAAAGCTGCATTCCCAGCATTTCTCCGGCACGGAACAAATGATTCAAGTAGGACAGGGAATAGCTTTGGCAACACGGGCAGGCGCAGCTTTCATCCACCGGGCCTGATTCCTCTTTAAAACGTGCATTACGCACATTGATACGCTCTTTTTCCACGCCTTTTTTCAAAGCCCAGCCGTGGCGTGCCAGACGCGTCGGTGACACACAGTCAAAGGTGTCCATGCCCAGTTTGACGCCTTCAAAAATATCGCGAAAGCCGCCGATCCCCAGCAAATGCACCGGACGCCCTTCCGGCAGATGCGGCGTACAGTAAGAGACGACTTCATACATTTGCTCTTTATGGCCGCCCAGCGACCCGCCGACAGCTGTTCCAAAGAAACCGCTGTTTTGCAGCCATTCGCAGCATTCCTTGCGCAAATCGGGATAGATGCCACCTTGTACAATGCCGTACATGACCTGCTTTCCGTCATCCTTGCGTTTCCATTCCGCCAATGAGCGGTCGCCCCAGCGCATACTCATCGCCATCGAGCGCGCCGTATAATCCTTATCCACATGGAAAGGCGTGCATTCATCCAGCTGTACGATCAGATCCGCCCCCAGCTTGCGCTGAATATCAATGGATTTCTCCGGTGTCAGAAATATTTTGCGACCATCAAGATAAGAGCGGAATTCCGCTCCTTCTTCGGTAATTTTCAATACGCTTTTATTGCGCTTTTGCAGACCGCGGCCTTTGATTTCATCCGCAACCGAGCCATGGCCGAGAGAGAAAATCTGGAAACCGCCGCTATCGGTCAGCATCGGGCCATCCCAGCCCATAAATTTATGCAGCCCGCCCATTTTTTCAATTAGATCGGGGCCGGGCTGAATCATCAGGTGATACGTGTTGGACAGAATGATATCCGTCTGACAATCCCGCATCTGGGTCGGGGTCAGGCCTTTAATCGAAGCCTTTGTACCGCAGAAAATAAAATTCGGCGTATCGATCGTGCCGTGCGGTGTTGTCAAGACACCCAGTCTTGCATGACTGTCCGAAGCCTGATGTGTGATATCGAATGCGAAAGACATTTGGAAATTCCCCCTGATGTGCCAAAACAAAAAGGGACGCTGATAGGCTGTCCCCTTTTGAAAATCTTTGCTCTGCCGGAAAGCAGTTTAAGCGGCGAGACGTTTCGCCTGCAATTCGCGGCGGATTTTTCTCAGCTCGGCCGGCAGTTTGCTTGCCGCCGTACCCAGAACATAAGCATCAAAACCGCCTTTATGTTCGATGGTGCGGATGGCCGATGTGGAAACACGCATGCGAATCTTACGTTTCAGCGTTTCGCTGTAAAAAGACGTTTCCTGCAAATTCGGCAGAAAGCGGCGGCGGGTTTTGTTATGTGCGTGGGACACATTATTGCCCGTCTGGACGCCTTTTCCTGTTACTTTACAAAGCCGTGTCATTGTTGTTCTCTCTTATCCAAAATTATTCTAAACCACAGGCAAAGCCGCTTTCAGCACTGCTTTCCCTCGAATTACCTCTAACGAAGGCAGAATTTACGCAATATCCCGCGCCCTGTCAAGTCAAAAACAAAAAACACGCGGGAAGGATAAATCACCTACCCGCGTGTCAAATATTCGGAATTTATGCCGATTTCTTTTTCGTGACGGCGATCTCGTCCATACCGAACTTTTTCAGAATATCCATCGGCAGCGGCAAAATGATTGTCTGCGTCTTATCATTGGCGATAGTCTGGAAGGCATTCAGATAACGAAGCTGCATCGCGCCGGATTCTTCCGCCAGTGTGACAGAGGCTTCAACCAGTTTTTTGGCGGCTTGCGCCTCACCTTCCGCGTGAATGATTTTCGCGCGACGTTCCCGCTCGGCCTCG
This sequence comes from Alphaproteobacteria bacterium, assembly GCA_006226225.1. GTDB lineage: Bacteria > Pseudomonadota > Alphaproteobacteria > Micavibrionales > CSBR16-224 > CSBR16-224. The sequence continues at coordinate 9,612 of SBHI01000219.1, forward strand.
GCCTGTTTGGCGATGGCGCGGATCATGCTGACATCAATATCAACGTGTTTGATTTCAACATTGGACACCTTAATACCCCATGCATCGGTCTGGGTATCCAGAATTTCACGGACATCGGCACTTAATTTATCACGGTTGGACAGCATTTCATCCAGATCGTGCTTACCGAGAACCGCCCTGAGCGTGGTTTGTGACAATTCGCTGGTGGCGCGCATGAAATCCGCCACTTCGTTGATCGCGTTTTGCGGCGCAACGACACGGAAGTAAATCACCGCATTCACTTTTACGGAGACGTTATCATGCGAGATGATATCCTGGCTGGGTACATCGATGGTACGCACACGCGTATCCACGATGATCATTTGTTGCACGAACGGGATCAGGATGATCAGACCGGGGCCTTTAATTCCCGTATAGCGACCAAGTGTATAGACAACGCCACGTTCGTATTCCCGCAGGATTCGGATCGCTGCGGCAAGGAAAATGAGTGTTAATAGCGCGAGAAACGCGATAATTCCGTATTGCATTCTATTTAAGCTCCTCTAAAGCGGTTTGTATTCATTGTTTTCATTGTCTATGCATTGCCCGCAGCATCTTCTTGCGGCGCAATAATCAGTTTCAGCCCGTCAACCTTGACGATTTTTACCATGTCACCTTTGCGGAAGCTGCGGGATTCTTCAGGTACGGCTTGCCAGATTTCGCCCATCACGCGGACTTCTCCGCGGCCATTGGCCCATTTCAACACTTCCCCATTACTGCGAAGAATACCTTCCTCACCTGTGGTAACAGGGCTGCGCTGTCCTTTCATGGCAAAGGCCAGTACCACCGTCAACAGCAGGAAGCTTGCCCCCGTTGCAGTGGCGATTGTCCACCATGACAACCCGTAGCCTGTCAGTTCCGGCTCGTAGAGAATGGTTGCCCCCAATGCAAAGGACACCGCCCCCCCTATGCCAAGCACCCCGAAGGATGGCACCAAAGCCTCTCCGGCCATAAAGCCCATCCCCAGCAACAGCAGAGCGACCCCAGCGTAATTCACCGGCATGACATTCATCGCAAACAAACCCAGCACGATACAAATCACACCGATCACGCCCGGCACAAAGGTGCCCGGATTGGCGAATTCATAAATCAAGCCGTAACCGCCCAGCGTCATCAGCAGGAAGGCCACATTCGGGTCGGTAATAATCATCAGAATTTGCGTGCGCCAATTGGTTTCTTTCTCGATAATCTTGGCGTTTTTCGTATGCAGGGTGCGGTCGCCCGTATCCTGCATTTTCACAACGCGTCCATCCATTTGTTCGACAAGATCTTCAACATTTTCAGCAACAATCTCGATCACATTTTCTTCAATCGCTTCGCTGGCTGTCAGCGTGGCCGCCTGACGTACGGCCTTTTCCGCCCATTCGACATTCCGCCCGCGTAATTCGGCAAGGCCGCGGATATAAGCCGTGGCATCATTCATGGCTTTATGGGCCAGCGCGTCACTATTGGCGGGTTCCTGCGGCTTTTGTGTCGGTGCGGTTTTTTTCTTGATGCCTTTTTTATCGCCGTCTTCCTGCTGCGGCTGATTATCAATCGGCCCCTCGCCTGAAATACTGATCGGCGTCGCCGCACCGATATTGGTTCCCGGTGCCATTGCCGCGACATGGCTGGAATACAGGATATAAGTTCCGGCGCTGGCAGCATGTGAACCGGGCGGGCTGACATAAGTCACGACCGGCACTTTTGATCCCAGAATGGTTTGCGTAATATCGCGCGTCGATGTCAGCAAGCCGCCCGGCGTGTGCATTTCAAGGATCAATGCCTCTGCATTCGCCTCCCCTGCCTGTTCGACATTGCGTTTAATGTGGTCATGCACGACAGGGCCGATAATGCCCGTCACTTTAATCACATA
>SBHI01000014.1 GCA_006226225.1 Alphaproteobacteria bacterium
GCGACCAGCGTGTTATAGGAGGTTTCCAGCTCCAGCCTGCTGGTGACATCTTCATAGGTGATAATCAAGCCGCCCATCGGATGCGGCACAACCGTCATCCGCAGTGCCGTGCCGTCAGGTAGATACAGCATTTCCTCGTAAGGCTCCAGCAGCGAGGAAAACAGTTTCAGCCAGTGCTGGCGGTATTTCTTGAAATCCGCCTGTTCCGGCAGTTTGCGGTTTTCACGGAAACGGTCGAGAATCTCCGTCAGTTTTGGCTTGGCATTCAGCCATTTCCCGTCCAAATCCCAGAGTTGTTCATAAGCGGTGTTATAAAATTGCAGCCGCATATCGCCGTCAAAAACCGCTGTGGCGGTGCGCAGCTGTTCCAGCACACCGTGATGTGTGGCGATATGGTGTTTTAGCTGCGCCTCCATTTCTTCCAGTGCGGTGATGTCATAGGCATAGCCCGTCATGCCGCCGACCTCGGCGACCTCGACCAGCCGTCGTTGTCCGTCAACAATCAAATGCCGCTGTTCCGTTTGCGTATCGCTACCAGCAAGGGCACGCCGTGCCAGCGCGCGGCTGCCGCGTTCGCCTTTGTTGCCTTTCTTTCCGATAATCGTTGTCGGCAGCTCCTGCTGTTCGGCGACGATAGAGGCCGAAGCTTCACCCAGCACATCGGTATAGGTTTTGTTACACCATTCGATATCAAGATCAGGATTACGCAGCCACAGAGGGAAGGGTAATGCATTTAGCACGTCACGCCATTTTTTCTCGCGGTTTTCGGTGGTTTTCAGAACCTCGGATACATCGGACATCTGCTCGGAATCCTGTGTGATATCCTGCAACCAGATGACATCGAAAACCTCATCACTTGCCATGCCGGGGATTTGTCCGCGTTTCCCGATCATGCGCAAGGTGCGCCCACCACCCTTGCCTTCTTCCGGCAGGCGGGTTTCCAGTTGGAAGGGTTCACCGTATTCGGCAAGATGGGCGTAAAGCCCGTCCAGCGCGGCGGCATCGTCGGGGGTCAGGAATTCTTGCACATCCATAACGGTTTCGATGCTTGTCGCGCCGATCATACGGGCAAATCCGGGGGAAACGGCCTGTGTGCCGATTTTGTTCCAACCGCAATATTCCCATGGAATGGCGCGCAAGAACATTTCCAGCCGCCGGTTTTCCCGCGCCAGTTTTTTCACCTTGGCGCGTCCGGGGACGATGATATCCAGTATGGCGGATAAAACGGGCATATTTGCGGTTAGTTCCTTAAGGCTTTCCCTGTTTTCAGCATGTGGTCAATACGGGCGCGGGTTTCAGGCGTCTTAACAAGGCGCATAAAGCCCTGCAGTTCCAGCGCCAGCAGGTCTTCCTCTGTGACGGTGTGGGTGACATCGCCGTCTTTACCGCCGCTAAGGACTTCCGTCAAGGCTTCGGATACGGTGACATCATGTGGCGTGGCACGTCCGGCTTGTGCCAGACCGTTTACCGCCATCATCAATGCCAGCTGTCCCGCAGGGCCGGGCAGGCGCAGCTCTTCTTCCTCCGGTGCGGTATAATCTTTCGCAAGCTCCAGCGCTCTTGCCTTGGCATTTGCCAGCAGGCGATCGCGGTTCATGGTGATGCCGTCCGTATCTTTCAGGAACAGCAGCTGTTTAGCCTCGGCGGCTGATTTTGCAACCTTGGCAAGGCCGATCGTTTCAAAAGCGGCGGCAATCGGCGGGACGGGGCCGCCCGCTTTACGCCTATGGTGGTGGCGTAGCAGCATCTCCTTACAACCACCCCAGCCGGGAATGATACCGACCCCGACTTCGACCAGGCCGCAATAGGTTTCCGCATAGGCTTCAATAGCATCGCAATGCAGTAGAATTTCGCAACCGCCGCCGAGCGCCAGACCTGCCGGTGCGCCGATAACAGGAAAAGATGCGAATTTCAAAGCGCGGTAGGCACGTTGTCCTTCCGTGATCAGGCTTTCAATAGCAGGCCAGTTGCCCTCGTCAACAACAGCCAGCGCCTTGGCAAGATTTGCACCAGCGGAAAAGTTGCTGCCCTCGTTATAGATGACCAGTGCTTTATAGCTTGTATCACTGCTGTCGATCTGTTCAATTGCGGCATGGATCATCGCCATCACATCAAGATCCAGCGCGTTCATCTTGGCGGTAAATTCCAGACACAGTACATCATCACCGATATCCCACAAAGCGGCAGAGTCATTCTTATGCACAGGGTTGGATTTACGTTTGATATCTTCCAGCAGCAACACACCATCAGCTCTTTGAACAGGATGGTATTGATCATCTGTGCCGAAATAATGCAAGACGCCGTCTTTGACTTTATAGAAGTTTTTACCGTGCACATCTTTCAGCAAGGCGGGAATGTCGCGCTTTTCTTCTGCCAGCTTGTCGACCAGCCATTTTGTTCCCAAAGCATCCATCAGCTCGAACGGGCCTTTTGACCAGTTGTAGCCAAGTTTCATCGCCTGATCGACGGCGAAAATGTCATCGGCGATTTCCGGAACCAGATCAGCAGCGTAACATAAAGTCTGGCTTAAAACCTGCCACGCATATTGTCCGGCCTTATCGGAACTGCTGACCAGACCGCGCAAGCCGTCCTTTTTAAAGGCGTCGAGAGCGGCGGGAGTAGCCTTCTCTGATGTTGCGTAATCGCCTGTTTTTAAGTTGATCGATTCCTTTACTTTCTTACCCCCCTCTTTATTGAGGCGGTAGAATCCTCCCTTGCCTTTACGTCCGGTATAGCCATCTGCAATCATTTTATCGACCAGGTCAAAATCACGGTGGATGGCGGCATAATTGTCCGTCGCCGGCAAGGTGGAGAGAAGTGATTTTGCCAGATGCGGCATCAGGTCAATTCCGACGAGATCCAGCAGACCGAAAATCCCCGTTTTCGGGATGCCGACGGGGCGGGACATGACGGCATCGGCCTCCTCAACGGAAATGCCGAGATTAAAGGCTTCGTTCATACCGGCCTGTAGCCAGAAGGCGCCGATGCGGTTGGCGATAAAACCGGGCGTGTCGTTACAGGGAACAATGCCCTTACCCAAAGCAGTATCGCAATAAGAGGCGATATATTGGGCCGTATTGGGATCGGTATCGCCAGAGGTAACAATCTCCAGCAGCCGCATATAGCGCGGCGGATTAAAGAAATGGGTGATCAAGAAGTGTTTTTTAAAGCTGTCCGAGCGCCCTTCGGTCAGAAGATGTAACGGGATGGAGGATGTGTTCGAAGAAATGACAGCAGCGGGTTTGCGGTATTCTTCGATCCTCTTATATAGTTTTTGTTTGATATCAAGATTTTCTAGAACTGCCTCGACAATCCAGTCGCAATCGGCGATATCTTTTAAGTGATCCTCGGTATTTCCCGCACGAATGCGGCGGGCATTTTTCGGGTGCATCAGTGGCGCGGGGTCTGTTTTCAGCATTTTTTCAATAGCCGATTTGGCAAGAATATCGCGGTCGGCAGCGTCTTTCGGAACGATATCCAGCAGCAGCACGTCAGTGCCCGCATTGGCGATTTGTGCGGCGATACCGCTTCCCATGACACCCGCGCCGATAACTGCGACTTTTTTGATTTCCATCTACTCTCCCCTTCAAAATCCGTGCTTTTACCGTCCTGATAGAATATCACTCAGGCTCTTTATTTCAAGTGCATAGCGGCGTATAGTATTTTTATGAGAGAAATCGTTCTAGATACGGAAACAACTGGTTTTGAACCGGCGGAGGGGCACCGTCTGGTTGAGATCGGCTGTGTTGAACTAATGCATCAAATTCCAACCGGCAATACTTATCATGTTTATATCAATCCTGAACGTGAGATGCCGGAGGAAGCCTACCGCGTTCACGGATTATCTGATGAGTTTTTGGCTGATAAGCCGGTTTTTGCTGATGTCGCTGACGCATTTCTGGAATTTATCGGCGATGCACCGCTCGTCATCCATAATGCGGCTTTTGATATGAATTTTCTGAATGCAGAACTCGGCTGGGCGAAAAAAACGCTGCTGCCGATGGAGCAGGCGGTTGATACATTGATGATGGCACGGGAAAAATATCCGGGTGCGGCGGCAACGCTGGATGCCTTGTGCCGTCGCTTTGAAATTGATAACTCGAACCGGACATTGCACGGCGCGCTTCTGGATGCCGAGCTATTGGCGGAAGTGTATCTTGAATTGATGGGTGGGCGCCAGCACGGGTTGGGATTTTCCGGTACGGGTGATGTTCAGGACAGCGAGAAAGAAAATGACGGTTCTGTAGCAGGGTTGCAGCAGCGCCGTGAAGCGCGTGCTGCGCGTGACTTTCCAATTCCCGCAGCGGAATTGGAGGCACATCGGGAACTGGTCGAAAAGATTGAAAATGCGCTTTGGCGGCAAACCCCAAAAAATGCGGCGGAGGCCTAGAAAGAGACATGTTTTCAAGCGAAATCCTCAAAGCATGGGTTTGCCTGATTATGACGGGCATGTTGGCAGGTGTTATGGATCATATCTTTGGGCTTGATCACGGCATTACCGGCGTCATGCTGTATGTTAGCGTTTATGTTATTGGGGCGACAGGCCTACCTGTTTGGGAAGCGCCTGTAATGAGTTATGCGGAGTGGCCTGTTCCGAACACGCTGGGCTGTATTCTTGGTATCGCTGTTTGGCTGCTGGTGTTTTACGGTATCGCTTATCTACATGCGCAGGATCGCGGTATACGAAGCATGCGGGATGAGCAGGAAAAGCGGATGAAAAATAAGAAAAAGTAAGTATTCTTTCCGTTATCAACGCTCACGCAGGGCGGTACGGGAGGCTTTGATAAAGGGTTTCAGCAAATAATCCATAATCGATTTTTTACCGGTGATAATATCAACGCTGGCGGTCATGCCGGGGATAATCTGGTGTTCCTTACCGTTATACAGCAGTGAGGTTTCATTGGTGCGGACGCGGACGCGGTAAAAACTTTCGCCGCGTTCATCAACGATCGTATCAGCGCTGATATCGACAACCTCACCATCTAACCCCCCATAAATAGAGAAGTCATAGGCGGTGATCTTCACAACAGCTTTTTGCCCAGGATAAAGAAAAGCAATATCGGAGGGGCGCACCTGTGCCTCGATCAGCAGATTATCGCCCAGCGGCACGATTTCCAATATGGGGTCCCCGGGGCGCACAACGCCGCCGACCGTTGTGATTTTCATGTCTTTAACCGTGCCATGTACAGGGGAGCGGATTTCCGTGCGTTCCTCACGGTCGCGGAAAGTCGCCAGCGTTTCTTTTAAAGAAACCATTTCGGGACGGATACTGGCCAGCTCGCGCTGGGCGCGGGCGCGGAACGTGTTTTTCTGCTCTTTGATTTTTTCTTCAGCCTCGCTGACAGCAGACTCGGAACGCGGCAGGGCCAAGCGTAACCCATTCAGCTCGGATTTCTGTTCGGCAAGCCGCCGTTCGATCTGGATAAGTTCGATTTGCGGCGCGGCACCGCGCGCGACGGCGGGTTTAATCATTTCCTGCTCTTCGCGCGTCAGGGCGACGATACTATTCAAGTCGGAAATGCGTTTACGCAGCTCGGTGACTTCCTGACGGCGTTGCGACAATTGCTGCTCCAGAACATTGCTCTGGTTTGAAGATTCGCGCATATTTGCGTAATAGGCATCGGTCTCAGCGCGGACGGCATCCGGGGCCTCCTTTGTCAAAGCGTCGGAAAAATTCGGCTCTTCTCCTTCGGCTTCGGCTTTCAGGCGTTCCAAAGCCGCCAGCAGTGACAGGTAACGCTTCCGCTGTGAGGCATATTCCGATTTTGCCTGTACATTGCGCATGCGCAACAGGATTTGCTCCGCCTGCACGGTATCGCCCTCATGCACCAAAAATTCCTCGACAATACCGCCCTCTAGGCTTTGGATAACCTGCACCTGACTGGAGGGAATAATCTTTCCCTGTCCGCGCGTCACTTCCTCGAGTTCGGTAAAGGCCGCCCATAGCAGGGCAATCACAAAAAATGCGGCAATCGTGTAGAGCAGCAAATGCTCGCGGCGCGAAATGCCGTAAACCGACATTTCGTCATTATAATCGCGCGTGACATCCATCTGGCGCAGGTCTTGTGAATCATATTCGCGGCCGCTCATATATCCCGTTACCCTTTCTTTTCCGCCGTTCCCGCAGGGCGCATAAATTCGCCCGATTGTAGACGCTGAATGACATCGTCACGCGGGCCCATCGCAATAATGCGGCCGCGATCCATCAGAATTAGCTTATCGACCAGACCTAAAACCGAGCTTTTATGCGTAATCAGCATAACAGTTTTGTCCTTGCAGACCTCGACCAGATAACGGTAAAGGCGGCGTTCGGAACCGGGGTCGATAGAGGCCGTCGGCTCATCCAATAGTAAGATTTGCGGATCGTAAAGCAGTGCGCGGGCGATGGCAATAGCCTGACGCTGCCCCCCTGAAAGCAGTTCACCGCGTTCCCCGACGTTAGAATCAAGACCGGCTTCTGAGTCACGCAGGAAGGTCATCACGCCGGCCATTTCTGCGGCGCGCAGCACAACACTATCCGGTACGGTTTCGTGTCCTAATGTGATATTTTCGCGTACTGTACCGTAAAACAGATAAGGCGTTTGCTGGACAACACCGATACTGCGGCGCAAATCGGCAGGGTCAATCTGGCGGACATCCGTACCGTCCAGCTGTACAGAACCGGCTTCAGGCTGGTACAGGTTCAGTATTAGTCTTTCCAGTGTGGTTTTTCCGGAGCCAACGGCGCCTATAACACCGACATGTTCGCCGGGTTGAATCTGGAAGGAAATGTTATTCAAAGCAGGAGTTGATTGACCGGGATAGCGGAAAACAACATCCTTGAAGGAAATATTTCCCTGTATGACCGGTTTAGAGATGAAGACCTGTTTTGGCGGGCGCTCCACTGGTGTGTTCATCAGCTCTTCCAGTCTTTCCAGCGCTTCTTTCGACTGCCCCATTTTGGTTAGCAGCCCCGCGACCTGTGCCAGCGGTGCCATCGTGCGGCCTGACAGGATGACGCAGGCAATCAGCGCCCCCATTGATATTTCACCTTCGCTGATGAGATATGTACCGTAAACAACGATACCGACAGTCGCCAGATTGGCGGCCATGGCGGCAAAGTTAACACCGAAAGAAGCGATCCGCCGTGATTCCATAGAAGTATCGGAGGAAAGCTCGACGATTTCCTCCCATTTTCGCTGGATATAGCCTTCGGCAGCCTGCACTTTAATGGTTTCAAGTCCGCTCAAAGTTTCGAAGATCAGGCTGCTTTTATGCCCGCCCTCACGCATTGATTTCGCAATGGTTTTATTCAGCGGGCGCTGCAGGTACCATCCAAGCGCCAAAACCAGAACAGCCAGTGCCATTGGAACCAGAAATACTTTGCCGCCGATCAGGAACATCAAAAACAGGAACAGCACAACAAAAGGAAGGTCAATCAGGGCGACGATTGTTGCTGATGTGAAAAAGTCACGGATAGTTTCGAATTCTCTCATATTGGAGGCAAGCGCACCGGCGCTGGGCGGGCGGGCATCCATTTTCATGCTGAGCATTTGTTCGAAGATGCGCGCGGAAATCGTATTATCGGCTTTGCGCCCTGCGGCATCGAGAAAAAAGGAGCGGAGGTTTTTCAGGATAAAGTCAAAAATGAAGACGATAAACACACCGATGGCCAGCACCCAAAGGCTAGTAAAGGCGTTGTTGGGAATAACGCGGTCATACACATTCATGATAAACAGCGAACTGGCCAGCGCGAACATGTTGATCATTACGGCGGCAAGAATGACTTCGTAGTATATTTTCCGATGCTGCAGAATTGCACCCCAGAACCAGTGGCGTGCCTGTTCTTGCTGCTGTTTCTGGCCGGAACGTTCATCCAGCCGTGCACGGGCGCGGACAAAAAAAGCGTAGCCACCGTGACGTGCCTCCAGCGCATCAATTGTCATTTTTACCGGTGCATCCGGTGTTTCCGGAAAGAGGACTTCTACCGTCGTCTTATCAATACGGCGGCGCAGTATACAAGCTTGATCGCCTTTCAGTAATAGGATGCAGGGCAGATTTGGTGCCCCGGCCAGAAAGGCGATATTGCGCCGGACAAGTTTAGCCGTGAGCCCTGCGCGGTCGGCGGCACGGACAAAAACAGCCGGTGTGACAAGACCATGTGTCGGTACCGGTAGCCCCGCAGCCAAGGCAACAGCGGTGACGCGGCGTCCGAATTCCCCTGCCAACATGGCAAGGCATTCCATCAACGGATCATCCAGTGACAGCCTTTCGGCTTCCAGCGCGGCGGGATTGAGTGCGGCTTGCGCTGCCGCTTCTGCAACGGCTTGTTCTATCTGCTGTTCGGATTTGTTTTGATTTTTCTGGGCCTGAGCCATTGCGGCGGCGGGGTTTTTACCGCCGCCTGAGGGGGCGGTATCGGCGGCATTGTCCGGCTTGTTCTTGTCGTCTTTACCCAAAATCAAAGACCTCCGGAAACCGGATGACGGGGGTGCGCCCCGAAATCCGGATTGGAAAATGCGTTTTTAGTTCGCAAGACTGGCTTCGCGCGGACGCTCGACTCCGACGGAGTCCAGCAATTGTCCTTGCAGGGCCAGCAGGCGGTAGATACCGAAGATTTCGGTATAGAGTGCGTTGACATGGCTTGAGCGGGAAACGAAAAGCTCGTTCTGCGCATCAAGAACGTCAAGAAGCGTTCTGCGGTCAAGGCTGAACTGGTCAAGATAAACGCCGACGACTTTCTCGTTGGCATTGGCCTGCTCCAGAAAACGTGCGGCACGTTCGGATGCGGCAACCATACCGGCCCATGTATCGCGGACGTCTTTTTCAACCTGACGGGCGGCATCGGCACGGCGCTTTTTGGCAATCGCATGACGGTACATGAATTCACGTTGGCGGGCTTTGTCTCCGCCGCCGCGGAACAGGTTCCAGCGCACGACCGCCAGTGCGGATGCGCGGGTGTCTGTGCCTTGGATACCGTTAATATCTTCCGATGCGGTACCGTTGACCTCCAGATTAACCTGCGGGTAAAGCGTGGAGCCGGATCCTTCAAATTCGGCATGGGCTACATCAATATCCGATTCAAAAACGGCCAGAGTCGGGCTTTTGGTTATCGCGTCCGTGACGGCGTTTTCAACCGTTTGCGGCAACAGGTCGCGCGGCACATTCGGGAAAACAAGGTTTTCCGGCATTTCACCCGCCTGACGGATGAAGAGGGCTTCTGCTTCGCGCAGAGACTGGCGAATGGATGATTCCGTTGCGCGGGCGGATGCCAGACGCGCTTCGGCTTGTGCCAGATCGCCTTCCGTGGCTGTGCCGCTGGAGACACCCTGACTGATCGTGTCGAGAATTTTCAGGTGATCCTGCACATTGGCGCGGGAGATTGACAAGAGATCACGTTGGCGCAATACGTCAAAGAATGCCTCGGTGATGCTGAGGCCAAGAAATTCGGCGGTTTCCGCAACACGGTTGGAGGTTGATTCAACGCGCGCCGTCTGGCGTTTGATTTCGCTTTGCGTGCCGTAACCGTCAAAGAGCAGCTGTGTCAATGTCAAAGAGGCACGGTTGTGCCACAGGCTTTCTTCGTTGATGTTGGGTGTATCGGTATATTCCCAGCCGGTTTCGCCGATAAAATCAACGGAAGGCTTCCACAGGGCTTTTGCCTGTTCCAGCTCTTCATCTGTGGCGCGGCGGTCATTGGCAACAATGCGGTATTCCGGATTCATAATCAGCCCTTTGCCGATCGCATCCATCAATGTCACATCTTTGTCCTTACCGGACACTTGAATTGCCGGCGTTTCCGCCATGGCAGGAACTGCCAAAAGGCAGGATAAAGCAATTGCGGCACCCCATTGCCAAAACTTTTTCCCCGATCGCTTATACATATTCTTTTTCCTTCATTTCAAGATGATAGGAGGACAACGCTCTCCGTTGTCCTCCTTATATAGAAGTCTTTTCTATGATGCAATAATCCTTTGCGTTCTGCAATCAAAACTATCCAATTGCGTTTACGCGATTTAATTCCTTCGCCCGTGCTTAGGCAATCAGATTACCGCTTGTGAAGAGTGCATCGACATCAACACTGTTTACGCCTTCAAGCACGGCAATCGTCTGGAAGCTTCCGCTTCCGGTCGGATCCACCTGCAGCAGCGTATTGCCGCCATCCGGTGTTGCCTTAACGAAGTCGGACAGCGTATGTGCCAGCGGGTCGAAGCCGGCCAGAACATCACTGATATCAAGCGTATCGCCCTGTGCGGCATCAAAATCGGTGATCGTATTCACACCGGTATCGCCCGCGTGGAAGATAAAGGTATCCGCCCCGCTGCCACCCGAGAGAATGTCATCGCCGTCGCCGCCGTAAAGGATATCATCACCTTCCTGACCATAGAGGTAATCATTACCGCCCTGGCCGTAGATATGGTCGTCACCGCCTGCGCGGGTCTGTCCGGACGGGCCGATTGACTCTGCTGCCAGCTCTTCGGCATGGGATTTGATATATTCAATCGTATCCGCACGCGTCCAGTCCGGCTTGATGGCGCTTTCGCCTGCTTCAAGACGGGCGAAGACTTCCCATCCCGATCCGGGCAGGGTGTCAAAGCCATGTGCCGCAGCAAGACCGTCGGTGAACAAAGCATCACCAAAGATAAGGTCACCGCTGTCACCGCCGACCAGAACATCGTCACCGACGGAGCTCAGTTGGTTAAGCGGGCTTGCACCTGTCAGCGTGGCTGAGAGATCATCAACAGAGGCATTCAGTGCGTCACCGTTTGAATCGATCAGATCCAGACGTCCCAGCGTTGTGGAGCTGACCCCGATACCGATACCGATCACCGTGCTGAGGGATTGCAGGCTGGCAATTTCATTTGTGCCGTCTGCGGGAGTGCCGTCAGCGCCGATTTCATCCATTACGGTTGCGGCGCTGCCGCTTGTGGCGTTGCCGCTGTTGTTAACGTAGCGGTTAGGCTCACCGTCACTAATGAAATAGGTATAGTTTTCCGCACCCGTAATCGGCTCGCTTCCGGACAGCCATGCAATCGCATCCTGCATCGGATCCTCATAGTTAGTGTAGCCGTTTGCCGACAAGCCGTTCACGAAACTGATTGCTGCGGCAAGACCGGATGCTGTGCTGATATCAAAGGTTGCCCCTGCTTGTGCCGAGGTTGAGAAAGGTACGAAATGAACCTTTACATCACCGCCGTCATAGCTGTTGAAGTCATTCAGCATATCCGTGACGGCATTTTTCAGCTGCGTCAGTTTGGTGCC
>SBHI01000097.1 GCA_006226225.1 Alphaproteobacteria bacterium
TGGCGTCCCCTACGGGATTCGAACCCGTGTTGCCGCCGTGAAAGGGCGGTGTCCTAGGCCTCTAGACGAAGGGGACGCAAAGGAAAATTCCTACTACGTGTGAGGACAGATTTTTTTAACGGGTTTCTGCGGAAAATGCAAGCTGTTTTCCACAAAAAACATTGATTTTTATCCCGCGCAGTCTTTATAACGGAATAACCGCAGAAAACGGCGGAAAAGACACAGAGAATACCGTGAAAGAAAGGGGCCCGCAAATGCTGTCAGAAATCGTCCAGCTTGCCGATATTGATGCCAAAGAAAAGACATTCGTGATCAATGCCACGGAGCGTGATTGTGCAGAGCTTGCCGCGCGTTTGCGTATTCCATCGCTTGCGGATGTACAGGCGAAACTGGTGCTGAAACGTGCGGGCAAGCATCTGATTAAGCTGTCGGGAACGCTGTCCTGTGAAGCGGTGCAGGAATGTGTTGTGACGTTGGAGCCTGTGAAAACCGTTATTGATACGGAATTTGATATTACTTTTTCCGAAGAAGAGCAGGAGCTGGCCGAGGATATGGTGATGCCCGATCTGGCGCTGGAGCCTGTCGAGGATGGTGTGATTGATCTGGGAGAAATTGTGGCGCAGCAGATTTCCATCGCACTGCCGGATTACCCGCGCGCCGAAGGTGTGGCCTTTGAGGGGCATATCGAAGCACCTGAAGCCTTGCTGCCGCCCGAGCAACGCACCAGCCGCCCTTTTGCAACGCTGCTGCAAGTTGCACAGCAACAGCAGAACAATCAAAACGACAAGGACGGCGAATAAGCCTTAAAGCAGGCTTATTCTTACCCGCGCAGTGTGCCGCCTGTCTGTTTTTCGACATTGGCGACGACTTTATCCGTAAAGGCTTTGAAATCGGCATCCGTCAGCGTGGCATCGCGCGGCTGCAGCGTCACATAAAGCGCAACGGATTTTTTGTCTTCCGGCACGCCTTTGCCTTTGTAAATATCGAAGATATCAACGGCAGCAATCAAATCCTTATCCGCATTGCGGATGGCGCGGATCAGTTTTTCCGCCGGCAGCGCATCATCCACCAAAAAGGCAAAGTCACGATAGGCTGGCTGGAAAGGGGAGGCGTTTAACGGCTCGCGCGCCGTGCCGCTTTGCTTTTTCGGCTGCGGAACATTTTCGGGGAAGACTTCAAAACCGTAAACCCGTGCGCCCGTATTCATATCATCCAGCACGGCGGGGTGGATTTCGCCGAATTGCGCCAGCACATTCGGGCCAAGGCGCAGGCAGGCGGAGCGTCCGGGGTGATACCAGTCCGGTGCATCTTCCGTCAGCTGCAGTTTGTCCACGGGCGCGCCACAGGCGGCCAGTGCGGCAAGCGCATCCGCTTTGATGTCATAGACATCCGTCGGGCGGTGAACGCTGCTCCAATGACGCGGGGCGGCATCGCCCGTGCGGACGCCTGCCACTGTCATCACATGTCCTGCTTTGGCGGTGGAGATATAGGCATTGGCAACTTCGAACAGGCCGACATCGGCATGGCCGCGCGCAATATTACGCGCTGCGCCGTCAATCAGATTGGGCAGCAGAGACGGGCGCATCATGTCCAGTTCACTGCTGATCGGGTTGCTGAGCGTCAGTGCGGCTTTGTTTTGATGCAGATCGGCACCAAACAGATCGGCGGTTTTGGACGACATAAATGCCCATGTCACCGTTTCCGATAATCCGCGCCCTGCCAGAATGCGGCGGGTGACTGATAGCTTCTTTTGCAGTAGTGACAGTGGCGGCGGCAGATTGTCATTGGCCTCCAGCGCGACATCTTCAATATTATCATAGCCGTGAATGCGCAGCACTTCCTCGACAATATCGGCCTTGCCGTCGATATCGGGACGCCAGCTTGGGGCGGTGACCGTCCAGTCTTTGGCAACATCGAAACCGAGCGTTTCCAGAATTTCTGTCTGGCGGGCTTCGGGCAGGTCAAGGCCGCCGAGTTTGCTGCAGAGGGCGGGATCGTATTGAACGGTTTTTTCCGGTGCTTTGGCAGCGCCTGCGATACAGGTTTTGCTGGCTTCACCGCCGCAGAGTTCCAAAATCATCTTGGTGGCCAGTTCTGCACCTGCTTCAACGAAAGCGGGGTCAACGCCGCGTTCAAAGCGGTAACGCGCATCGCTGTCGACTTGCAAAGCACGTCCGGTGGCGGCAATCGCAACAGGGTCGAACAGGGCGCATTCCAGATAAACATTCTCGGTGGTTTCGCTGACGGAAGACGGCTCACCGCCGACAATGCCGCCCAGCCCCAGAACGCCGCTATCATCACAGATGGCGGTCATGCCGTCAGACAGCTCGTAATGTTTGTCATCCAATGCGTCGATTTCTTCGCCTTGTTTGGACAGGCGGACATGGATATTGCCTTGCAGCTTGTCGGCATCATAGACATGCAGCGGGCGCGCAAAAGCAATCGTAAAGAAATTTGTGATATCGACCAGCGCTGAAATCGGACGCAGGCCGATTGCCGTCAGGCGTTGTTGCAGCCATGCGGGACTTTCGGCATTTTTGACGCCTTTGATCGTGCGCCCGATAAAACAGGGGCAGGCGGTTTTCGCATCGTCTTTGATGCTGACCGTGACGGCAGAGTCGAAACTGCCGTTGACGGGCGATGTATCCGGCGTTTTCAATGTGCCAAGACCGGCGGCAGCCAGATCACGGGCAATGCCGTAAATACCCGCGCAGTCGCCGCGGTTTGGTGTGAGAGCGATTTCAATCACCGGATCATCCAGCCCCAGCACTTCGGCTGCAGGCGTGCCGGTTTTCGTATCGGCGGGCAGAACGATAATACCTTTATGTTCATCGGACAGGCACAGCTCTTTTTCCGAGCACAGCATACCGTTTGATTCCACGCCGCGGATTTTCGCTTTGCCCAGCGTGATATCCAGCCCCGGCACATAACTGCCTGACGGCGCAAAAACGCCTTTTAGTCCCAGACGGCAATTCGGTGCGCCGCAAACAACTTGCAGTTTTTCCGTGCCCGTATCGACAGTGGTGACTTGCAGCTTGTCGGCATCGGGATGCGGGCCGCATTCAACCACCTCACCGACGATAAAACCGTCCAGATCTTTGGCGGGGTCGGTAATGCCTTCAACCTCAAGCCCGATGGAGGTCAGGGTTTCGGCAATACGGTCAAGCGAGGCATCCGTGTCCAGATATTCTTTCAGCCATGACAATGTGAATTTCATTTTTCTCTTCCTTGTTTTTCTCTTATTCCGAACGCAGCGCCGTGTTCGGCTGTTCGGCAGGGCCGAAACCGTAATGGCGCAGCCAGCGGATATCGGATTCAAAGAATGTGCGCAGATCGGGGATACCGTATTTCAGCATCGCAACGCGCTCAATTCCCATACCGAAGGCAAAACCCTGATATTCTTCCGGATCAATGCCGCAGTTTTTCAAGACGTTCGGATGCACCATGCCGCAGCCCAGAATTTCCATCCAGTTCTGCCCTGCGCCGATTTCCAGCTTGCCGTCATTAACGGCACAGCCGATATCCATTTCGGCGGAGGGTTCGGTAAAGGGGAAATAGCTGGGGCGAAAACGCACAGGCAGATCACTGACACCGAAGAATTTTTTGCAGAAGGTGCTCAGGCAATGTTTCAGATGCCCCATATGGGTGGTTTTATCAATGACAAGTCCTTCGACCTGATGGAACATCGGCGTATGTGTCATGTCGTAATCGGAACGGAAGGTGCGGCCCAGCGTGATAACGCGGATCGGCGGTTTCTGCTCCTGCATGACATGGATTTGCACGGTCGAGGTATGGGTGCGCAGTAAACGTGTTGCTTCCTCGCCTTTGCCGTTCGGGTCATTGGGCAGGTAAAAAGTGTCATGCATTTGCCGTGCCGGATGTTCGGGCGGGAAGTTCAGGGCGGTAAAGTTGTGGAAATCATCTTCGATTTCCGGCCCTTCCGCCAGCGTGAAGCCCATTGTGGCGAAAATGGCGATCATTTCCTCGATGGTTTGGCTGATCGGATGAATGCTGCCCTGCTGTTCGGGGCGGGTCGACAGGGTCATGTCCAGTTTTTCACCGGCCAGACGCTCTTCCATTTCCTTGCGTTTCAAGGCGGCGGCGCGGGCTTCGATCTCGGTGGTGATCTCGTCTTTCAGGCGGTTTAAGGCCTGTCCCATTTCGCGGCGCTGGTCGGGATCCATTCCGCCGAGGGATTTCATCAAATCGGTGACCTTGCCTTTTTTGCCAAGCGCCTGAATACGCACGTCCTCAAGGCTCTGCATATCATTTGCGGCCTGTACCGTTTCGACGATTTCTTTTTTCAGCGCCTCAATACTGCTCATAGCGGGTTGTCCTTTCTTCATTGCGTCTCACGCATCTTTCTCCGTACCGGGGGCGAGCGTTAATTTTAAGCCGTTTAATTCCTCTGTAAACAGTATTTGACAGGAAAGCCGTGAATTCTCCTGCACGGCGAAGGCTTCACCCTCCAATATATCCGTTTCTTCATCCTGCGGCGGATAAAGTTTGTCCAGCCAGTCCGTATCAACATAAACATGGCAGGTGGCGCAAGCCATACAGCCGCCGCATTCTGCCTTGATGTTCAGGTCAAAGTCGCGCATGATTTCCATCATGCTCCAGCCTTCCAGCGCTTCCAGCCTGTGTTCCTGCCCCGTCTGGTCGGTTGCCAGAATATACATGCCGCCGTTTTCGCTCATATCTGCTTGTTCCGTCCCAGCATCTCGATCAAGGCAAAGACATATCCGGCATTAATCAGTGCGGAGGCCACAAGATAGGCGGGTTTGTTCAACGCCATAACCATCATCAGCTGTATGTCCGTCATATGCTGCGGGTCGGGGATCAGCAGGGCGAAGATCAGGTTAAATACAAATAAAACCGGGAATGCGCAGAGAATAGTCAGGCCGATCAAGCGCAGTGAAAACAGAAAACCGCGCGCTTGTCGCAAAAATGTGCCGATCGGGTAATCAACGGCGACCAGCAGCGGCGTGACCAGAAAACGCGCACTCCAGAAGATCATCACCAGCATGAATATAATCAGACCGGACATATATCCGGGGACTGATTCAGTACCCTCGGCTTTGGAGAGTGTTTCCAGCGAGTCCATCATACTGCCCAAAGCGGTCATCAGCACGACAATGACGGCCTGTATCAGCAGTGACAGAAATATGGATGAACGGGTCAGTTCCGCACGGTATTGCATGAAACGGATATCGCGCAGCGGTAGATTGGTCAGTTTTTCGCCAAAGACAATCATGCGTGCGAGGGAACAGATAAACCAGCCCATCATAATGGAGCCGGGTAAGTCCCACAGATAGAATTCAAAATTATTATGAGGTGTACCGCGCCAGTCTTTAAAAAGCGCATAGCCGACGGAAAAACCGATTTGCAGAAAAATAACGGGAGCCGCCAGACGTGCAAGATAGCGCCATTCGTCGGCAATAAAGCCGAAGGCGGATTTGGCGCTGCCGACAACACTAAAAAGATGCGGCGGCACGGGCGGGGTATCTGTCGCGTCGCGTTCGTTCATAACTTCGTCAATCTACACTATTGCGCGCTATTTTACACCCAGTTTTTCCTGCAGATTCGAGGAAGAGGTCGTGTATTGAAAACGCAGCTTCTTATCGGGGTAAATGTAGCGGAATGCCTGCTGTGCCATCAGCGCGGCTTCGTGGAAGCCCGACAGGATCAGTTTCAGTTTTCCGGGGTAATGATTGATGTCACCGATGGCGAAAATACCTGCGGTACTCGTTTCAAATTTTTCCGTATCCACGGGGATCAGGTTTTCGTGCAGGTTTAAACCGAAATCGGCAACCGGCCCCAGTTTCATCGTTAATCCGTAAAAGGGCAGGAAAGTGTCACAGGATATATCAAATTCACCCGCGGTTTTCGAACGCAGATGCACACTTTCCAGCATGCCGTCCTGTCCGTTCAATGCAACGGGCTCGGCAATATGCAGCGTAATTTTATTGTCATTGGCAAGCGCGCGCATTTTATTGACGCTGTCGGGGGCGGCGCGGAATTCATCGCGGCGGTGTACCAGCGTGACGGATTTGGCGATCGGTTGCAGGTTTAAAACCCAGTCCAACGCGGAATCGCCGCCGCCGGAGATCAGGATATTCTTGTCGCGGAACTGGTCGATTTTGCGCACGGCATAAAAAACCGATTTGCCCTCATAGGCATCAATGCCCTGTATCGGCGGTTTTTTCGGGGTAAAACTGCCGCCGCCTGCGGCGATAATGACAACCGGGGCTTCCAGTACGGTTTTGTCATCCGTACCGACGCGCCATAGTCCTTCCGCAGTTTTTTCAAGGGAATCGGCCATTTGTGAGAAATGGAATGTGGGGTGAAAAGGCGCGATCTGCTCCATCAGCCGGTCGGTCAGCTCCTGGCCTGTGACAACAGGCAGGGCGGGAATGTCATAGATCGGCTTTTCGGGATAGAGTTCCGCGCATTGTCCGCCGGGGCGGTCAAGAATATCGATCAGATGGGCGCGGATATCTAGCAGCCCAAGCTCGAACACGGCAAAGAGGCCGACAGGCCCTGCGCCGATAATAATCGCATCTGTTTTTATTACATCAGTCATAGGCGTTGGTTTAAAGAGATTTGGCTGTAAAATCAACCATGTTCTTTTAAAACATCACCGGCAAGATAGAGAGAGCCTGCAATCAGGATATTACCGTCTCCTCCGGCCAGATGGCGCACGGCATCCTGCCACGAAGGTGCAAAATGCAGGTCAAAATCCGTTTCTGTTCCAAGTTTTTGCAGATCGGGCAGGCTGTAGAGAACCTGCTCATAGTTTTTCAGCGGTACAAGCGTGACGCTGCGGGCGGCTTGTGCCAATGGTGTCA
This sequence comes from Alphaproteobacteria bacterium, assembly GCA_006226225.1. Classification (GTDB taxonomy): domain Bacteria; phylum Pseudomonadota; class Alphaproteobacteria; order Micavibrionales; family CSBR16-224; genus CSBR16-224. Next base: position 6,849 of record SBHI01000097.1, read on the forward strand.
GTGCTTCGGTATAGTCGCGTTTGCGCGACAGGGCGAGCACGATATCCGTCGGCTTGTCCCATTTTTTGATTTCTTCTGCCAGCATCCGCGCGGCAGAGCCGTTATGACCGCCGTCCAGCCACAGTTTTTCACCTTTTCCAAGTTGTTCGCAAAGCGGGCCGTGGGTAATCGGCTGCAGCCGTCCGCGCCATTGTGCCTGCCGGATGCCAGCGGCGACATCACCTGCGGCAATGTCATAGCTGTTTTTTTCCAAAATCTGCTCCAGCATGGCCAGTGCCAGTCCGGCATTGTCGATCTGGTAGGAACCTGCCATTTGCGGGCGCGGTACGACCCATTCCCTGTACATCCCCTTGAAGGAGAGCAGCGCGTCCCATTCGGAAACCTGCCAGTCTCGTCCATAGCAGGCAGGCAGGGCACCGCAGTTTTTGGAGATATCTATGGCAAGGTCATAAACCGCGTCTTTTTCCTGTCGTCCGATCACAAAAGCTTTGTCCGCTTTGGCAATGCCGCATTTTGTCGTCGCGATTTCTTCATGCGTTGTGCCCAGCACGCTGGTGTGATCCAGAGAGACGGTAGAGAGCGCAGCGCAAAGCGGCGCATCGAAAATATTTGTAGAATCCAGCTTGCCGCCCATTCCCGTTTCCAGCAACACGATATCGGCAGGGACGCAGGCAAAAGCATAAAGCGCGGCCAGCGTTGCTGCATCGAAAAAACGGATATTCTCGCCTGCAACGGCTTGCTCTGTGGCTTGTAGTGCATCCAGCAGCAGCTCGTCACTGATATCTTCTCCCGCCAGAACAATCCGCTCGTTAAAATGCACAAGATGGGGGGAGGTAAATTTATGCACGTCATAACCGGCAGCTTCAAACACCGCCTGCAGATAAGCCAGTACCGATCCCTTGCCATTTGTTCCTGCGACGTGAATAACCGGCGGGATTGCCAGATGCGGGTCGCCCATTTTTTTCAGCAGCGGCAGCATGCGGGTTTTTGCAGGGGCGGAAATCATTTCCAGCGGCTGCAGCAGACGCAAACGGTCAAGGCAATCCGCAATATCCGGATTGCGGTGCGTCAGTCCCGAAAACGCCGCGTTGGGATCGGTCGGGGAAATATGCGTTTGTGCCGTGGTCATGGGTGCATTATATAGCCGTAAAAGCGGGGGTGGGGCAATGTTTTTTCAGAGGTTATTTTTTTCCATAATTCAACTTGACAAAAATAAAGAATTATGAGAAATTACCCGTCACATTTCTTAAATGACAGGAATCGAATTTCAAGGGAGGCACTATGCCGAAATACAATGCAGGCCAAGTCAAGGTCTTGGAAGGAATCGTCGAAAGCTTTATCAAAAATGTTGTGAAATCTGCCGGAAATGCGCCTGATGGTGCGAGCCCTGCGGAGGTTTTTTCCGATAGTGTCCGCGTCATGGAAATGCCGAAAATTATCGTCGCCCGCATTGCCTTTAACCGTGGTGCGGCGGATCCCGATAAACGCGTGAAACAAATCTTGAAATATTGCAGTTCCGTTCTGCCTGCAATGCAGCGCAGCTTTGGCGACGATCTGTTGATTGATGCACTTCCCGCTGATGCCAGAACACAAGAAATTGCCGATATTTGCCGTGAAAACGGTGCAGACGGCATTGCCAAGCTGGTTGATGAAGCCGTTAAACGCGATATGGCGGCTGATTTTAAAACCGGCATGAAAAAACAGGGCGGTCAGCGCCACGGATAAGCGGGTTTATTGCGCCGTTTCCGTCTTATTTGTTGTAATCCATTGTACCAGCCGCTCATTCAGGGCGGCTTTTTCTTGCTTGGTCAGATGGCCGCGTATTTTTTCCAGTAACGCGGTCGAGGCCGCATCGCCCTCATGGGCTGCAAGCGTCAGCCAGAAACAGGCTTCGGGATAGTTGCTGAAAGGTGTCGCGGCATAAAGCAGCCCCAGCTTGCCGAGAGCGTCTTTCTGGCCGTTTTCGGCGGCTTGTTTCAGCCATTTTTCCGCCAGCTCGTGATTTTGCTGTTTGTGGTGACCGTGCATATAGAACGTCCCCAGCGTATATTGTGCATCGCGGTCGCCCTGATTGGCGGCGGCTTCGATCGCATGAGTCGGTGAAACTGCTTCCGGCGGCATGGGGGTGGCTTGCACGGCGTCTGAAGGTGTGGCGTGCGCCGGACTGCCGGCAAGCAGAAGGGCGGTGCAGAATATTGCGGCGAAGAGTTTTTTCATGGCGCTGTCTCCTTTAAAAAATGCTGTGGCAAGTATAGCGCATCAAAGGATTAAAACTCAACGCGGCGGTCATTTTCGCCGAAGATGGCGTAAAGGCGGCGTAATTCCTCAAGCGGTGCATCATGGCTGTCGGCACGCAGATCAATCGGATAAAAACGCTGAACGGGATAAGTGGTTTTATAGACTTTGACGGCTGCGGCTTCTTGTCCACGTATATCGCCGCCCGCTGCTTGTCCGGCTTCAAGAGCTTCCAGCAGCCGTTCCGTCATCACATTCGAAGCAGAACTTTCATAGGCATCGATCATGGCATCAATCACATCAGTGTTGGCGAGTGTGTTGCCTGCGGCTGCGCAATTATCCGAGATCTTGTGGTGGAAGATACCGTTGCAGTCTGTTCCTGAAGCGGCATGAAATCTGCCGTGTAAATCCGCCAGAATACATTGCCGCTTTTCACGGGCGCTGTCAGTGCTTAGGGCTTGTTCAAGACTTGCGGGTAAATCCATACCGGCTTCAATATTGTCCAGAACGCGGTAGGCCACCTGCGCATAGGAATGGTTCTGGATATTGACCAGCCCTGTGCCGGGGCGAAAAAACTGCGTGCATCCGCCGACCCCTGTCCATTTGCTGGCAACCGCACTGCCGATCAACGCCTGTTCGCGGTCAAAGGCAAGAATGGAAAAGGTCATGGCGGCAATCCGTAGAAATGGGCAATCTGTTCCGCGCATTGTTTTCCGGTCGAGGGGGCCAGTGTCCAGCCCAGCATACTGTGACCGAGGTTATAAGACAGGTTTCTGATTTTTTGCGAGGGTTTGACAATCGGCAGGCTGTCGGGTGTGTAGGGGCGAAAACCTTTGTTTACAGTAATGTTCTGTAATGAGAGGTTAGGGAAAATCTCTTGCGCCGCAGTTTTCAGATTGACCAGATATTTTTTCGGGACATCGGCATTAAAACCGTTAAAAATAAAACCGGTGGACAGTTTCAGCCGATTTTCCAGCTGCATGGCAACCGTGTTGCTGTAGGTATCCATGACATTCGGCTCAAGACTGACCCCGTCGGGCATATCGCATTGAATATGATAGCCCTTCACGGGATAAACCGGCAGATATATCTGATAGGGGCGCAGAAATTCGGAAGCCCATGCTCCGTTACACAAGACGAAATGATCGGCGACGAGGGCGTCTTTATCCGTCATCAACCCCTCAATCATACCGTTTTTTACAACCAGACGTTGTGCGTCCGTATGCGGCATAAAATGAAATAGCCCGCTGGGAATAAGGTAATTTTCAATGATCTCGTCAATAAATTTCTCACAGTTGCCGGATGCGTCAAGCGGCGTAAAAATACCGCCGGCTAGCGGCGCTTTCCGGTCTTTCATTGACGGGATTTTTTCTATGCACTGCTCTGCTGATAAAATGCTGAAATCAATATCAAAACGCTCCGCATACAAGGATATATGCGCTTTGCCTTTTTCCAGTGCGGCCGCATCGGGATACAGATTTAAACGACCGTTCCGGCGGTGATCAAAAGACGGGTTGTGCTTTGCAATGATTTCTTCCATCAGTTCCCGACTGTTTTCCACCAGCTCGGATAGATAGAGGTAGTTCAGACGGTAACGGTCGGAGACGCTGTTTTTCAAAAGTCCCGCCAGCCAGAAATACAAGGTCGGACTGAAATATTTCTGGATTTTGATGCGCGGGTCGCGCCCCAGCAGAACGGTCGGAATTTTTCGCCAGATATCCGGCGTGCCGAGCGGGGATTTCTGCCCATAGCACAAAAGCGAGGCGTTGGCGCGGCTGGCGGCGGTTCCGGCTTTTTCATGCCGGTCGATCATCGTGACTTGCACGCCTTTTTGCACAAGGTAATAAGCGGTCATGGTGCCGACAATTCCCGCCCCGATAATAACGATGTGCATGGCGTTATTTGCCCCCTGCGGCTTTATCCACCTGATAGGAGGGCGGTGTCCAGTTTTGCAAAAGCGCGGCGGCTTCCTCCAGCGGCTGCGGCTTGGCAAACCAAAATCCCTGGCAGTATTCGCAGTCCAGTTTCCGCAATTCCGCAGCTTCTTCCGGATGTTCGATGCCTTCGGCAATTACACGCATTTCCA
>SBHI01000130.1 GCA_006226225.1 Alphaproteobacteria bacterium
CTCTTTATATTCCCGTGCGCCTTGTGCGAATGACTTTTTCACGCCCATACTTTTTGCCCTTATCCGTTTATTTGAAATGCGTGCAGAAGAATATACCGAATTATGAAAAAAGTCAAGCGGGCTTCATGACCGGGGAAGGATGGGCCGGATTATTACAGGACATATACGCTTTAGCGGCGCAATCACGATGGTTTTGGGGCTGATGGATTTGCGTTCTTCTGCGCTGTCGGTCCTGTTCCCAGTACCGCATCGGCATAGCAAACAAAATCTTCCGCCAGCATAACACTTTCCTTATCGATGGGGCTCTGTGCTTCATCCATCTCTTTTCTAAGCTGCGGCAATATGTTTTTCGCAGTTGCGACCAGCTCTTTTAAATCGGGATTAAACGGATTGATAGACGGATTACTGTCCATCAAAGTTGCCGCCAAATTCATAAGCTTTTCGCTTTGCGTATCAATATCGGTAAAGCGCAGCGCATGAATATCGGCCGATGTTAATGCCTTGTTTCCTTTAATGCCCAGTGCCAATTGTTTCTTAAGGCCGGTCACGGGGCCCCATCCATAGCGCTGGATATTATAGAGCTTGACCTGACGCTGCTGCTGCGTGCCTAAACCGGCGCTCTGCAGTTGCTCCGGCGACAGCATTTTCGGTGCCAATACGGTTGCAACGCCATGCATTGCGTCCAGCATCGCCGAGACGCCGCGCAGCTTTTCCCACAGCTTTGGCACATCATCTTTGCCGAATGCTCTGATGTAATGGGCGGTGGCGATCATATCCGCCTGCGCTTCGTCTGCGCCTGCGCAATGAGCACGTTCATGTTCCAGCGTAAAATAGTTCCACGCATCAGGATCAATATCCGGGAAAATGACATCAGCCGGATCCATAGACAAAACCGTGCGCACGATATCGGCGGGCGCAGCATGGGTGCGTAAAACAATGATGGCGCTGCTGCGTTCAACATAAGCGTTCTCTCCGACCTCCGGGGCAAACGCGTTTTTCATGAGTGGCGCAGTAATTGTAAAACTGGCACCCTTGTTTGTGAGACGGGTCTTTTGCAGTTCCGAATATATTCCTTTGGCAATCATGTCCCGCGTTTTTTCACGCTGGACGGGATTTCCGGCAATGGGGTCTGCATGCTTTGTGTGAAACTGTTCAACGATATCTTGCAGAAATGACTGTTCCGGAGCAGACAGCTCTTCAAACGCGCGATGCCAGAGCTTTTCGGCAGGCAGATTTGCAGGGGCCAGGGCCTCAATATCTTCCGCAGTGACGACTTTCACAGCGACGCCATATGCGAGGCCGGATTCCAACGTCTCGGTGAATATTTTTTTTGCTTTAATGTCTGCCATTGTTACCTCCTTATTGTACTGCGAAACGGGATATCAGCGGTATCGCCGTTTGGCTGTTTCCCGAAAACGCCTCAGGCGTTCATTTCGGTGTTTTTGTTGCCGTGCGCGTGGCACATCTTCTGTAATCAGTTTTACCAAGTCCGGTCGCCCGAAATTGCGGGCAATCTCTAAGGCGTTTTTTCCGGCATGATTGGTAAGCGATAAATCGGCACCGGCGTCACATAGTATTCTGGCTGCCTCATTACGGCCTTCACGCACGGCGATCATAAGCGGCGTGTTGCCGGCAGGATCTTGTATATCGACGCTTGCCCCATATTTGATGAGCACATGGATGATCTCGCAATTATTTTTTTGCACGGCATAAATTAAGGCTGCTTTTCCAAATCTTTCCTTTGTGTTGACATCAAAACCCTCTTGGATCAGTGTTCGGGCAGATGCGATATCTCCTTGTTCAATCGCTTGAAAAAATTTTTCTGTGATATGTGCGGAATTCTGTTTTCTCATCACGGCCTCCTTGACAATCAAGCGCGTTGCAACGGTCAATCGACAACGCAATATAAATGCCCCTGAGATCCACAATGCCCTTAAATAGCGCATGTCTATGGATGTGACGTGAATATATTGCGAGTATTGCTGAAATTTTCTTTTATGTCAATTGTATTGTGCTGTTGATGATTATTATGGCGGCAGTCGGCGTTTTCATATAGAATGACATTCATGTCCGAACAATCGCGAAAGGTTATTGTTGCTGTTGACGGCCCGGCTGCGAGTGGCAAAGGCACATTTGCGAAGGCGCTGGCGGCGCGTCTCGACTATGCCTATCTCGATACGGGGTCGATTTACCGCGCCATTGCCCATGAAGTGCTGGAGCGCGGCGGCGACCCGACGAATGTTGAAGATGTCAAACCGGTTCTGGAGACAATTAAATATCCTCTGCCTGATACGGTGTTAAAAAATCCTGATCTGCGTACGCCGCGGGTCGAGGACGCGACACCGCATATCGGTGCGATGCAGGAAGCGCAGGCCGCCGTTCGCAGTTATCAGGAGGATTTTGTCAAAAACCCGCCAGATAATGCCGCAGGTGCCGTGCTGGACGGACGCGATGTCGGAACATCTGTCTTCCCGCAGGCCGATGTTAAATTTTATGTTACTGCGACACCGGAGGAACGTGCGAAGCGTCGTTACCAACAGCAGAAAGATGACAATCCCGGTCTGACGCCGGAGATGGTGTTAAAAGATATTACCCTGCGTGATGCGCGGGATATGAACCGCCAATTCTCGCCGCTGCGTCCCGCTGATGATGCGCATATCCTTGATACGACCGAAGACACACCCACCGAGACGCTGGAAAAAGGTCTTGCCGCTGTGAAAGCCAAGATTGCGCCCCCGCGTATGAAAAACGGCACCGGAAAATTCCGTTTCGGACGTTAGATACGCTCGGAAAATCAGATGTAGTCAGGAAAAGTTGCTTTTATCTTTGCGGTTGGCGGTGCTGCTGTTGCGGTGATCCGTGCTGCAAATTGTTTGCTGCACGATTTTGCAGCGCAGACCAATCGGCGGCGACTTCCTTATGATATTTGACATTCTGCGTCAGTGGCGGAATCACGTCCTTGCCGCGGGCGATGTTGAGGGCATCACGTTCCGGTGTTATGGTTTTCAACAGATCTTCCTCAAGCAAAGCCGCCTCATGCATCATTTGATATACGGCATATCCGGCGTGGTTTAAAATTTTCAGCCCTCGTTCTTTGTCCTGCTCCGGTAAATGATCAACCAGCTCAAACAGCGCATCTGTTTTCAGTTGTTTCGGACTGTGGATATTGATGTCGCAACATTTTGTTGTGTTTGACGGCGGGTTATCCAGAACATTTTGGAACCGGCTGCGATGTTCTTCGGTGTGGGTGCGTAAATCATCCAGCCGGTCAAAGAAATCCTGCTGTAAATAGGCAAGGGAGGTGTCGGTCATTGTGTCAATCGTGCCGTGATGGAAATTGCACAGCCCCTGTACCGTATTCCCCCATGTGTTGATATGGGCGCTGACAATATCTTCAAAGCCGCGCAGTCCGGAACTTTCGACATGGGTGGCAAAAATCCGGAAGCTGCCTGCTTGTATCGTATTATCAGTCATTTTCTTTCCCTTCTCACTTCTTTTATATTAGCCTTTATTTCTTAACATAGAAATAATGCCGCGTTTTTATGAAAGGCAGTTTTTGGCGGCCTGAGATTTCATTTGCGCTGCGGCCTCTGGTTGCGCTTAGGGCCCATTTTGGAAGTGGTTTTCTGGTTGGCGGGTTTCGGTGCTGCGCTAAATTCCTGGGATAATTTACCGGCAGACGGCACAGTTGTCTTGTCCTGTGACATTTTTGGCGCAGGAATGGTCGCTGAAGGCAGTGCCTGTTTTTTTGGCGTGACAGCGGATTTAATGCCATTCCCTATATCTTTTAGAACTTGTCTGATGCCGCCCGGGGTAACGCGGCTTTCAATATTTACCAATACGCCAGCACCAATGAGATGCGAGATTGCTGGTAGAAAATTTCCGGTGGCAAAACCAATGCCAGCAAATACCGTCGTTGCCATGGCGGAAATTATTTTTGGGTGACCGTTACATTCCTGTTTGTTGTTCATGGCATTATACATTGAAATACCAAATGCCAGCGCGATAGCAGGAAAGGCGATCCAGGCGGCTCCACCCGCCATCAAGCCCGAGAGGGCCGTGCCGACATTGATATAAAGATCCGGGCGTTTAAAGGTCAAATTCATAAACTTTTTAAAACCCTTGCCGTGATCTGTTTTTTTGTCGGGAAATTTTTCCGCCCGCATACGCGCGGCGATGCTTTCCGCACTGTTGAAATTTGCGACAGCAAAAAGGAGGCTGGTTGCCGCAGGCAGAAATGCCCCCATTGCGAGAGAGGTGACGCCCACAACCAGCAAAGACAGGGCGATTGCCTGTAAAGGTGTTCTGCTGTCGCGTGTAATACGGTCAAGATTAGGGCGTTTTTTTAGAAATTCCGGCTGCATGACGGAGAGGGTTTTGGTTATCGTTGCGATGGATGCGGCGATGAGTGTTGCGCCAAGGCCAACGGCGTTGGCGTTGGCGGCGAAAAGAAGTGCGTTGCGCACGCCAAAGCCTACACCAGGGTCTGTAACGACCTCTTGGGTAACCCGCCCCAGATTTTTTTCTCCGTTACTCATACATCACCGCCGTTTACATATTATATTACATATTTCAAATATTTGCAAAAGAAAAGGAATTGCTGGAAATAAAGGCGCATATTCCTTTAGGGGGCGATGATTCTGTCGGGATGGGTGAAGGTTATAAACATCTCTTTCCGTACCAGTGCAGCCAGTGTCAGATTGGCGGCATCGGCGAGTGTGACAGCCAGATTTGTCGGCGCTGATATGGCCGCCAATATTGGCGCACCAAAGGAAACGGCTTTTTGAACCATTTCAGAACTGCAGCGGCTTGTCAGAAGAACAAAACCGCTTCGCGGAGATATCCCCGCAGTCAGGGAGGCGCCAATCAGCTTATCAAGCGCATTATGGCGGCCGACATCCTCGCGGAGCAGCATGATATTGCCATCTCCGTCAACGAAGGCCGCACCGTGTACGGCACCGGTTATTTGTTTTTCCGGCTGATGCAGGGGTAAATCATCATAGGCTTTATAAATGGCGTTGGCGGAAATCTGCAGGGGGCTTTCAAGCGGCAGCGGCATGCGAAGAGCTTCTTCCAGGCTTTCAATACCGCAAAGGCTGCAGGAAGTGGAACCGGATAAATTGCGCTTGCGGCGCAGAACACCCATCAAGTTTTCGTCCGGAATTTGTATTGTCAAAAGCAGGCCGTTCTCTTCTTCCCGGATGTCGATGGATTTTATGTCTGCGGCCTTGTCAATAATGCCTTCGCTCAGACTGAACCCTAGTGCGAAATCTTCCAGATCCTGCGGCGTGCACATCATGACAGCATGGGAGATGTCGTTATAAACAAAAGCAACCGGAACTTCGGAGGCGATGTTCTTATCAATCTCTTTCTTGTGTTGGCCCTCCCGGTTATAGGCTTTGACCGTGACATGTCCTGTGCGCGGATGGCTCATAATCTATTCCGCATCCGCTGTTAAACGCGGCTCGTCCCTGTGGGATTGATGCACTTTCTTCTGCCAGTCGGATAAGTCATTGGTCAGCCGCACTTCTACCGCGACAACTTTATATTCCGGACATTCCGTTGCCCAGTCGGACTGCTTGGTGGTCACAACATTCGTGCCGCTTTCGGCGAAGTGAAAACTGGTATAAACAACGCCGGGTTGGACGCGCTGTGAAATTTTTGCGCGCAGACTGATGGCACCGCTGCGGCTTTGAATGGCCACCAGATCACCGTCGGAGATACCGCGCTGTTCGGCATCATGTTCGTGGATTTCCAGCAGATCTTCACTGCACCAGGCATTATTGGCGGTGCGGCGTGTTTGGGTGCCGACATTATACTGCGCCAGAATGCGGCCTGTTGTCAGGATGAGCGGGAATTTTTTATTGGTTTTCTCTTCGGTCGGTACAAATTCCGTGATAACAAAACGCCCCGGATTGCGGACGATTTTGCCAATATGCATCACGGGCGTGCCTTCCGGATTTTCTTCATTGCACGGCCATTGCACACTGCCGAGTCTGTCCAGCTTTTCATAGCTGACGCCGGAAAAAGCGGGCGTGGTGCGGGCGATTTCATCCATCACTTCCGATGGATGGCTGTAATCCATGTCGTAACCCATTGCCTTGGATAAAGCGACGGTTCCCTGCCAGTCTGCCAAGCCGCCGAGCGGTTCCTTGATTTTGCGGATACGGTTTATGCGCCGTTCGGCATTAATAAATGTGCCGTCTTTTTCAAGAAAGGATGACCCCGGCAGAAAAACATGCGCATATTTCGATGTTTCATTCAGGAAAATGTCATGGATGACAACGCATTCCATCGCCTCCAGTCCTGCGGCGATGTGCTGGCTGTTCGGATCAGACTGGACGATGTCTTCGCCTTGAATGTAAATCCCTTTAAAACTTCCGGCATGGGCTGCATCGATCATATTGGGGATGCGCAATCCCGGCTCATCATCAAGGGGAACGCCCCATTCTTTTTCAAAAATCTCCCGCGTCTTTTTATCCGTAACGGAACGGTAGCCGGGAAATTGATGAGGAAATCCGCCAACATCGCAGGCACCTTGCACGTTATTCTGACCGCGAAGAGGATTGACCCCGACACCTTCACGCCCCAGATTGCCGGTTGCCATAGCCAGATTGGCTAACCCGATGACGGCGGTGGAACCTTGTGAATGCTCCGTAATGCCCAGCCCGTAATAAATGGCGGCATTGCCAGCTTTGGCATAGAGACGTGCGGCACTGCGAATATCATCGGCCGGAACACCGGTAGTTTTTTCCGCTTCTTCGGGAGAGTGTTTTTCATCCGAGATGAAGTCGCGCCATGTTTCAAATTCTTCACATTGTGTTTTGATAAATGTTTCGTCAAAAAGGTTCTCGGTTGCAATCACATGTGCCAGTGCATTCAGCATGGCGACATTCGTGCCGGGGCGTAACGGCAGATGAAACGCGGCTTTGATATGCGGAGAGTCGACAAAAGCCTGTTTGCGCGGGTCGATGACGATAATTTGTGCGCCTTCACGCAGGCGGTGTTTCAGGCGGGAGGCAAAGACCGGGTGGGCTTCGGCCGGGTTTGCGCCGATGAGAAGGATGACATCGGATTGTGCGACAGAGGCAAAATTCTGTGTACCGGCAGAGGTGCCAAGCGTTTCACGCAGCCCGTAACCGGTGGGGGCGTGGCAGACGCGGGCGCAGTTATCAATATTGTTATTGCCGAAACCGGCACGCACCAGTTTTTGCACCAGAAAGGTTTCCTCGGCCGTGCAGCGGGAAGAAGTAATACCGCCAATGGCTTTAACCCCGTATTCTTTCTGGATGCGTTTAAAAGCACTTGCCGTATAATCCAGCGCTTCCTTCCAGCTGACATCACGCCACGGGTCGGTAATTTTTTCGCGGATCATCGGAGTTGTGATGCGGTCGGGATGTGTGGCATAGCCCCAGGCAAAACGGCCTTTGACACAGGCATGCCCTTCATTGGCATGACCGTCTTTGTAAGGTGTCATGCGTACAAGTTGATCGCCTTTAATCTCGGCTTTTAATGAGCAGCCGACACCGCAATAAGCGCAGGTCGTAATGACGGAATGTTCGCCGATGCCGTGTTTGATCGTACTGTTTTCCATCAGTGTTGCGGTCGGGCAGGCATCCACGCAAGCGCCGCAGGAGACGCATTCCGATTCAAAGAAACTGTTATGCTGGCTGGGGGAAATAACGGAGTCAAAACCGCGACCTTCAACCGTCAAAGCATGTGTGCCCTGTATTTCTTCGCAGGCACGGACACAACGGGAACATACAATGCATTTGCTGGGATCAAAGGTGAAATAGGGATTGCTTTCATCTTTTGGCGATGTCAGATGGTTTTTTCCTTCATCGCCATAGCGCTGGTCGCGCAATCCGACAACGCCTGCCATATCTTGCAATTCGCAATCACCGTTGGCGGCACAGGTCAGACAGTCCAGCGGATGGTCGGAGATATAAAGTTCCATGGTGTTGCGGCGCAGTTTCGCCAGTTTTTCGCTTTGTGTCTTGATTTTCATACCGTCTGTGACAGTCGTATGGCATGATCCGGGATAACTTTTTCGTCCCTCGATCTCGACAACACATAACCGGCAGGAGCCGAAAGCTTCCAGCGAGTCAGTTGCACAAAGCTTTGGGATATTGATGCCGATTTCAGCTGCGGCACGCATGACGGACGTGCCCTCCGGCACAGTAACACTGTGTCCGTCAATTTCCAGTGTGATATCTTCGGCCGTTTTGCGGGCGGGCGTACCAAAATCTTTTTCTTTTAATATCGACATGATTATGCGGCCTTTTTACGGGGTTGCAGACCAAAGTCTTCCGGGAAATATTTCAGGGCGCTTAAGACGGGTGCCGGTGTCAGTCCGCCCATCGCGCAGAGTGAGCTTTCGGTCATGACCTCGCATAAATCCTCCAGCAACTCCAGATTGTGTGCGCGTTCCGTATCGGCAATAATTTTATCAATCACTTCAACACCGCGTGTAGAACCGATGCGGCAGGGGGTGCATTTTCCGCAGGACTCGATGGCGCAGAATTCCATGGCATAGCGCGCTTGTTGTGCCATATCCACACTGTCATCAAATACAACAACGCCGCCATGGCCCAGCATCGCGCCTTGCGCAGCAAAATCCTCATAAGTCATGGGCAGATCAAATTGGCTTTCATGCAAATACGCCCCCAACGGGCCACCGCATTGCACGGTTTTTAATGGTTTACCGGTTGCCGTGCCGCCGCCGATATCATAAAGCAGCTCTTTCAAAGACAGGCCGAAATCAATTTCATACAGGCCGGGATATTTGACATTTCCGCAAAGCTGAATGGTCAGTGTTCCTTTTGATTTTCCTGCGCCGTGGTTTTTATAAGCATCCGCGCCTTGCGCCAATATGAACGGTACCGTTGCCAGTGTGATGACATTATTCAGTGCCGTCGGTTTTCCGAATAGTCCTTTGACAGCGGGCAGCGGCGGACGGTAGCGGATCATGCCGCGTTTTCCTTCCAGAGATTCCAGCAGCGCCGTTTCCTCGCCGCAGATATAAGCACCTGCGCCCATACGGATTTCCAGGTTGAAATTCTCGCCCAGATAACCGGCATCATAGGCCTTGTCGATCGCGTTTTGCAGAATGGTTTGCGTATGCGGATATTCGGAGCGCAGATAGATATAACCTTGCGTGGCCTCCACCGCACGTCCGGCAATCATCATGCCTTCAATCAGGCAATAGGGATCGCCTTCCATTAACATACGATCGGCAAAGGTACCGCTATCGCCTTCATCGGCGTTGCAGACGATATATTTCTGTTCTGGTTGGGCATCCAGAACGGTCTGCCATTTAATCCCTGTGGGGAAGGCCGCGCCGCCGCGTCCGCGCAGGCCGGATTGTTTGACGGCGTCGACGATTTGCTGCGGCGATAAGGCCTGCGCCTTTTCCAATGCTACAAATTTATAATTGTCGATATCCAGTGCGTCGATCACGCCGCAGCGCGCAAATGTTAGGCGGTTCTGACATTTGAAGGCATCCAATTCTTCCACCGGCCCCAGACACAGCGGGTGACTGCTGCCGTCTGCGGGAAAGCCCGCATCAAACAGGGAAGGAAGGTCTGCGGCAGTGACGGGGCCGTAGCCGATGCGGGTTCCGTTTGTTTCCACCTCGATCAATGGTTCCAGCCAATATAAACCGCGGCTGCCGTTCCTGACGATTTCAAGGGTGGGATTTTTTTTCTGAATGGTCTCCAGAACATCATCTGCACCGAGGGAAAGGGAGGAGGTATCATGCGGAATATATATCTTCATGACAGCAGCTCCTTTAATTTTGCAGGCGTGACGCGGCCATAGGTTTTGCCGTCGATCATCACGGCGGGGGCACAGGCGCAATTGCCAAGGCAATAAACCGGCTCAACAGTGACACTGCCGTCTTGCACAGGATTTTCCAGCTTATGACAGCCCATGGATTGGCAGGCTTCGGCACGGCAAATTTTTACGATTTTTCCGGAAGGAGGGCGGTCACGGAAATCGTGATAGAATGAAATAACGCCGTGAACATCGGCGCGGGAGAGGTTTAAGGCATCTGCGATTTCAGGGACGAAATCGGCATTGATATATCCGAAACGTGCCTGCAAGTCGTGCAGCACAGGTAGTAAGGCTCCGGGAAGCGTTGCCTTTTTCCGAAGGATATCCTGCGCTGTTTCATCGTCCCAATTTGCTGTTTTTGTGCCCATCACGCCAATTCCTCCGAAACGGTTTTGTCAGATTAACTTGGTGTTCGTAAAGCTTGTGCCATGTTAAGTGAGAATACGGCTCAAAGCAAACATTTCAAGGCGCTGACCGTTTTTTCTCCACATTTTGCGCAGGGTTTTACGGCGGCCATCCGTATCATAGATATCAGCGAATGAAAAAGGAGAGCGGTTATGAGTAATTACCTTTACGGTTCGGCAACAATGGGGTGCCTATTCGTGCTTGTAAACATCATAAATGCACATATACCCAATAGCTTATGGTATTATATAGAAGTTAATTTCATGCCGTTTTAGTGCCGGGTAGAGGGATGCCGAAATCATTGTCTAATTGTTTGACGGTGATGGAGCATCAGGACGGCGTTGAATGCACTGCTTCCATTCTTCCGGAGCGCCTGAACATCCGCGCATGCAGAGACCGCCACTTGTTCCAATGACTTCAATATTGGCATTCAGATAATAAGCAGGGCCATCCACGGCGGCACCGCAATCGACATACAACATATCACCACATTTTTCAGCGATTTTGCAGTTTGCGCCGTATTTTCTTTTAATACGCATATCATTATTGTTCAGCAACCAGACGGCTCCGATGATCCCAATTGCCAATACGGGAATGATAAGCGCCGTTTTTTTCATTTTATGACTTGCTCCGGTTATGCGCGGTTATAACGCAGCGATTGTAAAGAATCCCGCAGTTGAAACAACCAGTACGCGGTTTGTGCAATGGCCGGGCCAAAAGGTTTTCCGGCATAAGTCAGGCCGAAAGGCGCGAATAATTTATATCGTTCATCCTGTTCCGCAATGGCGCTTGCAACGACTTCACCGGCTGCGATTGTTGAGGTCATGCCATGGCCGCCGAAACCTTGTGCGTACCAGAG
>SBHI01000124.1 GCA_006226225.1 Alphaproteobacteria bacterium
CCCTGACCGCCGCGTTTCGAAGTGCGGTATTCGTAAGAGGATGTGCGCTTGCCGTAACCTTTGGCGGTAACGCTGAGGATGAAGTTTTCCTTTTCCGCCAGCTCGGCAAAGCGTTCGGGGCTGAGATCGCCGCCGACATCGCCTTCCAGATCGACATCATCCGCACCGCGCAGCGCGGATGCGGCCTTCAGATAGGCGTTGCGGGTTTCGATATCGGCATCACTACCGTGCAGAACCGAGATGGAAACGACTTCATCGCCTTTCGCCAGTTTGATGCCGCGCACACCTGTGGAGGCACGGCTTTTAAAGACGCGGATTTCGGTAAGCGGGAAGCGGATGGCTTTCCCTTTGAGGGTGGCGAGCATGATGTCATCGCTCTCCGTACAGGTGCGGACATCAATCAGTTTTTCGCCTGCCTCTTCATCCAGTTTCATGGCAATCAAGCCATTTTTGCGGATATTGCGGAAATCGGCCAGTGTGTTACGGCGGATCGAACCGTGCGAGGTGGCAAAGACCACATCCAGCGTTTCCCAAACCTCTTCATCTTCGGGCAGTGGCATGACGACGGAGATATTCTCGCCTTTTTCCAGCGGCAGCAGATTAACAAAAGCCTTGCCGCGCGATTGCGGTGTGCCGACGGGGAATTGATAGACTTTCATACGGTAGACAATACCGCGCGAGGTAAAAATCAGCATCGGCGTATGGGTCGAGGAGACGAAAAGCTGTGTCACGAAATCCTCATCCTTCGTATTCATGCCGGTGCGGCCCTTGCCGCCGCGGCGCTGTGCGCGATAGGCCGAAAGCGGAACGCGTTTGACGTAACCGGCATGGCTGACGGTGACGACCATATCTTCGCGCTGGATCAGGTCTTCGATATCCACCTCGAATTCGGCTTCCATCAAAGCGGTGCGGCGCGGATTAGCGTAAAGGTCTTTGATCTCGAACAGCTCGCCGCGCATAACATCCAGCAGTTTGTTACGGTCACCCAGAATATGCAGATATTCACGGATTTTATCGGTAATCTCTTTCAGTTCTTCACCGATTTTATCACGCTCCAGTCCCGTCAAACGGTGCAGGCGCAGATCCAGAATGGCTTTGGCCTGATCTTCAGAGAGCTGGTAAGTGCCGTCATCTTCCAGCATGTGCTGCGGATCGGCAATCAATTCAATCAGCGGCGCGATGTCGCGGGCGGGCCAGGGTTTTGCGCGCAGCTGTTCGCGTGCCGTGCCCGGATCGGGCGCATTGCGGATAATCGCAATCACTTCGTCAATATTGGCAACGGCAACCGCCAGACCGGCCAATAAATGCGCACGTTCACGCGCCTTGCGCAGCTCATAGGCTGTGCGGCGGGTAATGACGACTTCGCGGAATTCCAGGAAGGCGGCCAGCATATCCTTCAGATTCATCATCTGCGGACGACCGTGATGCAGCGACAGCATATTGCAGCCGAAGCTGGTTTGCAGCGGCGTGAATTTATAAAGCTGGTTCAAGACCACATCGGCAATCGCATCTTTTTTGATTTCGATAACGATACGAACGCCGTCGCGGTCTGTTTCGTCGCGCAGGGCCGTGATACCTTCCACGATTTTTTCGCGGGCAACCTCGCCGATGCGTTCGACAAGGCGGGATTTGTTCACCTGATAGGGAATTTCATGCACGATAATGGCCTGACGGTCGCCGCGCAATTCCTCGACACTGGTTTTCGCACGGATAACGACGGAGCCGCGGCCCGTGTGATAGGCGCTACGGATACCGTTTTTACCAAGGATTTCACCGCCGGTCGGAAAATCGGGGCCGGGGATAATCTCGGTCAGTTCCTCGATCGTCATGTCGGGGTTTTCAATCAGTTGCAGGCAGCCTTCAATCACCTCGCCCAGATTATGCGGCGGGATGTTTGTTGCCATACCGACGGCAATACCGCCGGTGCCGTTAATCAGCAGATTCGGAAAACGTGCGGGCAGTACCACAGGCTCCAGCACCGATTCATCATAGTTCGGTGAAAAATCGACCGTATCTTTATCAATATCATCCAGCAGGGTTTCTGCGACTTTTTGCAGGCGTGCCTCGGTATAACGCATGGCGGCGGGCGAATCGCCATCCATGGAGCCGAAGTTTCCCTGTCCGTCAATCAGCGGCAGACGCAGGGAGAAATCCTGTGCCATCCGCACCATGGAATCATAAATAGCGCTGTCGCCATGCGGGTGGTATTTACCCATGACGTCACCGACGATGCGGGCAGACTTTTTATAAGGTTTGCTGCTGTCATAGCCGCCATCCTTCATGGCGTAGAGGATACGGCGGTGTACGGGTTTGAGACCGTCACGCACATCAGGCAGCGCGCGGCTGACGATCACGCTCATCGCGTAATCAAGATAGGAACGCTGCATTTCGTCTTCAATGGCAATGGCGGCTATTTGGCTGCCACCATGCGGGATATCTGTTTCAGTCGTCATGTTCTAACGCGCTAAAGCCTTTCTTTTCGGGATTCTTTCCTTATAAAGCTCTTCTTTCTAGCATGTTTTGCGGGCAGGCTCAATCTTATCTCGGGCTTATCTGGGCTTTTATCCGCTTTTCCGTACTGCGGAATAAATTACTTGCATTCCAGATAATTATCATGCATCTTGCTTGCGCATTCAAAGGGGTTTTTCTCCTTTACAACATCGGTGCGCCTTTTTTTTAGGCCGTATCGGTGGGAATTTTAAAAGTTTTTGAAGTTTGTAAAACGAAAACACTAGAAACTAAAACAAAAGGAACAGGTTATGACACAAACGGATGTTATCATTCTCGGTGCGGGCGTGCTGGCCTTGTTGTACGGCCTTATGGCCGGCTTCAAGGTGATGAACGCAAGTGCCGGAAACGCGCGTATGCGTGAAATCGCGGGAGCGATTCAGGAAGGTGCAAGCGCCTATCTGAACCGCCAGTATACGACGATTGCCATTGTCGGAATCATTGTTGCCATCGCGCTCGGCATTTTGCTGGGTCTGCAGGTAGCGATCGGTTTCGTTATTGGTGCGGTACTCTCAGGCGCTGCCGGATATATCGGCATGCACGTTTCAGTACGTGCCAACGTACGTACGGCTGATGCGGCACAACAAGGCCTTGCTCCGGCTCTGGACATCGCGTTCAAATCCGGTGCGATCACAGGTCTGCTGGTTGTCGGTCTCGGCTTGCTGGGCGTTGCCGGTTACTACATCGCGCTGAAATATTACGGTTTTGAAACACGCCACACGCTGGAAGCTCTTGTTGCTCTCGGCTTTGGTGCATCGCTGATTTCGATCTTCGCCCGTCTTGGTGGCGGTATCTTCACCAAAGGTGCGGATGTCGGTGCCGATCTGGTCGGTAAGGTTGAAGGCGATCTGGCCGAGGATGATCCGCGTAACCCCGCTTGTATTGCTGATAACGTCGGCGATAACGTCGGTGACTGTGCGGGTATGGCGGCTGACCTTTTTGAAACCTATGCCGTGACAATCGTTGCCACCATGCTGATTGCGACCAGCACATTTGCTGCCGCATCTCTGGATATGGCGATGAACCTGCCGCTGCTGATCGGTGCGCTTTGCATCGCCGGTTCGGTACTGGGAACCTTCTTCGTGAAACTCGGCGAAACCGAGAACATCATGGGTGCCCTGTATAAAGGCTTTGTTGTCAGTGCTGTTGCTTCTGCCGCTCTGATCTACTGGATCATCAAAAAGAACGTTGGCATGAACGGTCAGATGGAACTGCTTTCCGGCGGTTTTGTTACCGGCACGCAGCTTTACTATTGTGTTGTTGTCGGTCTGGCTGTGACGGGTCTGCTGATCTGGATTACCGAATACTACACCTCGACGGAATACCGTCCGGTGCGCGTGATTGCGAAAGCTTCGGAAACCGGACATGGCACAAACGTCATTCAGGGTCTGGCGATTTCGCTGGAATCCACGGCACTTCCGGTCATCGTTATCTGCGGCGGTATCTTCGTTGCTTATGACGCTGCCGGCCTTTACGGTATCTCCCTTGCGGCAACGACAATGCTGGCACTGGCCGGTATGGTTGTGGCACTGGATGCCTATGGCCCGGTGACGGATAATGCCGGTGGCGTTGCGGAAATGTCCGACCTGCCGAAGAAAGTCCGTGCGGTAACAGATGCGCTGGATGCTGTCGGTAACACAACCAAAGCTGTCACGAAAGGTTACGCCATCGGTTCCGCCGGTCTGGCTGCGCTGGTTCTGTTTGCGGCCTATACCGAAGAACTGCGTCACTATTTCCCGGACATCACGGTCACATTCCCGCTGGAAGAGCCCTTTGTTATCATCGGTCTGTTCATTGGCGGCATGCTGCCCTATCTGTTCGCGGCAATGTGTATGACGGCTGTCGGACGTGCGGCAAGCTCGATCGTGATCGAAGTCCGTCGTCAGTTCAAGGAAATCAAAGGCATCCTGACCGGTAAAACCAAACCGGAATACGGTCGTGCCGTTGATATGCTGACACGCGCGGCGATCAAGGAAATGATCGTTCCCTCCCTGCTGCCGATTCTGGCGCCGGTTGTCCTGTTCGTTGTTGTCTGGGGCATTGACGGTTCCATGACATCAGGCTTCCAGGCTCTGGGCGCGATGCTGCTGGGTACGATTGTGACCGGTATCTTTATCGCAATTTCCATGACCGCAGGTGGCGGCGCATGGGATAACGCCAAAAAATACATTGAAGACGGCAACCACGGCGGCAAGGGTTCTGATGCCCATAAAGCGGCTGTGACAGGTGACACCGTCGGCGACCCGTACAAAGATACGGCTGGTCCGGCAGTGAACCCGCTGATTAAAATCGCGAATATCGTGGCCATTCTGTTGGTCGCCATCGTCGCGAAAATGGTCGGCGTTTAAACACCGCCCGTCTTTATAAGACGAAGACATGATGAACCCGCTCTCCGGCAACGGAGGGCGGGTTTTTCTTTACGCCTTTGTTGTTCCTTGACTCGCAGGCCGTGATTATTACAATGGCTTATTGATTTTGAAAGATGGGAAGACATATGCCCCCTCGCAGGAACAAACCGCCGCAGCGCAAGACTTTTCTGGATAAGCTGAAAAAAGGCTTTAAAAACGTCGCCGATGAAATTACAGGCGGCGGCGGGCCGTTGCTGCCGGTGGCGGTCGAGAACCCTGTCAAAAAAGCGCAAGACGCGCTGCTGCGCGGTGACCACGCCGCTTTGCAGGCGGTGCTGGATGAAAAACCCGCAATTTTGAATGATTACGCCCCGAATGGTGAAACGCTGCTGCATAGTGCGGTCGGCAAAGGCGATGCGGTGGCGGTGAAATTCCTGCTGGCCAAGGGTGCGGATGTGACGAAAAAACGCCGCAGTGACGAAAACCGCAATCCTTACCGTGCGCAGACGCAGGGTTATGAGCAGTTTATTTCCTCCGAATCCGGCGGCACGCCTTTGTTCTATGCGGCGCTGACAGGGCAGAAAGAGATTGCCGAAATGCTGCTGGCCAAAGGTGCAAAAGCCGATGCACAAAGTACCAGCGGCGCAACACCCGTCCATGCGGCGGCACAGCGCAATGATGTCGAGATGCTGAAAATCCTGTGTGAAGGCAAAACCAAACCGCGCATTGATTGGACGGATGGCACAGGCAATAGCGCTTTGCACTATGCTGTGGCGGGCGACCGTAAAAAGGCGGCGGAATATCTTTTAAAACAAGGCGCGTCAACCAAGCCGGAAAACAATATCCGCAATACGGTGCTGCATGTTGCGGCACGGAACGGCAATAAGGATATGACGGCATTACTGCTGTCCCACGGCGCGGATGCCAAAGCCGTGAACGGCAAAGGCCAGTCAGTGCTGGAACTTGCCATCCCGCAATACAGCGCCCATGCAGGTGCGTCTTTGCAGGGCTATTACGGTGCGGCGGAGGCCGTGATTAAAGGCGGTGCTGATATTGACAGCCAATGCCGCGAAAAAGGCACAACGGCGCTGCATCAGGCGGCGGCGGGCGGGCATTTGCCGATTGTCCGCGCTTTGCTGGATAAAGGGGCGGATCCGGATATCTGCAGTGATGACGGTGAAACCGCTCTGCTGAAAGCCGCACGTGCGGCGCGCGGCGGTTATAACAGCTCCACACCGAAACAGGATGCGGCAATTGATCTGCTGCTGCATTACGGTGCCTCGGTGGATGTGCCGGATGGTAAAGGCATGACGGCATTGATTCTGGCCTGTGAAAACGGGCGCGGTGATCTGGCGCGGAAATTGCTGGATTACGGCGCGGATGTGAATAAACGCGCTTATGACGGCTCGACGCCGCTGGCAGGGGCGGTGCAAAGCCGTTCGACCCAGCTGGTGAAACTGCTGCTGGAGCGCGGCGCAGACGAGAAAGCGCAGAAAATCCCCGGTGAAACGCTGATTGAATTTGCGAAAAAGCGCAACGCACCGCATGAGATGATTATGCTGCTGCGGGAATACCCGAAACACCGCCGCAAATTATCGCAGGAATTTGCCCAGCAACGCCGCCAAAACCGTGACACGGCGCAAAAACGCAATCAACAGAATCTGCGTGACTATACGACCCGTAAAAACAATAAGAACGGCGACGCGCCGAAATCCTGACTCTGCTTGACTCACTTTCATATGATATATAGTCTACCGCTCCCTTTATGAAATTGACGGAGAGAGACGATGTTCAATATTTTCGGTTCCTCAAAATTATGTGACCTCGCAGAAGACGGCGATCTGGAAGGCGTCAAACGCGCCATTGCGAATGGCAAAGATGTCAATGAACGCGGCATGCTGAAAATGACGCCGCTGATGGCGGCCGCCGCCAAAGGGCGCGAGGATGTCGTGAAATATCTGCTCTCCCTTCCTGAAACCGATGTTGATACGCTGAATGCAGGTGGCACAACGGCGCTGATGACGGCGGCGCGCGGCGGGCATCTGGGCACGGTGAAAATCCTGCTGGCTGATCCGCGCTGTGACGTGAATACGCTCGGGCGCTGGGGCGGGACGGCACTGATGAATGCGGCGGGTTTCGGACGCAAAGATGTGGTCGAAGAGCTTTTGAAAGTCGCGGGTATCAGCCTTGCCGCAACCTATACCGATAGCAAACATTCGCCGATAACGATTGCCCGCCAGAACGGTTTTGAGGACATCGCGACAAGGCTGGAAAAATTTGAAGCGGCCGGTGCACAAAAACCGCAGGCACAGCAGCGCCGCAACCCGAAAAACGGCGGGATGCGTCCTTAAGTGTTCCTCTTTTCTCTCTGACTTATTGCCCGTAGCCGCCGCCGCCGGGGGTTTCGATATGGATGATTTCTCCGGCTTCCAGCTCGGACTGGCCTGTGGCGGGGAGTGTTTCCGTGCTGCCGTCATTGCGTTCGATGCGGCATAATCCTGTTTTTCCTTCGCCGCCGCCCTCAACGCCGAAAGGCGGAATTTCGTGATGATTGGCGAGAAGGGAGGCCGTCATTTTCTCCAGAAAACGCAGGCGGCGGATGACGCCGTCACCGCCGTGATGTTTTCCTTCTCCGCCCGAACCTTGGCGGATGGAAAATTCCTCCAGTCGCACGGGATAGCGGAATTCCAGAATTTCGGGGTCAGTCAGCCGTGAATTGGTCATATGGGTCTGTACGGCGGATGTGCCGTCAAAATCAGGCCCTGCACCGCTGCCGCCTGCGATAGTTTCGTAATATTGATAGCGCTTGTTGCCGAAGGTGAAATTGTTCATCGTGCCTTGCGCCGCTGCCAATACGCCAAGCGCACCATAAAGTGCATTGGTGACGCATTGCGAGGTTTCGACATTGCCTGCGACCACGGCGGCAGGCGGCTGCGGGTTCAGCATCGAGGCTGCGGGCACGATCAGCTCCACAGGTTTCAGACAGCCTTCATTCATCGGGATGGCATCATCAACTAAGGTACGGAACACATACAGAACGGCGGCGCGGCAGACGGAAAGCGGCGCATTGAAATTGCTGCCTGTCAGCTGGGCGGAGGTTCCGGTGAAATCAACCTTGGCGCTGCGTGTTTCCTGATCAATGGTGATATGGACATGGATTTCCGCACCCTTATCCATTTTTTGCACGAAACTGCCGTCTTTTAAAACGGTGATGGCGCGGCGGACATGTTCCTCCGCATTATCCTGAATATGCTGCATATAGGCATTGACGACATTGAGGCCATATGTGTCGACCATGCGCAGCAGTTCCTGCGCACCGCGGGCATTGGCTGCGATCTGTGCGCGCAGGTCTTTGATATTCTGGTCGATATTGCGGGCGGGATATTTGCCGCTGCTTAAGATGTCGCGGATATCGGCTTCGCGGAAGCGGCCTTCATGCACGATTTCGACATCATTCAGCAGAATGCCTTCCTCATCAATATGGGTGCTGTAGGCGGGCATGGAGCCGGGGGTAATGCCGCCGATATCGGCATGGTGCCCGCGCGAGGCGACATAGAAAAGCGGTGCTGTTGTATCCTCTGTGCCGAAAACAGGGGTGATGATGGTAATATCGGGCAGATGCGTGCCGCCGTGATAGGGATCGTTCAGCATATAGGCATCGCCCGGTTTCATCTGACCTGTACGGTTATTGATAATTGTGCGGACGCTTTCTCCCATCGAGCCGAGATGCACGGGCATATGCGGGGCATTGGCGATGAGACCACCTTCTTTATCAAACACGGCGCAGGAGAAATCCAGCCGCTCTTTAATATTGACGGAATAGGCGGTGTTCTCTAAAACCGCGCCCATCTGCTCGGCGATTGACATGAACAGGTTATTGAAGACTTCCAAAATCACAGGATCAGCCTTGTCGGTGGCGATTTTTCCCTGCGCGGCGCTTGTCGCTTTGCGGGTCAGAACCAGATTGCCGCTTTTATCCTGCGCGGCCTGCCAGTCAGGTTCGACAATGGTTGTGCCTGTCGCTTCGCGGATAATGGCAGGGCCGTCAATGATATGATCTGTCGGCAAAGTATCGCGGCTATAGACAGGCGTATCGCGGCGTGCGCCTGCCATATAGACTTTGACGGTATCCAGTGGCTGATTGGTTTTTTCGGCGGGAAAGAATTCCGCATCCCCCTGCTGTTGATAGGCGCGGGCAATACTTTCGACAGCCGCGGCTTCGATGACCAGCGCGGCTTCGGGCATCAGAAATCCATAATGTTGCAGATACTGGGCTTCGAAGGCTTTGATAATCTCATCATAACTGCCGAAGGGAACGGTTTGCGCCTTGTCAGTCCCGTCATAGCGGATATGTAGACGGCGGTGATGGATCAAATCATCAGCGGCAAAATTCTGATGCGTCATTTCCGCCGTGGTTTCGGTGATAAGATCATCCAGAATTTCTGCAATCGTGGGCAGGGTGTTTTTATCCAGTTTTTGCTCGACGCTTTTCTCGCGCATGGCGGTGGTAGCGGCAAGCCCCATGCCATAGGCTGACAGCACGCCCGCAAAGGGGTGCAGGTAGATCTTTTTCATCCCCAGCATATCGGCGACAAGGCAGGCATGCTGCCCGCCCGCACCGCCGAAACAGGCCAGCGTATATTCCGTGACGTTATAACCGCGGCGGACGGAAATTTTCTTGATCGCATCTGCCATATTCAACACGGCGACCGTCAGGAATCCTTCGGCGAGTTCTTCTTGCGTGCGGCGTTCGCCCGTAGCGGCAAAAACCTGATCGGAGAGTTCCGCGAATTTTTGCGCGACGGTTTCCCTGTCCAAAGCTTCATCGGCATTCGGCCCGAAAATATGCGGGAAGAATTCAGGCCGCAGCTTTCCCAGCATGATATTGCAGTCGGTGACCGTCAGCGGCCCGCCCTTGCGGTATCCGGCAGGGCCGGGATTTGCCCCTGCGCTGTCCGGCCCGACACGCATGCGCATGCCGTCAAAGAAACAAACCGAGCCGCCACCTGCGGCAACGGTGTGAATATCCATCATCGGGGCGCGGATTCTTGCCCCCGCAATCACCGTGTCAAAGCGGCGCTCGTATTCCCCCGCGTAATGCGCGACATCGGTGGAGGTACCGCCCATATCGAAACCGATAATGCGATCAAATCCTGCGGCTTTTGCCGTTTCCGCTGCGCCGACAATGCCGCCTGCGGGGCCGGAGACGATACAGTCTTTGCCCGCGAATAAATGCGCATCGGTCAAGCCGCCGGAGGAACGCATGAACATCAAGGGAATGGAGGGCAGCGCCCCCGCGACCTGATCGACATAATGGCGCAAGACGGGCGATAAATAGGCATCAACGACAGTGGTATCGCCGCGGCTGACCATTTTGATCAGCGGCGCAACTGCATGGCTGGCGGAAATCTGCGTAAAGCCGATTTTTTTTGCAATCTCTGCGGCCTGTTCTTCATGGGCGGTATAGCGGTAGCCATGCATGAAAACAATGGCGCAGCTGCGGTAGCCTTGATCAAAAGCCGCCTGTAAATCCTGTTGCAGCGTTGCTGTATCCAGCGGCAGCACTTCCGCGCCATCCGCACCGAAACGCTCCGCAGCTTCGATGACATCACCATAGAGCATCTCCGGCAGAATGATATGACGTGCAAAAATATCGGGGCGCGCCTGATAACCGATACGCAGCTGGTCTTTGAAGCCTTTGGTGGTGACCAGCACGGTTTTTGCGCCTTTATGTTCCAGCAGCGCATTGGTGCCGACCGTTGTACCCATTTTGACATGTTCGACCAGCGCGGGCGGCACATCATCCGTTTCCGTCAGCCCTGTCAGGGCGCGGATGCCCGCCACAGCGGCATCTTTATATTGTTCGGGGTTTTCCGACAGCAGTTTATGGGTGACGAAATGGCCGCCCGGGTCGCGGGCAACAATATCGGTAAATGTACCGCCGCGGTCAATCCAGAACTGCCATTTTTTTTGCGTGTTTTCAGCCGTCATAACGGCCATAAATTACCATCATGCGGAGCGGGAAGCCAGATTAAAAAATCGTGCTGAGGCAGACACCGGCGAGGATGACGGCGATGCCCGACATGACATAGCCGTAATTATTGGCGGCATTGACCATTTTCTC
>SBHI01000075.1 GCA_006226225.1 Alphaproteobacteria bacterium
AGCAGGCCGAAGTCGCGGTTTTTGACGCGCTGCTGGAGTGGAATGGAAAAGAATCGGCTTTTCAGGGACGTGTCCGTAATTCTTCGCGCCATAATCTGGGGGAAGTCGGCATCGGTATCGCTGTGGTGGCGTGTATGAAGCCGGAGGAGTTTCAGGCCGTGCTTGATGAAGCAACAAGACGGGCAGCTCTCATTGATACCGGAAAAGAAGTGGAAGACTTGCCGCAACCGGAAGCGCGGATGCTGGAGAACGGTATTTTTATGAATACGCGCCGCGAAACCCGTGCCGATGTACTGAAACATGCGCAAATAAAAACACAGACACTTTTTCTGGGGGAGGTTGATCTAAAATGCGGCCTTGTCGAAAGCAGGATCGGCAAAGCCGTTATTGAAGGCGGTTTGCCGCCCGGACGAGAGCGCGACATTGTGATGAATTTTCCTTTTGAGATTCCGCTGCCTGAAAAAGGGCATCTTCTTTGGTATTGGGGTGTTGACTCCGCTGTTGCGCAGGAAGCTGTTGTACAACGGGAAAATGACGCTACAATTGAAAACGCGCCTCCAGCACAGCTGGAACAAACCGAATAAAGACAAATAAAGGAGACCACTTATGGCCCGCGTTCTGATTGCTACCTTGATCCTCACTGTTGCAGGATTTTTCTTTTATAATATGCGGCATTCTCCTTTGCCGGAGGTGATGGAAGCTGCTTCTACGGAAAACCGCATTGCCATACGTGCAGAAGAGGAAACACCTTCTGCGGCAGAAATGTCTCCAGAAATGATGCCGCCTGCCGGTGAAGCTGTTGAAGCGGGAGCAATGGCGGAAGAGCTCGTCCCGAGCGAAGACGAAATGGCAGTGATAGAAAATGATTTGCCGCACGCTTATTTCCTTAACCTAAAACATGGCGATGTCGTGACAAGCCCGTTCAAGATTGAATTTGGCATTGAAGGAATGAAAGTTGCTCCTGCAGGGACTTATGAAACAGGCACCGGGCATTTCCATCTGTTGATTAATACAAAACTGGATGAAGAGTTTCTGGAAGATCCGCTTCCTGCCGACGATAACCACATTCATTTCGGCAAGGGCCAGACGGAAACCGAGATGGCGCTGGAACCTGGTGAATACACGTTGCAGCTGGTCATGGGGGATGGCGACCATATCGTGCATAATCCCTCTGTCACATCGGATATTATCACAATCACGGTGAGTGAATAATCAAGACCTGGACGAAAAGGAACAGCGTTATGCCGTATCAGAGAATCCGGAAGATGTATAAAGCGGCTAAGCGTGATTATCATCGTCGTGCACGCCCCGGCACGGCTCCCGGCACCCTGCACAGTTTCGATGATACGTCTCCGACGAGAATCACAGGCTTTGGCTATGATGCCGATAGCTATGCCGAGGAAGAGCTGAAAACGGCGGAAGAGGCGTTGGCCTTTACCAAAAAATGGAAATGCGCATGGATAAATATTGACGGCTTGGCTGATATTGAACTTTTGCGCAGTCTGGGAGCGGCATTTTCCGTCCATATGCTTGCCATGGAAGATGTTATCAATGTACACCAGCGTGCCAAAGTCGAGGAATATAAAGAGAATTTGTTTATTGTCACGCGGATGGCGCGGTTTACCGGCAAAAAGCACGAGCGCAATCTTGATATCGAGCAAGTCAGTCTTTTTCTGGGGCAAAACTATATTCTCAGCTTTCAGGAACGTGAAGGTGATGTACTTGACCCTGTACGCGAACGGCTGCGTCACGGCAAAGGACGCATCCGTACGGCGGGAGCGGATTATCTGGCCTATGCTATTCTGGACACGATTGTCGATGGCTATTTCCCCGTATTGGAAGAATATGGCGAAGTACTGGATGATATGGAGGAGGTTGTGTTCGCCAACCCCACACCTGACACATTGACACAAATTCATGATATGCGGCGCGAACTGCTGCTGCTGCGTCGCGCGATCTGGCCGCAGCGCGAAGCCGTTAGCGGTTTGACGTATGAATATCAGGAATTCGTACAGGAAGATAACCGTGCTTTTTTCCGCGACTGTCACGACCATGTGATTCAGTTGATTGATATTGCCGAAAGCCAGCGAGAAAGATTGTCGGGTCTCAGTGATCTTTATATTTCGAGTATTAGCTACAAGATGAACGAGGTGATGAAGGTCTTAACGATTATTGCCACGATTTTTATTCCTTTGGGTTTCATCACCGGACTTTACGGTATGAATTTTGACCCCGGCGCATCACCGTGGAATATGCCTGAGCTGAGCTCCCGTTACGGTTATCCGGCAGCGTTGACTGTGATGGTAACAATTGCGGGTGCTTTCCTCTGGTATTTCTACCGTAAAGGCTGGTTGTTTGAAAATTCTCTGGCGGCAAGCCGCGACCACCATGAGGATAATCAATAAAGCTGACTGTTTTAGGCAAAGGGCCAGAACAGTGGGATGATAATCACGGCGGTGATGCCCATCAGGATATTCATCGGTATCCCGATTTTTAGAAAATCATTGAACTTATAACCGCCTGCGGCATAAACGAAGGTATTGGTCTGATAGCCGATTGGCGTTGCAAAACTTGCGGATGAGGCCAGCATTACGGCAACGATAAAGGGGCGCGGGTCATAGCCGAGGCTGGTGGTCAGCCCGATAACAATCGGCGTCAGAATAACCGCAACGGCATTATTGGTGACGATTTCCGTCAGCAGCGAAGTCAGAAAATAAATCGCCAGCAGGATATAGAACGGCCCCAAGGACTTCACGAAAGAGACAAACTGGTCGACCAGCAGTTTCGCCGCGCCGGTGTTCTCCATCGCCGCACCGATGCCCAGCATCCCGAAAATCAGCAGCAGAATGCCCCAGTCAATCGTGCGGTAGGCTTTTTCGGGCGTGACACATCCGGTTAAAATAACCACGACTGTTCCCGCCATGGCCAGACCGGCAATCGGCATAAAGCCGAGGGCGCTGAAAACAACAATACCGACGAT
Organism: Alphaproteobacteria bacterium; assembly: GCA_006226225.1. Taxonomy (GTDB): domain Bacteria; phylum Pseudomonadota; class Alphaproteobacteria; order Micavibrionales; family CSBR16-224; genus CSBR16-224. Next base: position 2,981 of record SBHI01000075.1, read on the forward strand.
AACGGCCAGAGAAATCGGTGCTTTTTTCCAGTCGAAGGTTTTTTGACGGATTTGCGAGGCGTTGAAAATCTGTTCGTTTTCAAACAGTCGCTCCAACTCTTCCTCCGGCCCTTCAAGAATCAGTGTATCGCCTTCCATTAAAGCGGTTTGCGCCAGATCGCCGGTGATACTTTTATCTTTCCGGTGCAACCCGATGACATAGCAGTTATAGGCGCGACGCAGGCGCAGATCTTTTACCCTCCGTCCGACAAAATTAGATGCGGGGGCAAGGACGCCTTCGGTTACCAACAGTTTTTGGGCGGGCATAGGCTCGCTAAAATGTGCTTTTTGCGGGTCAAACTCGATACCGATATGGTGCTTCATTTCGATCAGCTCGTCCTTGTCGAGTTTAAAGACAAGACGGTCACCGGCCTCAAGCGGAATGTCGCGGAAGGTTGAAATCCGCGCATTTTCATCATCGTCCGCGCCGGGACGCAGCTGCTGCAGCAGCATTTTGATGGCTTTCCCGACACCCATGCGTGTACCGCTTTCCTGACGTACCAAATCAATGATTTCGTAATCTTCGCTATCGGTAAAACGGACATCATTCAGCGTTTTACCAACCAGCGGTGAATCAACAGGAATAATGGCCTCGGCCATAAAGCGCTTTTGCGCCCGCTCTTCCGAAAATTCATCCAGCGGCGGGTTGCGGTCGGGCAGTAGGAAGCGTCCGGCGATCGACATAAAGCCGATTCCGACCACGGCGCGGATAATTCCGGGCAGGGTAATTTCGAACATACCGAAAGCCGCCTGTCCGTATTCCTGCGCGACACCGTTGACAAGAATATTGGTCGATGTACCGATCAGCGTGCAGGTTCCGCCGATAATCGCGGCATAGGAAAGCGGGATCAGATATTTGGACGGGAAGGTCTTGAGTTTATGCGCCAGCGTAATCACAACGGGCGTCAAAATCACGACAATGGGAATATTGTTCATAAAGGCCGACAGCACCATGACAATGCCGATCATGGAAAATATGCCGAGATATTTGTTGCGTGCGGAAATTTTCAGCAAAAAACGCCCCAGCGCATCAATCACACCTGTTTGATCCAGCGCGGCACTGATCACGAACATACAGGCAATGGTGACCGGTGCGGAGTTGGAGAAAACGGAGAGCATATCATCGGTACTTATCGCTCCCAGCATCAGCAGCACAACCATACCTGTCAGGGCAACGATATGCGGAGGCATACGCTCCCGCGAGAAAGCCACAAATGTACCGATGAGCACTGCAAAAGTTGCAGTAACAAGCATCCATTCCGGCATCGTGATAGGCATGTTTTTTATCCCTGTTTTTACGGGGTTAGCTTGGCGCAGCGGGGGTGTTTTGTCAAGTTTTCGGCTCTTCTTCCAGTGTGTTGAAATACACGGCCAATGCTTTGTAGTGCTGTATGCAGCGCCATCCGCCATATCCCATCAATGCGAGGGATAACAGGATAACGGGGGGAGAAAAATGAATGAAGAGTATGAACCCGCCCGCCGACACGATATATCCGGCATGTTTTTTGCGTTCCAGTTCCAGACGGACATCTTGCGGAATGTTTTTTGCCCCGTGTTTGTCCAGCTCATATCTGAAATCATAAAACCAGCTGTAGGATTGTTCTTTCAGTGCAAAGAAACTGCACCCGTATCTGAGCAGCAGGACAGCATCGCAGACCAACAGCGCGGTCAGCATTAATCCGGCATTACCGACCCATGCCGTTTTCATGACGGCGAAACCGACTGTTGCCATGAGTGAGGAAAAAGCGGCGCCCATCAGCATCAGCATTGCCAGTTGCGTGCGCGTCATGGCGGCTGGTTGATGGCGTGGATCCTGCTGGGGCATGTTACGCAGCTTGTCGTTAGGGGAGGGAAACTTCTGTTGTGGCAATCACCTGCGCCTCAGGTGAACGCGGGTCTTTTGTCAGGGTCAGCACCAGTGTGCCGCCGGACATGTGGTGATCTGCCGGTGGTTTCAATGCGACAAATTTACGGATTTTGTCAACTTCACGGTAGATACGTACCCATTGCTCCGTCGTGACGGAGACGTCTTCTTGCCCGGGAAGACGGTGAACCACGCTGAGATAAGCTGAAGCTTCGCCATTGCCGCTGCGGCTGAACTCAATCGCCAGACCGGACTGGTCTTGTTCGTTCTGAGCCAGAGTAGCGGAAACAATACCCATCGAAGAATTGACGGTTCCGTGCTGGACGACGACCGGCACAGCGACACCGTACAGAGCCTGAATTTCAAAGCTGGCCTTTTGTTGGCCACCGTTGCCGCTGCTATTGCGTTCCTGATTGCGAAGCGGCACTTCGCGGAACAGAAGGTGGCTGTGGTAATCCCCATCTGCCAAATCCTTCGGGCGTCTGACCATGACGCGGATAACCTGACGCTCGCCCGGTTCCAGTGTGAAACGTTTGGGTGTGAATTTCAGCATTTTCTCGGCGGAATACTCAAAACTGTCACGACGTTCTGTGACACCGTTTTCGGTCATAACCTGATTGATAATCTGCAAATCATAACGGCGCGGAACATCCGATTTATTGGCAACATTCAGCTCCTGAATGCGGCCATCCGGTGCAATATCGACGCGGTGCGGTGAAATAAACAGAACGCTTCCTTCAGTTTGTGCATGCGCAATACCGCTGCCCGCGGTGAAAAGCCCCACGGTCAGGATGACAACAAAAAGCAGCTTATTAATAAAGGTCATGTTCATTGAGATTTTTTTAAACACCTTACACATTGCTGATTATAAACAAAAGCCGTGGAAATGTCATAGAAATAATCACCTATGCCTCATTTCACGATGGCAAACAGAAATATTGTACAAAGCCCGAAATAGATTGTGACACCGGTAATGGCGGTGATGGTAGTTAAAATCGGCCCGGTAATCATTGCAGGGTCTTTTCCCATGCGTTTAATCAGGAAGGGTAGTGTTCCACCTAAAACACCGGCGACAAAGACGTTCACTGCCAATGCTGTTCCGGTAATGATGCCCAGAATGATATTTTGCTCCATAAAATAGGCGATGACGCCGAACAAATAACCCAGCGCAATGCCGTTCATGACACCGACAACAATTTCTTTGCGCAGGGCACGCCAGTAATCCCCCAGCCGTGCTTCGCCCAGTGCAATACTGCGGATGGACACAGATAAAGCCTGAATACCGACATTCCCCCCCATATCGGTAATCATCGGTAAAAAGGCGGCAAGGATTGCCGCTTTGGCAATCGTATCCTCAAATCCGGCAATAATGCTGACGGCTGCCAGATTCAGGAAGACATTGAAGACCATCCAGGGGAGTCGCATACCGACGGCGGCACGCGGCGGTGTGAAAAAGCTTTCCTCAATCGCACCTGCACCACCAATCCCGGCAAGATTTTCGGCCAGTTCATAGGATAGCAGTTCCATCGCCGCCTCTGCTGTGACGACGCCGACCAGCACATTGCTATGCGTGACCACGGGGATCATTTTCAAATGGCGCGAACGGATGCGTTCGGCAATATCAATAGGGTCATCATTGACGCGGGCGGCAAAGACATTGATATTCATGACCTTTTCGATTTTTTTCTTCGGATCCGCGCTTAACAGTTCACGCAGAGATAAAACGCCTTGCAGACGTTTTTTGCTGTCCACCACATAAAGATAGCCCGTATGTGTCAGTGAAGACGGAATTGTGCGTACGGCATCCAGTACTTCACTGACGGTTTTTCCTGCAGGGATGGCAAGATAATCGAGGCTCATCTCTGCGCCGACCATGCCCTCTCCGTAAATAGAAAGCGCCAGCACATTTTCCGCCACTTCTTTTGGCAGAGAGGCGATCAGTGTATCACGTGTTTCTTCTTTGACATGTGCCAGAATATCAACGGCAATGCGTGGCGGGATCAGTGCGAGCCATGCGGCGGCGTTTTTTCCTTGTACTTCTTCTGCCAAAAGATAGGCGGCAAATTCCAGCGGCAGTTCCGACAGGATATGCGCGGCCTGCGCCTTGTCGATAAATTCCAAAAATGGCAGCACCACAATTTTAGGCGCTTCATTTAAAACCGTTGCTACGCGCATATAGGAAATATGCGGTAAAAGCTGCTTCGCCTCTTCAAAATGCCCTTCTTCCAGACAATCGGCCAGCTTATCGGAATATTCTTTCAGCCTTTCAGGCAATATCAGCATGGAAGTATCCTGTAAGAGAAAAGAAGCCGGAAGAATATCCGGCGTTTTTTTATTATAGCGCAGCAGGATGCTGACGTCATGCAAGAATAGTTGTTTTGACAGGGGAAATATATCGGCGCAATATATTCTGCGGTGATGATATATAAATTTCATTTATTTCCAAGGCAGGAACATGATTGATCGGGCGCGAATAAAACCATTTGTACTTTTGCTGTTTGCAGCTGTCCTTCTCCTGCTGCATTTCTGGACAACATCGCGCTATCCTTCCCTGAATGCAAAGGCGGTTCTGGCGGCCTCCGCACCTTTATCCAGCTTGGGCTTCCATCCGGTGTTTGAAATTAAACCGGATTTTCCGTTCTGGAAAAAAGTGCTGCTGGATACGTTGAACTGGATGGATACCAATCGCAAAGGCATGACATTTGCCTTTTTATTCGGTGCGTTTTTGCTGGCGATGCTGCCGCTGCTGCGCAGCATCCGCTTTAAAAACGGTTTTGCCGGGAGCCTGTTGGGACTGGGAGTTGGCGCACCGCTTGGGGTTTGCGTCAATTGTGCCGTGCCGATCTCGAAAGCTGTACGCGATGCGGGGGCAAGCCTGCAAACCGCGCTGGCCGTGTTGATCGCCTCTCCGACGATGAATGTGGTGGTCGTGCTGATGATGTTTACGATTTTTCCTGTCTATGTCGGTTTAACGAAAATTCTTCTGACACTGTTTTTTATTCTGGTGATGATTCCGCTGGCCTGCCGCGTTTGTTTCAAAAAAGAAACGGCAGCGGAAGCTGTGCCGCCGACAGATGGTAAGGGTTTGAAACTGGATTTTCTTGCACCGGAGGAAGGCGAATTCCGGACATGGTCTTCAGCTTTTTTATGGGCAGTGAAAAGCTATTTCAAAAGCCTGTTCTTTCTTTTAAAGACGATTTTGCCGCTGATGATCTTGTCGGGTTTTCTGGGCACATTACTGGTAACGGTTGTGCCCTGGGACAGTTTCAGCGGGCTGGGGGATGAAACGCATTTTGGAAAAATGCTGCTGGTGATGCTGGCGCTGGCGGGATTGGGGGCGTTTTTGCCGTCACCGATTGCCTTTGATGTCATTATGTCCTCGGTATTGTTACAGGCGGGAGTGCCGCTGCAATATGTCGCGGTGATGTTGTTCACATTGGGAACATTCAGTATTTACGCCTTTTTGATTATCTGGCGCTTTGTGTCTTTTCGTGTGGCCTGTTTCCTGTTTGGCATGACGATGGCGCTGGGCATGACACTGGGATTGATTGCGATGCATTTTGATACCGCGACCATCGGAAATGCGGCGCGTGTGGTTGTCGAAAAATCCGTCCAGACCGAAATGCCGGCACATTTTGACCCTTATATAAAGCGCAGTGACAAGGCACTACCCTATGATGGGATTAAGGAGAAAATAACGCCGCTGATTTTTGATGCTCTGCCGGAAACTGCGATAACTGCGAATACGGATCATCTGGCGGTGACATATGCAGATTTTACACGGGTGGAAAAAACAGCGTGGAAAGATTTTTTTGCCGGATTGGACGGTGAGGAAATCGGTATCACACAGCCCTACCGTTTGTCTTATATGCTGGGGCTGCCGCAGAACCTTGCCCTGAACACGATGTCGGTTGCGGCGGGTGATGTGCATAATGACGGCCATCCTGATTTGCTGTTAATGGGTGACACTGAAACCGTCCCGAATGTGATACTTTACGCGAATACCGGTGCGGGTTTTTTGCGGCAGGATCTGCCTTTGCCGGACGGCTTAACGGATGTCGTGCTGGTTGCCCTTGCAGATCTGGACGGGGATGATTGGCTGGACGTCATATTTACGGCTAATAGCGGTGCAAACTACGTCATATATAATGACAATGGCAGTTTTAAAGAAGAAAACTTGCAAAGCCTCGGGCCGGATAAAGACGGCGTGACGATGCATATCAGCTTTGCCGATATTGCCCAAAACGGACGGCTGGATATGTTTCTGGGTAATTGGAGCACAGGGCCGAATTATATTAATGCACCACAGTCCCGCGATATGATTCTGCGCGCAACGGACGATCTGCGCAGTTATAACAGTGATGTCATCAGCGGTACGGCTGGTGAAACCATGACGGCGCAATTCGCCGATTTTAACAATGACGGCAATCTCGATCTGTATATCGGTCATGACTATATCATGGATTCATTTTCCGATCGCGTGTTGCTGGGTGACGGAGCAGGCGGGTTCACAGCCGCAGGAGAAGAGTTCAATCAAAACTTTTCGGGTGCCCGCTCGACGATGGTGATTGACGGCGGCGATATTGATAACGATTTGCAGCCTGAATATTACATCGGACAGATTGCCTATATGACGGCACATGATTCCGTCTCTGCGGCGGCGAAAAAACGCATCACGCATGACCGTTTGTGTGCTTTACAAGGTCTGTCCGGTGAAGCATTGCAAACATGCCGCAAGGAGGTCACGTTCCGGACGGCGCTGGTGCGCGCGGCGAATTTTGTCACAGATGCCTGCGCTGTGCTGACAGACGAAGATGAGAAAAATGCCTGTCTGACCCATCTGGTCAATTACCGTACCCGCTGTGTGCCTGCGGAATATACGGCAGGCATGGTACAGAAACTACCGCCGGATATGATTGCCGGAGCGGCGGATGCGGCATCGCCGCGCTATATGCGTTTCTGTGAATTTGTGCAGAAAGCGCATCAGGTAAAAGAAAGTAAAGCCGATAAAACCCTGCGCGTCGCCGCATTGCTGAAGGCCGGTAATGATGATGACAGTAATATTCTACTGAAACGGCGGCAGGATGGCGGCTTTGCCGATACTGCGCCGGAAAGCGGTATAGGTTTTGGCGGCTGGACATGGAATGCGCGCTTTGCCGATCTGGATAATGACGGCTGGCAGGATTTGTTTATCGTCAACGGCTTTGCGGCATCCCCCAATCTGGATCATGCATTGTTTTATCACAATAACGGTGACGGCACATTTACCGAAGCCGGAAAAGATTTCGGGCTGACGGGGTACGGCTATACTGCGGCTTACAGTTATCTGGATCTGAATAATGACGGTGCGCTGGATATCATCACTGTACCAACGGATGCGCCGGTGCGCGTGTATTTAAATGAGCACGGTATTGAGAAAAACGCAGTGCAGATCGCGCTGCGTGACCGGAAAACCCGTAACACCCGCGCTCTGGGTGCGAAGATTATCATTACATATCAGGAAAACGGCGTGGAAAAACGGCAAATGCGCGAAGTGAAAGGCAGCGGCGGATATAAATCCTATGATCAGCCTATGGCGCATTTCGGACTCGGCACAGCAGAAAAAATCACCGGTATTGATATTACATGGCCGGATGGCGGCAGCAGCCGTGTTGAGGGCAATTTTGCCGCAGGGCGTGTTTACCGCTTGTCGCGTGTTGCGGAATAGCCGTTAACGGCGCGGGCCTGATTTGCGGCCTGATTTCACCTGCGGTGCCGCCGGTTTATCCTGCGGTTCATCCTGGGCCTGCTTTTCAGCTTTGCTGTTGAATGTTGTGGTCAGCAATGTGCGGACGGCATCGACGGATTTGTCGAATTCTTTTTTCTCTTCCGCCGTCAGTTTGACTTCGACAACTTTCTCGACACCATTCGCACCGATAACGGCGGGAACACCGATATACATGTCATCGACGCCGTATTCGCCTTTCAGATGCGCTGCGCAGGGCAGAACGCGTTTTTTGTCTTTCAGATAGCTTTCCGCCATTTCCACCGCACTGGCGGCAGGAGCGTAATAGGCAGAGCCGTTTTTGAGCAGCCCGAC
>SBHI01000222.1 GCA_006226225.1 Alphaproteobacteria bacterium
GCCATCCTGTTCGATCACAGCCGCAAGCACAGCGCCAAAGTGCATGCCGACGGTAATCTAATCGCACAAGGGCGGGAGCAGCAGGGCAAACGCGGCTCAATCCACAAGCTGGGCGCGACGCTGCAAGACGCACCGTCCTGCAACGGCTGGACATACTGGCATTATCAAGACGGCGGTAAGACCCGCCCCATCGACGACCTCAGGCAGGAACTGCGCACGCGGCTTTTCTCCCCTGCCGATAACCCGACGCAAAGGCATTGAATACAGGACATATATTTATTCAGGGCAAGAAGTTTTTTAAGTGATTTTAAAAAGTCTCCAAGTTTTTAAAGTACGTCACTTCGCAACTTAAATGCCCCGCCTTCACGGGCGGGGCATCTTTTTTATTCAAATATCAAAAGACGTTTTAGGCCGCCAGCGTGCCGCCGGAGGGTTTCGGCTCATTGCCTTTTTTTGTTGCACCATCACGTGTGGCCAGCGCTTTATCCACCAGTTCGCGGATACCTTTGTCCAGCTTCGGCGTGGCTTTGACGCGGTCGAGCTGTTCCAGCATCAGTTCCTGACGGTCTTTGTCGTAGCGCTTGAATTCCAGCAGCGGCTTCACCAGCCCTGCGCCGACGCGCGGGTTGATGGTGTTCAGCTTGATCACCGCATCGGCAAGGAATTTATAGCCTTCGCCGTCTTTACGGTGGAAATGACGCGGGTTACCGGCAGCAAAGGCACCAACCAGCGACCGTACCTTATTCGGTACTTTCCAGCTGAATGCTTCATGCTCCGTCAGTTTCTTGACGCGTTCCAGCCCGTCGCCGCCATCCATGCGCGCCTGCACGCCCAGCCAGCTATCGACGATATTAGTGTTGCTTTTATAACGGTCATAGAAATTGTCCAGCGCCGCCTGCGTTTCCGGCTTATCCAGTTCCGACAGAGCCGTCAGCGCGCCGAGGCGTTCCGTCATATTGGTTGCCTGATCATATTGCAGCTTGGCAATTTTCGCAGCTTCATCGGATTTGTCCGCAGCCAGATAATCCAGCGTCAGATTATGCAGCGCGCGGCGACCGACCTGTTTGGGCGTGACTTCGTATTTGTCACCCGGCGGCGTAATCGTTGCCTGATAGATTGTCGCCAGATCGCCCTGATGCGCGTCCAGAATCTGTTCTTTCAGCTTATCTGCCGCATCCAGAAGCGCATCCGGATTAACGACTTCCAGACTTTGCACAAGGATGCTGTAGGACGGCAGTTCCAGCATTTTCGCCACAAAAGCCTTATCACCGGATTTCGCATCCGTTGACAGCACATGGCCGACGGCATTCAGCAGTTTGGCAGGCGCTTTCGCCTCTTTCCCCGCTTCGATATCCTTCGCCATATCCAGTACGACCTTGGCCATATATTCCTGCGCCGCGTCAAAGCGGTTATAGCCGTCGCTGTCATGTTTCATGCGGAAGACAAGTTCGTCCTCACTCGCCTTGGTCATGACTTTGACCGGTGCGGAGAATCCGCGCAGAATGGACGGTACAACAGGGCCTTCAACATTTGTGAATTCAAAGACCTGTTTGTCTTTTTTCAGGTGCAGAACGCGCGTTGTCGGGCCCGCTTCCGTATCGCCTTTTAAGCTCAGCGGAATATCCTTGCCGTCCTGACCGATCAGACCGACGGAGATCGGCATATAAAGCGCCTCTTTCTCCGCCTGCTCGGAGGTCGGTTTGGTTTCCTGCTCCAATGTCAGGCGATAGGTTTTGCTGGCCGCATCATATTCGCCGCTATAGCTAAGCTCCGGCGTTCCCGCCTGCGAGTACCATTTGCGGAAATGCGACAGATCAAGGCCCGAGACCTCCTGCATCACATCGACGAAATCGTCACAGGTCACGGCCTGCCCGTCAAAGCGGTCGAAATATTCGTTCATCGCTTCGCGCCAGGTCTCCGTGCCCAGCAATGTGCGCATCATGCCCAGTACATGCGAGCCTTTCTCGTAGATCGTGCCGGTGTAAATATTGTCAAATTCGGCAACATGATCGGGACGGATCGGATGCGCCGTCGGGCCGGCATCTTCGATAAACTGGCGCGCTTTCAGATCGGTGGCGTCCTCGATATCCTTGATCGCCTGCGAATGCATATCCGCCGTGAACTGGCGGTCACGCAGAACGGTCAGGCCTTCTTTTAGCGTCAGCTCGAACCAGTCGCGCAGCGTGACGCGGTCACCCGACCAGTTGTGGAAATATTCATGGCCGATCACCGCCTCGATCGCGATCAGACGGTCATCCGTCGCGGTTTCGGCATCCCCTGCCAGCAGGCTGATATTGAAGATGTTCAGACCTTTGTTTTCCATCGCCCCGGCGTTAAAGCTGGTCGTGGCAACAATGTGGAAAACATCCAGATCATATTCGCGGTCATAGGTGTCTTCATCCCATTTCATGGATTTTTTGATCGATTCCATCGCCCAGTCGATTTTGTCTTCATAGCCTTCGGGCGCAAAAATGCGCAGTTCGACCTCGCGACCAGAGCGCGTCACGAATTTGTCCTCGATATACGGGAGGTCACCCGCGACCAGCGCAAACAGATAGGCCGGCTTTTTATGCGGGTCATCCCAGCTGATCTCATGGCGGCCATTGCCCAGATCCGTCGTTTTGGTCGGGTCACCGTTACCATTGGACATCAGCAGCGGATATTTTTCTTTATCCGCCTCGACCGTGACATGGAAGGTCGACAACACATCCGGACGATCAAGATAATAGGTAATACGGCGGAAGCCCTGCGCCTCACACTGGGTGCAGAAAATTTCCTCCTGCTCCGGAATATACAGGCCGGAGAGCATCGTATTTTCTTTCGGATTGATCTCGTTTTCGATTTCCAGCGTAAAAGGCTGCTCCGGCGGGCGTTTGATAATCAGATGTTTATCCGTGACTTCAAAATCGCCACGGTCAAGATCCTTACCGTCCAGTTTGACGGAAACCAGTTTCAAATCCTCACCGTTCAGCATCAGCGGGCCGCCCTCGGGCGCATCAGGATTACGGCGAACCGTCAGCTTCGACTTGACCCGCGTTTCTGTTTCATGCAGGTCGAAATGCAAATCCGTTTCATCAATCAGATATTCCGGCGGACGGTAGTCCAGACGGTCAAGTGCATTCGAATCCGGATCAAAAAGAAAGTCGTTCGCCATAAAATTATCCTTTCGCTAGCGTTATTATTCTTTGGTAACAGCAGTATACAGGGCTTCTCTTGCTTTTAAGGGCCGCCGCTTCCTGCCGTCCGGGCTTTATTGAACCGTCCCAGATTACCAACTAATTGTTGCAAAACCGTAAACTCTTTACCCGCAGTCGGCGTCTGACGGGTGACAGGGTCAATTTCCTGCCCTGCAGCAGGATCAAGCTCGGCAATTTGTGTCACGGTTCCGGCATCATCAAAATCAACGCGGATGACGCGGCGGTCGGTAATCTCTGCCTTGAAGATGCCCATCACTTCACTTTTCTGGCCGATATAATACCAGGTATCCCCGCCGGTAAAGGGGGCGACAGCTGTTGGCGGGCCCCAGATCTGGCGCAGTTCATAACGTGTGGTTTCATAGGGGCGCACCTGATTATAGCGCACATCGGAGACCAGATTACCATGCGTATTACGTGCAGGCGTGCATCCGGCCAGAAAAATCATTCCCAGCAGCAGGCATATCCCCAGCCGCAGAGAGGGTGTCGTTTGAAGACCTAAAGCTGTTTTCATGCCTTTTCGCTTTTTTTTCATACAAAATTGTTCTACAACACTATCAAATCAAGGCTTGTTTGAAAAGGAAAACATAACATAATGTTCGCAAAACTCCGCAGCAAAAAAAACGCCGCAGACCCTGCCCCAGTGCAGCTTCTTTACAATGAAATTGTCAACGCCGCACGCCGTCCGGAATTTTACAGCGACTGGCAGGTGCCCGACACCGTAGAAGGGCGTTTTGAAATGCTGGTTCTGCATATTTTCTTTGTTCTGCGCCGCCTGCAGGAGGAAAAAACCAGCGACGGCATTGAAAACCCGCAGGCTGAAAATTTTTCGCAGCAACTGTTTGACCACATGTTCCTTGATATGGATCGCTCCTTGCGGGAACAAGGCGTCGGCGATCTGGGCGTTCCCAAACGTATCCGCAAAATGGCCAAGGCCTTTTACGGGCGGGTTTTCGCCTATGAGAACGGGCTAAAAGACGGCACACTCACCGATGCCCTGCAGCGCAACGTCTATGACGGTGCGGATGTTGCGGAAAAATCGCCCGCCGCCCTCGCCCGCTATGCAGAAAAGCAGTACAAACACGTCATGGCACAATCCGCACAGGATGTGATGCAGGGTAAAATCACCTGGCTTTAATTGATTGTTTTAAGGATAGTCGCAGTGATCGGCTGTCACGGTCACAAAGCTGCGCGGCCCTTTTGCAACGGTAAAGCGGTGCTCCCGCCCGTCCACAATCATGGAATGATGGATAGGCAGCAATTGCTCCTTCACCGTATCCGTCCCGCCCAAAATCGTGAATTTTATTTTGACGGATTTTCCGGGGTCAAACCATGCCTCGGGCTGGCCGTTTTCCGCAATTGCAGAAACGCCCTCGCCCGTCACCGTAATCGCGCCTTCGGCAAAAGAAACCGCCGTATCCGCCCCTTTATAGGCAGGTGTCGGCAGAATAAAGCGTTTTGTCACGGGAGACGCGCAATTGCGCGGCGGCCTTGCCGATGTAATCACAAAGGCCAGACGGTCTTTATCTATACCATCCTTTAATTGCTGCTCCACCAGCTTGGTCAGACTGCTTAGATCACCTGTCGGCACCTCTGTCTGGAAACGCTCTTCCAGCTGCTGATAGCGCATCTGGGTTTCCTGCACTTTTGTGCGTAGCTCCGTTACCAGCATATCCAGAGAGTCTTTTTCTTCCTGCAATTTCAGGGCGCGCTGTTTGAAGGCAATCTCGCTGCTGCGCACAACCTCGCCGCCCAGCCAATAGCCCAGAGCAAAAACCCCCGCAAACAATGCCATGATAAACATCATGCGGCGGCGGCGTTCCTGCGCCTTGCGGCGGTAACGGCGGCTGGAGTCATAAGATAAGATCATTTAAAAAATTCTGTATTATTTCATAAGCTTCGGATAATTATCTAACACATGGGGCGCTGTTTGGGAAGGCCAAAATGCGGTCTTAAGGCGTTCCGTCCTGCGGCGCTTTTTCCAGCAGAATTTCCGGCGTGCTGAATTCGCCCAGATGTTTCAGCCCGATGCGGAACAGAACCGTGGTGTCATTCTCACCACTGGCGCGGTCAATCAGGTTTTTCTGGCCGATGATGGAGAAAGAGAAACATTCATCCGTGTAATGCAGCCCCAGCGCCCCACGGCGGAAGCCCGGCTCGGTTCCCAGATCGGTCAGTGATGTCATATCCGCGCGCCAGGTATCATTGATCTGATACCCTGCGCCGAACTGCACTTGCTCACGCGTTTCCACGAAACCCGTTCCGGCAACGGGGGTCGCAAAAACATAACGGGCATCATAATCCAGAGACCCGTCCTGACCCAGATTACCTGACATTTGCACCTCATGACGGCGCGGTTTCAGATTGCTGTCATCAAATTGCGCTTTATAGTTCAGAACAAAATGCCGCCCCAAATCAACATTCACGGCACTGACCAGATCGGAATATTCATCCTCCAGCCCCGACCCCGCAGGGAACAGCGTCGGGTCATGGTCAAGCTGGACGCTTTGCCCGACAAAGACCTCAGCCTTACGTCCTTTATGACCATGAATAGCCGTCTTGATTCCGTAAGCCGCATGGCTGCGGTCTTCGACACGATCCAGCCCCGGGAAACGCACAGCATCAAACAAGTTGCCGCTGTCCAGCTGCACGTCAATACTATCTTCATTGGGCACAATCGGATCATCATTCACCTCATGCGCCAGCGTCACGGATGCCATCGGTTCGATAATCAGACTGCTGCGCTTCAGCGGTTTGACCAGCGGGTAACTTGTTTTGGCATGAAGATAGGGGAAAAAGCGGTAATCCGAGCCCGTCGTTTCCCCCGGCACAACACTGTCACGCACATGATAAGCATCACCGCGGACATGTGCATCCACAACGGTTTTAATGCCGCCTCCGCTGACAAATTGCCGTTCCCATCCGGTATCAATGGAACCGCGCAGCGTGTCCTGCTGCGAGGTCTGTCGGTGCAACCCCGCCGCATTCAATCCCAGTGTCCAGCGCCCGCCCAGCAAACTGCCCGGCGCACCATAAATGCGGTGCTGAACCAAAGGCAGAATTTCCGGCTGTTTCAAACGGTTGCCAAGACGCACATCCTGAAAGCTGACCGCTTCAATCCGTGTGTAGTTACGATTTGCAAAACGCTCTGCAAATATCTGACTTTCAAGAACATTCGCCTTGCTGATATCATAAAGGCGCAGATAGCCTTTATCACTGGTTCGGTTCAAATCAAAACCGCTGCGCCATGTTCTGCTGTGATCAAAGCGCCCATTGGCAAAGACATAGGCACGTTCTTTCCCCGGCTCGACAATACCACTTTCCTCCGTACGGTCGGAATTCACTGCCAATCCGCCATTCAGCTCGATAAAACCGTTGTGAAAATGCTGGCGGTATTGCGCCTCGGTCAAGACCCCGTTCAGACTTGTCGGCTGAATAGAGAGTGTCGCATCCTTGTTACGCGAAAATCCCCAGTAATAGCTGCCGCGCGCGTAAACGCCCAAATCGGATGTCCAGCCGAATTTCGGACGCAGAAAGCCTGATTTCTGTTTCTGGCGCGGATCGGGATGTGAAAAAATCGGGGTATAGACAATTGGCAGCCCCAGAATTTCCAGCCGTGCATTGCGGTAGGAAATATCCTTATTGTCTTCGTCATAGACAACCTTATCAGCGCGAATTTGCCACAGCGGATCCTTATCAGGATCATCCGCACATAATTTACAGGGCGTATAAAAAGCGTTTTCCATGCTGATCTTGCGGGAATCGATGCGCTGTGCCTTTTCCGCACGGAAATTCGATCCGTCCGACAGCATTGCGCGCAGCCCCTTCACAAAACCTTCACGCAAATCGCCTTTCAGCTCCATTTCCTCGGCGAAATAAACATCCCCGTTCTTATCCAGCAGCACGACATTGCCAATCGCATAGGCCAGATCTTCATGCAGATCAAAAATAATGCGGTCGGCACGCAGAATGCGGCCGTCTTGCACCATTTCAACCGCGCCGTCAGCCACAATCTGCTGGGTATTGTTATTGTGGACAAGTGTTTTTGCTGACAGGTTGACGGGATCATCAACCTCGGACGGCGCGGCATGCGCCAAGACCGGCCAGACAGCAAGCGTCAGGCAAATCAGAAAAAATACACCGATATTCAACAGGTTTTTCAGTTGCATACCCGTTCTTCTTAAACAAATGCCGGAACCGGCCTAAAGCAGTTTTTCCGCAAGATATGCCTCCACCTTATCAAGCGCGATACGTTCTTGTTGCATCGTGTCGCGGTGGCGCACAGTGACAGCCTGATCGTCATGCGTTTCCGGATCAACGGTCAGGCAGAAAGGTGTTCCGATCTCGTCCTGACGCGCATAGCGCTTGCCGATATTCTGCTTGATGTCGATTTCGGTCATAAATTTCCCGCGCAGCGACATGTAAAGCTTTTCGGCAATTTCAGGCAGCCCGTCTTTGCTGAGCAGCGGCAGAACAGCCGCCTTGACAGGTGCGAGTTTCGGATTGAATTTCATAAACATCTTGCTGGGCCGCGACGGATCAGCCGTATAGGCATCAGCCAGCACAGCCAGCACACCGCGGGTCAAACCGGCAGCCGGTTCGATCACATGCGGGATAAAGCGGTCATCGGGCGCCTGCGGATCAACATATTCCATCTTCGTGCCGGAATGCTTTTGATGCTCCGTCAGGTCAAAATTACAACGGTGTGCAACCCCCTCCAGCTCGCCAAATCCGGGGGCGGTAAAGGGGAAGCGGTATTCCACATCCACTGTGCCGTAACCTTCTTTTGCGTAATGTGACAATTCATCCTGATCATGCGGGCGGATCAGCAGATTTTCGTCACGCAGACCGACCTTCTTCCACCAGTCCTTGCGCTGTTCCATCCAGAAATCGAACCACATTTTTGCGTCATCGGGATGGCAGAACCATTCCATTTCCATCTGTTCGAATTCGCGGCTGCGATAGATGAAGTTGCGCGGCGTCACCTCGTTACGGAAGGCCTTTCCGATTTGCGCAATACCGAAAGGCGGCTTCACGCGGGAGGACGACAGCACATTGCGGTAATTCAGAAAGATGCCCTGCGCCGTTTCGGGACGCAGATAGGCAACATCATCTTCCGTTGCCGTCGCACCGATGAAGGTTTTGAACATCAGGTTAAAGCTGCGCGGCTCGGTCAAAGAACCGGGCTCTTTCGCATCCGGCCCCTGCACTTTCGCAAGATTGGCGGCAATTTTTTTATCCGTAAACGGCAGGCGCATAAACTCGCCTTTCAGGCCCAGTTTGTGGATACGCTTTTGTACCGCATGCTCGTCCTCGCCTTCCATAAAAGCAGGCCAAACATTGCCTTCTTCAAATACGCAGACAAACAAATGATCGGCGCGGTAACGCAGCTTGGTTTCTTTGCAGTCCGCCATCGGATCGTTAAAGCCCGCAACATGGCCGGAGGCTTCCCAGGCTTTCGGGTTTTGAATAATCGAGCTGTCAAGACCAACAATCTCCAAAACCTTGCCGTCAGGGCCGACCGGCGGCGCGATCACCATATCCTGCCACCACAAATCACGCAGATTGTTTTTCAGCGCAACGCCCAGCGGCCCGTAATCCCAAAAACCGTTGATACCGTCATAAATTTCGGATGCCCGAAAAACAAAGCCGCGCCGTTTGCACAGTGCGACCAGATCATCCATATCAACAATACCGCTCTGTGCGGGGGCTGCGGTCTCCGCCGTTTGTGCCTTTGTCATTTTTTTAAGTCCTGTTCTTTTAAGTACGTCTTTGGGAAGCCGTTTTCCGCGCAGGAAAACATGCTTTTTTAACTGTACTGTATCTTACAGACAGGCACAAATATAAATCGGGTAAAAAACGGGGGAAATGCGGAGAAAAATCAGCGCTTCGGCTTACGTTTTGCAGCCTCTTTTGCCGCCTTCACGGCTTTGCGCTCATCATAGGCCGTCATCATCACCGCATAGTGGCGGTCATGCGGCTTGGCCTGAATTTCCTGCAAAAATGCGGCATTCTGCGCCTGACCGTCATAATCTTTCAAAATGGCGACGGCATCTTTGAAAACAAGATCGGTTGCGCGGTTGCCCGTCAGGTGGCCGTAATATTGCTCGAATTTTTCCGGCCCCGTCTGAACCTGATAGGTGTCGGGAATCGCCTCCCCCATGCCCAGAACAACATAGCGGTCGGCTGGCTCATAGGCAAAACCGTCTACGCGCCATTTACCGTTCCATTGGCGACGCATCACAAGACTTTGAAAATCGCGTGTGCTGTCTTCAGCAGGCGTACGGTGGCTTTCCAGCCACTCTTCGCGCAAATGCGAGAAGCCGTTAAACACGGATGCGATCGAATTTTTTATGTTTTTCAGAAATTTCATCTTTATTTCTTTCAAATATGTACACACCGGAAATAACTGGCATCATAATACAAATTATGACAAGAAGTCAAGAGGAAACACTTGCGAAAAACAAGCCAAAAACACCCCTGTTTGAACTTGACGAAAACACGGCTTTTGCCTAGTCTCAGGTGACATTCACCAACGGTATTCGCCAAAGCAACCAGACAGGAGCCGGAGACGATGACAGCACAACCCCTCACCGCACAAACGCCCAGCAAGGAACACAGCACAAAAACGGAGGCCGCCATGCAGAAATGGGTTTACAGTTTCGGCGCAGACGGCACAGATGGCGATGCCGCCCAGCGCAATCTCCTCGGCGGCAAAGGCGCCAATCTGGCAGAAATGTGTCGCCTCGGCCTGCCGGTTCCGCCCGGCTTTACAATCACAACAGAGATGTGCACCTATTTCTACAGCAACGGCAATACCTATCCCGACACATTAAAAGAACAAATTAAAACAGCAATTGAAGCTATTGAAAAAGAAATGGATTGTCGCTTTGGAGATGAAGAAAATCCGCTGCTGCTTTCCGTGCGTTCCGGTGCCCGTGTCTCCATGCCGGGCATGATGGATACCGTCCTCAATCTTGGCCTGAATGATAAAACCGTTGCCGGTCTGGCAAAGCGCAGCGGCGATGCCCGTTTCGCATGGGACAGCTACCGCCGCTTTATCCAAATGTATGGCGATGTCGTCCTCGGCGTTGATCATGACATGTTCGAAGATATTCTCGATACGGTCAAACGCCGCGAAAATATTTCCCATGATACGGCGATCAGCGCCGAAGGCTGGCAGGATATCGTTGCCCAGTTCAAAAAACTGGTCGCAGATGAAACCGGACAGCCCTTCCCCGACGAACCGGAAGAACAGCTTTGGGGCGCAGTCGGTGCCGTCTTCCAATCATGGATGGTGCCGCGGGCCATTACCTATCGCCGCCTGAACAACATCCCCGAAGATTGGGGCACCGCCGTTAATGTACAGGCGATGGTTTTCGGCAATATGGGTGATAACTGCGCCACAGGTGTTGCCTTCACCCGCGACCCCAGCACGGGGGAAAACCGTTTTTACGGCGAATATCTGATGAATGCGCAGGGCGAGGATGTCGTTGCCGGTATCCGTACCCCGCAGCACCTGACCCTCAAAGGCAAGGAAGCCAACCATTCCGACCTGCCCGCAATGGAAGAAACCCTGCCGGAAATGTTTACCGAACTGATGCGCATCCGCGACATTCTGGAAGAACATTACCGCGACATGCAGGATATCGAATTCACCATTCAAAGCGGCAAGCT
>SBHI01000214.1 GCA_006226225.1 Alphaproteobacteria bacterium
TGCTCTATACGTTTTTAATGGCGGTTGTGCTTTATTTTCTGCCTGAGGATTTTGTGGATACCATTCTGTCTGCCGTTAATTTGACGGTTGTGATGTTGATTATGCAGAAGCAGGGCATGAAAAAAGAGGAGTTGCTGGCGGCGGGGCACGAGATCCAGGGCTGGGGTAAAACATTGGTGGTAGGACTGGCGGGTTTGCTGCTGTTTATCGCTATTTTTGTCGGTGTGATGATGTCGATTGACCAAATTATGGGTGTGCCACCCTCTTAGAACCGATCGGTACTGCTGCCGTGATGTCGTGTCATGCGATGTCGGAAAAATTTCCGGATAGTAGATCCAGCGCGTGATCGACCGTTGCCAGACGGACAGCACTGCGGTCGCCGTCAAAAATATGTTTTTCCGTTGTAATATGTGCTGTGTTGCTGCCTGCTTCCAGAACGGCGAGTCCGAACCAGACCGTGCCGACAGGCTTTTCCGCAGAACCGCCGCCCGGCCCGGCGACGCCAGTGACCGCGACGGCAAGGTAGCGGCTGTCCGCTGCCTCGCGCGGGTGATGCAGCAGGGCACCTGCCGCCATTTCCGCAGCCGTTTCACTGCTGACCGCGCCATGTTGCTTTAATGTGTCGTTTTGAACCCCCAGCAACACGGTCTTGGCATGGTTGGAATAAACGATATGACCGCGTTCGAACACATCGGAGGAACCGGCGATTTCGGTCAGGACGCCGCCAATCAGCCCCCCTGTGCAGGATTCTGCGGTTGCAAGCTTTGTGCCGTTTTCACGGCATTTTTGCAAAAGCCGCGCGGATTTTTCTAAAAGTGCCTGAGGAAACATCGGTCAAAACAGTTTGATTAAAACAGCATCAGCGCACCCATACAGGTGCCGAGCAAGGCGTAAATGCCTGCAAAAAAGTCATCCATCATCACCGACCATGCGCCTTTGCGTTTTTGATCGTAGAAGGAACAAGGCCACGGCTTTTTGATATCAAACAAGCGGAACAATGCGAAAGCCAGCAGCCAGAGTTGCCAATGTGTTGCGGCGGGGATGGCGGCAATCCACATGCCGAGAGTCTCGTCAATCACGACCTCCGGCGGGTCTTCCTTGCCGGTCTGGTGCATATAGTAATGCACGGCATCGGTGCCGATCCAGATGCATAACCCAATCCCGACCAGTAATCCGGGTATGCCGAAAAAATACTGCAGCAGAAATCCGAGCGGGATCGAGGCAAGACTGCCCATTGTGCCGGGGGCTTTTTTCGCAAGACCGCTGCCGCCCCATGTTGCAAGAAAAACTTTCCAGTCTCTTAGGGATAAATCTCCGGGAATTTCAATAAGATACTTATTCATTCTTAAAGCTGTTTATGTCCCTTTGTTTTCAACGAATACCGTGGCAACGGCATAGGCGGCCAGCCCTTCCTTGCGTCCCGTAAAGCCGAGTTTTTCGGTGGTCGTTGCTTTGACGCTGACTTTACTTTCCGGCAAATCCAGAATTTTTGCAAGGCGGTTTCGCATTTTTTCGCGGTGCGGGCCTATTTTCGGTGTTTCGCAAACCAGCGTGACATCGACATGATTTAGGTGTCCGTCGGCCTGTTTGACCAGATTCAGCGCGTGGTTTAGGAAGACATCGCTATCCACACCCTTCCATTGCGGGTCGGATGGCGGGAAATGCTGTCCGATATCACCTGCGGCGATGGTGGCAAGCAGGGCATCGGTCAGGGCGTGCAGCCCCGCATCAGCATCGGAATGGCCGGAAAGGGAAAAGCCGCAATCAATATCCACGCCGCACAGTCTGACGGTCTCGCCGCTTGTAAAACGGTGGACGTCATAACCGAATCCGGTTCTGATATCGGGAAAGTCAGCCATAGTGTTTTTGCGCGTTCTCAATGCTTTCCGCAGGGAGGCGTTGCGGCAGTAATGCCTCGGCCAGCAGGAAGTCCTCCTGCGTTGTCAGTTTGAAATTATGCGGATGTCCTTGCACGATTTTGGCTTTGATACCGCTGTTTTCCACCAGCGCGATGTCGTCCGTTGCTGTGTGTCCGGCGGCGTTGCGGTGGGCCGTGTAAATCGTATCAAAAGCAAAGCCCTGTGGTGTCTGCGCCTGCCATAATGCGGTACGGTCAACCGTTTCCAGCACCGTATCCGTAACGGTGCAGACCCGTTTCAGCGTGTCGGCAACGGCGGTTGCGGGCAGGACGGCATCGTGCTCCTTCAGCGCATCGCAGACGGCATCAATGGTCGCAGGTGTTAGCAGAGGCCGTGCGGCATCGTGGATCAGGACGCGGTCAGGCTTGCGGAGGGCGAGTTCCTCCAGCCCGTTAAAGACAGAGCTTTGTCGTGTATCGCCGCCGCAGATGGCGGGAATAAGTTTTTGTTGTCCGGGGTGATCTGCGAAGGCTGCGGCAGCAGTGGCGTAAAGGCGTTCATGGCCCGTGCCGTGAACGACCAGTACATGGTCAATGGCCGCATGTTCCAGAAAAGCCTTCATGCTGTGGCTCAGGACAGGCAGGTCGTTTAGTAGCCAGTATTGTTTGGGGAGGTCGCCGCCGAAACGGATGCCGGTTCCGCCCGCAACAATCAGTGCGGCGGTGACGGTTTTTTCAGGGGTGTTCCGGTTCGTCATATGCTTCCAAATCCAATGAGAAACAATACGTTAAACTGTTTCGCATTGTTTCCGTTTTATGTTATAAACATCCGATATCAACCTTTGATGCAGCCAAGTGTAGGACATTTGTTGGGTAATATGAAAGAACAATTTTTACCAGCTTTGCTGGAGCGTGGACAAGCGGTTCTGCGTTCGCGCCGTTTTGCCCTGCTGATCGCCCTTGCGGCGATCGCGTCTGTGCTGGCGACCTATATCGCTGTGACGCAGCGCGGGGGAAATGTCGAAAACGTCTATCTGCTGCTGAATCTGGATATTGTCCTGCTGTTGCTGCTCGGGACAATTGTCGCGCGGCGGCTTGTCGTGCTGTGGAGCCGTAGAAAGGCAGGGGTGGCCGGGGCAAGGCTTCATGCGCGTTTTGTCTTCATCTTCGGCTTGCTGGCGGCGGTTCCGGCGATTTTGATGGCGGTGTTTTCCGCCGTGTTTTTCTATTTCGGCGTACAGGCATGGTTTAATGACCGCGTAAAAACGGCGGTGAATGAATCCCTGCAGGTAGCGCAGGCCTATTTAAGCGAGCACCAGCAGGTGATGCGCGCTGATATTCTGGCGATGGCCAATGATATGACGCGCGAAGCCCTTGTGCTGAACGATAACCAGCGGGCGATGGATCAGATGATCCGAAGCCAGTCCTATATCCGTAATTTGCCGGAAGTGGTGGTCTTTACCTCTGTGGGAAAAGTACTTGGGCGTTCTCATTTGTCATTTCTGCCGTCATCGCTGTTTATTTCCGATGCCAACCTGGACAAGGCCAAGGGCGGTGAAGTGGTGATGATCACCGATCCCGAGGGGGACGAGAATCCTGCGGATGATAACCGTTTGCGCGCGTTGGTAAAACTGAACGGTTTTGTTGATACTTATCTGTTTGTCGGCAGGCAGGTGGATGGGCAGGTTCTGGAGCATATGGAGACGGTTGAAAAGGCGGTTGCGGAATATACGGCACTGGACGGACGGCGTTCACAGGTGCAGATGTCAATGACTTTGCTGTTTATGGCGGTGTCGTTTCTGCTGCTTTTGGCAGCGATCTGGTCGGGCTTTTTTCTGGCGGAAGGTATGACGCAGCCGATTGCGGCACTGATCCGCGGCGCGGAAAAGGTGCGGAAAGGGGATTTATCCGTCCGTATTCCTGAGACCGGGCGTGAGGATGAAATGGATGTGCTGGCGCGGGCCTTTAACCGTATGACACACCAGATTCAAAGTCAGCGCGATGAGTTGGTTAGCACGAACCGTATTCTGGATGAACGGCGCCGCTTTACCGAAGCCGTACTGGCCGGCGCGTCATCGGGGGTGGTCGGTCTGGATGCGGAGGGGCGTATTACGCTGGCGAATGCCCGCGCGGCGCAGCTTCTGGATTATAAATTCGAGGCGCTTGCCGGACAGCCCTTCTTGGATATTCTGCCTGAGGCAGAGCCGCTTTTGAGCGGGGACACGGAAAAGGGGCAGATGCAGATAGATCTGGCGCAAAAACGCGATGCTTCGGTGCGGACTTTGTTGATTCGTCTGACGGAGCCGTCGGATAAAAGCGGTGATATGGTCGTGACCTTTGATGATATTTCCGCTCTGGTCACGGCAGAGCGGAAAGCGGCCTGGGCGGATGTGGCGCGCCGCATTGCGCACGAAATCAAAAATCCGCTGACGCCGATCCAGCTCTCGGCAGAACGCTTGCGCAGGCGTTACTTAAAGCAAATCAAGGAAGATCCTGAAATATTTGAAGAATGTGTCGATACGATTGTCCGGCAGGTGAAGGATATCGGGCGCATGGTCAAATCATTCTCGGCATTTGCGCGGATGCCGGAGCCTGTGAAACAGGTAGAGAATTTCCTTGATATTGTGAAAGATGCGCTGGTGCTGCAACAGCAAGGGCATGAGAAAATCAAATTTGATGTGCAGTATCCGCGTGTCAAAAATGTGCCGGTTTATTGTGACCGCGGACAGATCGGACAGGTATTGACCAATCTGATCCAGAACGGCGTCGATGCGATTGCCGATGCCGGACGTAAAAAAGGCGAAATCATGGTGCAGGTGAAATACAGTAAGAAAAACGGAGAGGTCTCTGTTATTGTTGAGGATAATGGCACTGGACTTCCCGATAAAACCCAGCAGGAATTGCTGGAGCCTTATGTGACGACAAAACAAAAAGGCAGCGGGCTTGGTCTGGCTATTGTGAAGAAAATTCTGGAAGACCATGACGGCGGTATCACACTGGAAGGCCGCGGGAAAAAACATGGCGCTCGGGCTGAAATACGGCTACCATTGTATCAGGAGAGCGAGGCATAAAAACATGGGCACGGCGAAGATCATGGAAAAAGATATTCTGATCGTCGATGACGAGGCCGATATCCGCAGCCTGCTGCAAGGGGTGCTGGAAGATGAAGCTTATCGCTGCCGCACGGCCAAGAATGATGTCACGGCTTTTTCCGCACTGGAAGAACAGCAGCCTGCGCTGGTCTTGCTGGATGTCTGGCTGGAAGACAGTGCGTTGGACGGTGTCGGCATCCTGAAAAAACTCTCGAAAAACTATCCCGATTTGCCGGTTGTGATGATGAGCGGTCACAGCACGATTGAAATCGCGGTTTCCGCTATCAAGTACGGTGCTTATGATTTTCTTGAAAAGCCTTTTGAGATCGACCGTATTCTGATGACGGTGGAGCGTGCGCTGGAAGTCGGACGGTTGAAGCGGGAAAACCGCAGCCTGCGCGAGAAAGCGTATCAGGCATCGGCCGATTTGCACGGTTCCTCACCGCAAATCGGTCAGCTGCGTCAGGCGGTGCAGAAAGCGGCGGCGAGTGACAGCCGTGTTCTGATTACCGGTGCGCAAGGCACGGGAAAAAATGTGATTGCGCGGATGCTGCATCGTTTGTCACCACGCAAGGACGGCCCTTATATGTCGCTGAATTGTGCAGCGCTTGATCCCGAAGAGCTGGAAACCGCCTTATTCGGTGTGGATGATGAGGATGTCCTGAAACAGCAGCCCGGCATGATTGAACATGCGGAAGGCGGCACATTGCTGCTGGACGAGATTGCCGAATTATCGCCGGAGATGCAAAGCAAGCTGGTGCGGGTTTTGCAGGACGGGCGTTATTCGCGGCTGAAAGGAACGCAACAGCTGGAAGCCGATGTGCGCTTTCTGGCGGCGACCAGTCAGGATCTGGAAGAAAAAATCGCAGAAAAGCAATTCCGCGAAGATCTTTATTACCGCCTGAATGTTGTGCCGCTGCATATTCCGCCATTGTTGGAGCGCCGGATGGATATTGCCGTATTGGCGGAATACTTCATCAATGCAGGCGAGGCTGCCGATGAAACAAAAGTTTCCGGTGCTGGCCCGATTGCACTGGGCGGGGATGCGATGGCGGTTTTACAAGGCTATAGCTGGCCGGGCAATGTGCGCCAGTTGAAAAATGTGATGGAATGGCTGGTGATTATGTATGGTGGTCAGACCGCGGAAGACGGGCAGGCGGTGACTGTGACGGCAGAAATGCTGCCGCCGGAGATCCGCCAGATGCCGCGTAATTTTGGCGGCAATGATCCGGTGATCGAATTGATGACCAAACCGCTGCGCGAAGCGCGGGAGATTTTCGAACGCAAATATCTGCTGGCGCAGATCGAACGTTTTGACGGGAATATTTCAAAAACGGCGGGCTTTGTCGGCATGGAACGTTCGGCGCTGCACCGCAAATTAAAAGCGTTGGAAGCGCAGGACATCGAAAATGAAGGCGGGCGTGAAAGCCGTGCCGGAGGGTAGGTTATGAAGATTATCGTCAGCGGCGCAGGAAAGGTCGGCCAGACGCTGGCGGCTTATCTGGGCGAAGAAAAACATGATGTGACTTTGATTGACAGTTCGCCCGAGCTGATTGCGCAGGTCAATGAAACGCTGGACGTGTCGGGTATTGTCGGTTCGGGATCGCATCCTGATGCGTTGGAACGTGCCGGCGCGCGTGAGGCGGATATGCTGATTGCCGCCACGCCGATTGATGAAATTAATATGGTTGCCTGCCAGGTGGCGCATACGATTTTCAACATTCCGAAAAAAATCGCCCGCATCCGTGAGGAAAGCTATCTGTCGCCGACATGGTCGAACCTGTTCAGCCGCGACCACATGCCGATTGATATGGTGATTTCACCTGAAAAAGCGGTGGCGCATGCGATTATGGAGCGTATCAACGCACCGGGAAGCTTTAACATTATTCCGCTGGTCGAAGGGCAGATCAAACTGGTCAGTGTGCTATGCCATGATGATTGTCCGTTGGTCAATACGCCGATGAAACAGATTTACACACTGTTTCCCGATCTGGTGTTCAAGATTGTGGCGATTATCCGTGGCGAGGAAAAGATTGTTCCCGATCATCTGGATCAGTTGCAGCCGAAAGATGAGGTTTATTTCGTTGTCGCCAAAGAACATATGGCGCGCGCGATGGCTGCTTTCGGGCATGAGGAGAAAGAGGCGCGGCGCATCCTGATTGTCGGCGGCGGTAATATCGGCGTACGGCTTGCGCAGGAATTGCATACGCGCAACCCATCGCTGGTGATCCGGATGATTGAAAACAGTCCGGAACGGGCGCGCTATGCCTCGGAAAAACTGCCCGGTGTGTTGGTGCTGAAAGGTGATGCGCTGTCGCGGGAACTGCTTGAGGAGGCGAATATCGGCTATACCGAAACTGTTGTCTCGGTGACCAATCATGACGAGAGTAACATTCTGGTCTCTCTGCTGGCGGCGGAATATGGCGATCCGCGCACGATTGCACTGTTGTCGAATGCGACTTATACGCCGATGGCGTCGTCATTGGGGATTGATGCCGTCGTCAACCCGCGTGCGATTACCGTTTCATCCATTTTGCGTCATGTGCGTTACGGACGCATTAAGGCGGCTGTCAGTCTGCGTGACGGTTTTGCCGAAGTGATGGAGGTCGAAGTACCTGATACCGCGACCGCGCTTTTGTACAAGCCGCTCAAAACGCTGAAATTGCCGGAAGATACGATTTTGGGCGCGATCCTCAGAAAAGACGAGGTTGTTATCGCGCATCCGGATGTGGTTTTGCATCCCAGTGACCGCGTGATCCTACTGACCTCGCATAAGCAGATTAAACGGGTGGAAGTGATGTTCTCCGCCTCGCTTTACGGAAGTTATTTTTAATCCTCAAGGAGTTTCCTCGTGTCTGCAGAGCTTACCGCCCCCAAGGCGCTGATTTTTGATTGGGACGACACGATCACCAATAACTGGTGGCGTGTGTTGTTGTCGATGAACAAGACTTTGACCAAACTTGGCCATCCTGAATGGACGGAAGATGAAGCTTTGCGCCGTCTTGGCCCGTCTGCACGGGATCTGTTTCCTGCCGTATTCGGGCAGGAGCGGGCGCAGGAGGCGTCAGACCTTTATTACAGCTTTATTGACGAGCTCAAGGGGGAAGGCCCGCGTATTTGCGACGGTGCGGTCGAAGCGGTGAAAGCATTGGCTGAAACCCCGCTTTATCTGGCAGTGCTGAGCAATAAACGTGCCGATGCCCTGCGTGCGGAGGTCGCGCTGGTCGGGTTGTCGGATTGTTTTTCCTGTATTGTCGGGGCGGGAGATGCGGCAGAGGATAAACCCGGCCGCGCGGCAGTGGAAAAAGCGCTGGAGGCCAGCAAAGGCTTGCAGCCGGGGCCTGATGTCTGGTTTGTCGGTGATAGCCATATTGATATGCAATGTGCGCATTTTAACGGGCTGACCGCTGTACTGGTGGAAACGAAGCCGCCACCGGAAGAAATGTTGGAGAATTTTTATCCACACTTGCGTTTTGCGGGCTGTAAAGACCTGTCGTCTCATATTTTTAAGACGTTTTTTCAGGATTTTGACTTGCCTTTCTTACAATCACGTTGTACATGATTATATGCACTTGAGTGTAGATGTAACGCATGTTTTATTCGTTTGATATACATATTTAAGGAATTTGCCGAATGTCGGACAAACAACAGAATTTACAAGACAAGTTTCTGAACACGGTACGAAAAGAAAAATCGCAGGTGACGGTTTTTCTGGTCAATGGTGTTAAACTGCAAGGTGTTGTGACCTGGTTTGACAGTTTTTCCATCCTGCTGAAGCGCGATGCGCATGTGCAGCTGGTTTACAAACACGCCATTTCCACGATTATGCCGTCTTCGCCCTTGCGTCTTTACAATGACGCCGGTGACGAGAAAGATAACGGTGCGGACAGCGCCGAAGCCTAAAACAATAATAAGAATAAGAAAAAAGAAGGGCGATTTTATACCGTCGTGACCGCACAGGATATCGAAACCGAGAAAGTCATTGTCGTCCATCCCGTCATGCCGTCGCAGGCAAAAGGGCAGTCTCTTTCCCTGACCGATCCGGAAGAGTGTCTGGCCGAAGCGGTCGGTCTTGCCCGTGCCATCCGTCTTGACGTGGTTCATAGCGAGATTGTGACATTATCGCGCATCGTGCCGGCAACGCTGCTGGGCGGTGGTGTCATTGAACGCCTGAAAGACGTGGTCGAGGAGGAAGAAGCCTATCTGGTCTATATCGACCATCCCCTGACCCCCGTACAGCAGCGCAACCTTGAAAAAAAGCTGGATGCGAAAGTCATTGACCGTACCGGACTGATCTTGGAAATCTTCGGTGCCCGTGCCCGCACGAAAGAGGGGAAGCTGCAGGTGGAGCTGGCGGCACTGGACTTTCAACGCTCGCGCCTTGTGCGGTCTTGGACGCACCTTGAAAGGCAGCGCGGCGGTTTCGGCTTTACCGGCGGCCCGGGAGAAACCCAGATCGAGATTGACCGCCGTTTGATCGGTGAACGTATGACCAAGCTGAAAGCCGAGCTGGAACAGGTGAAAAAGAACCGCCGTTTGCAGCGCGATTCCCGTGGGCGTGTGCCGTTCCCCGTTGCGGCACTGGTCGGTTATACCAATGCGGGCAAATCAACCTTGTTCAATGCCTTTACGGGGGCGGAGGTTTTTGCCAAGGATTTGCTGTTTGCAACGCTGGATCCGACAATGCGCGCCTGCGAACTGCCTTCGGGCAAAAAGATTATTCTCTCCGATACGGTGGGATTTATTTCCAATCTGCCGACCCACCTTGTCGCGGCTTTCCGTGCGACGCTGGAAGAGGTGGAAAATGCCGATATCATCCTGTATGTGCGTGATGTGACGCATCCGAATGCGGAAAGCGAACGCGAGAGCGTCAAAACCGTTCTGGCCGAGCTGAATATCGATATTGATAGTGATGAGCGCGTTTTTGAGGTGCTGAACAAGCTTGACCTGATGACGGCGGAGGATAAGGAGCGGCTGCACAAATCATTGCGGGGCGCTGAAAGGACATTTGCGCTGTCGGCCGTGACGAAAGAAGGCTTCGTAGCGCTGCTGTCGGGAATGGATCACTTTCTGGCACGGGACGAGCAGCATGTCGGCGTGCGGATTGATACAGTCAAAGACGGCGAGGCGATGGCCTGGCTTTACCGCCACGGCTATGTTTATGAGCGTAAGGATAAGGAAAATATCAGTCTTTTGAAGGTGCGACTGTCGGAGAAAGATGTGAACCGCTTTTTAAAGCAGTTCGCGGATGTGGACTGCCGCATTTTGGTGGTCAATAACGGAACAAACGGTGATAAGGGAGAGACGGGACATGAACGCATTGCCAAAGCCTGAAGATGTTATGGCGGTTATCCGCAGTGTCGCGGATAATGAAGTCATGCCGCGTTTCCGCAATCTGGCGGAAGGCGATATTTCAGAAAAAGGGCCGGGTGATTTTGTGACCGTGGCGGATGAGGCGTCGGAGAAAGCCTTCACCTACTCCCTGCCGCATTTGCTGCCCGGGTCGCTGGTCGTCGGAGAAGAGGCGGTGGCAAAAGACCGCAGCGTGCTGGATACGTTTAAAGAAGATCAGCCTGTCTGGGTCATTGATCCGATTGATGGCACGTATAATTACAAATCGGGGCGCTCGCATTTCGGGATTTTGATCTCGCTGGTACAGGGCGGTGAAACAAAGATGGGCTTTTTATACGACGCGCCGAAAAACGAATGTTTTTATGCGGTCAAAGGGCAGGGCGCCTTTCGGGAGGGCGGTGAAATACTGCCGTTTCCCAGCCGCTCACAGCAG
>SBHI01000032.1 GCA_006226225.1 Alphaproteobacteria bacterium
GGGGCAAAAAAACACGGCGCTGATTGGGTCAATACGGGCGGGCGCGTGCTGGGCGTTACCGCCATCGGCAAAGATACGGAAGAGGCGCGTAAAAAAGCCTATGCGGCTTTGGCGCAGATCAGTTTTCACGGCGCGCATTTCCGGGACGATATTGCAGGGGGCGGATTTGGCACATAAGGAAAAAATACGCAGCATTATCTTCGCATCAGGCAGCGGCACAAATGCCGAAAATCTGATCCGTCACGCTGCGGAAAATGCCGATTTTTCTGTTGCCGCCGTCATCTGTGATAATACGGATGCGGGTGTCATCAGTAAATGCGCTGCACTTGGCGTTCCTTGCCATGTCATTTTGTTTGAAGGTTCCAAACACAGCCATGAAGAAAAAATCCGCAAGGCGCTTTCAGCTTATGATGCTGATTGGATTTTTCTGGCAGGATATATGCGCATTCTTAGCGCAGAATTCATCACGGAATTCTACGACCCAGCTTTTGGCTGCGCCCGTATCGTCAATATCCATCCCTCTCTACTGCCCGCCTTCCGGGGCAAAGATGCTTATGCCCGCGCTTTCACAAAAGGCGTTTCCGAATCCGGCGTCACTGTTCATTTTGTCGACTCCGGTATTGATACCGGACCGGTCATCTTACAACGCAGCTTCCCGCGCATTGCAGACGACACGCTTGGAAGTTTCACCGCACGCGGTATGGCGCTGGAGTATAAAACCTATATTGACGCGATCGCTTTATTGCTTGCGCGTTTGCAAAACAAGAATTTGCAGGAGAAACGCGCATGACCACATCCGCAAAAATCCGTTTTGAAATCGAAGACCTCGCTGCACCGGATGTGCAAAAAGTTTCCGGCTGCGACATCCGCAAAACAAGTTTCTACCTTGTCGAATTCGATACGACGGATAAAGACTTCCTGCAACAGCACGGCTGCGATATTTTTGCCGACCCTTTGATCCAGAAAATCCATATGAACGGCAAAGGTGCAGATGCTTTAGACAAAGCCGCCTATATTATCGAGGTCACATTCCGCCCCGGCGTCACCGACAACCCTGCACACAGCGCCGCCGAAGCTTTCGGCCTTGGCGGCATCACAGCAAGTGTTGCCAGTGGACGGCTCTACGCAGTCAGCGGTGATATTACCCGCGCTGCGGCTGAAACGCTGGCAGCAGAAGAATTCGCCAATCCGCTGATTGAAAAAATCGGTGTTTACACGCCCGAAGAATTTTCCGCACTCAACCGCTTTGACAATATCAACCTGCCGCATGTGCATTTGCAGGGGACACCGGAAATTCTGACTATCAGCCTTGATCGTAGCGATGCGGAGCTGGAACAACTGAGTCTCGACCGCTGTTTAGCGCTGACGCTGGACGAAATCAAACATATTGACCGCCATTATCATGATAATGATGTCGTTGCGCACCGGGCGAAAAAAAACTTGCCCGCACAGCCAACTGATGTGGAAATCGAGATTATTGCACAAAGCTGGAGCGAGCATTGCAAACATAAGATTTTCAGCGCCTCTATTTCCTACACCGATGAAAAAGGCGCGCGCAGCGAAATTAACAGCCTTTACAAAACCTATATCAAAGGTGCAACAAAGCAGATTGAAAAACAGCGCGGCATTGACTGGCTGATTTCCGTCTTTGAAGATAATGCCGGTATTGTGCGTTTTGACGGCAAGATTGATCTCTGCATCAAGGCAGAAACTCATAACAGCCCCTCCGCCCTTGACCCTTATGGCGGTGCCTTAACAGGTATTCTGGGTGTGAACCGTGACATTCTCGGCTGCGGTCTGGGTGCTTTGCCGATTGCCAATACCGATGTCTTTTGTTTTGCGCCACCCGATCTTCCTGTCACATTAGGGGCTGAAAACATGCCCGCAAAACTGAAAGAGCCGAAACGGATTTTTGAAGGCGTGCATCTGGGCGTCGAAGACGGCGGCAATAAAAGCGGCATTCCCACCGTCAATGGCGCAATCTTTTTTGATCAAGATTACGCGGGGAAACCTCTTGTCTTTTGCGGCACGGTCGGCGTCATGCCCCGCAAGCTTGATGACGGGCGCGCCGTGGCGGAGAAACAGGCCAAAGCCGGTGACCGTATTTTTATGGCTGGCGGCGCCATCGGCGCGGATGGTATTCACGGCGCGACATTCAGCTCACTCGCTCTGGATGAAAATGCCCCCGCCACAGCGGTACAGATCGGCGACCCGCTGACACAAAAACGCCTGACCTCCTTCCTGCTGGAAGCCCGCGACCAAGGGCTTTATTCCAGCGTCACCGATAACGGTGCTGGCGGACTTAGCTCCAGCATCGGTGAAATGGCGCTACAATCAGGCGGTGCTGAAATTGAATTGGCGCATTGCCCTGTCAAATATCCGGGGCTGCAACCTTATGAACTGATGATCAGTGAAAGTCAGGAGCGGATGAGCTTTTCCGTACCGCCGGAACATTGCGCGGCGTTTCTGACGCTGGCAAAAATTCACGGTGTGCAGGTCAGCGATATCGGTTTTTTCAAGGATGACGGTTTCCTGACTGTACATTATCACGGAAAAATTGCTGCAGAACTTGACCTTGATTTTTTGCACAATTCACTGCCGCAAATGACACTGGATGCTGTCTGGAACGGTGCAATAGCGCGTAAGACATGGCATCAGGAAGGTGCCGCAGCACAAAAACTGCCACAACCTGAAGCGAACGCTGGCTTCATAAGAACCGCGCTTTTGACATTGCTGGGCGCACCCAATATCGCTTCGAAAGAAAAATGGGTGCGCCGTTATGACCATGAGGTGCAGGCTGCGACCCATATCAAACCCTTCAGCGGCAAGGGGGACGGCCCCTCCGATTGCGGTGCGATCTGGCTTGCCCCGCATGGAGGTGAGAAGGAAAGTGCTGTCACAATCGGTTGCGGACTGGCACCGCGCCTATCTTTAACCGACCCTTATCTGATGGCGCAATATGCGGTGGATGAGGCCTTGCGCAATGTTGTCGTCTCCGGAGGTGATCCGGATATGTGCTGCCTGCTGGATAATTTCTGCTGGCCTGATCCGGTAAAGAGCGCCCATACACCCGATGGTGATATTAAATTAGGACAGCTGGTGAGAACCTGCCAGGGGCTTTACGACATCTGCACCGCTTACGGCACGCCACTGGTCAGCGGCAAGGACAGTATGAAGAATGACTACCGCGGCAAAGACCATCAGGGCCGCGACATCACCATCAGCATTCTTCCCACCCTACTGGTCACGGCAATGGCGAAAGCCGACATCCGCCATACAGAGCGCAGCGATTTCCAAAACAGCGGCGATTTTATTTACCTGCTGGGAGCAAACCATGCCGGATTGGGCGCATCGGAATTTGCACAACACTTCGCGACGGATAATATCCCGCCCGCAATCGACATGGAGAAAAATATCACGCTTTACCGCGCCTATCACGAGGCCTGTCAAAACAACATCTTATCATCAGGGCATGACCTTGCCGATGGCGGGCTACTGGTGGCACTGGCGGAAAGCATGATTGGCGGCAATAAGGGCGCAGCTATCGAAATCATGAATGCAGAACAGTCTATGACCGATTTTCTGTTCGGTGAAGCAGCAGGACGTTTCCTTGTATCGGTTTCTCCCGTACACCGCGCTGTTTTTGAAGACCATTTTCAGGGGCACAGCCCGCTGCGGTTGGGGAAGGTCACAGATGAGAAAGAACTGTCACTGAAACTTCCCGCACCTTACGGACAGATGACAATCGCGCTAAACGAAATGGAGGACAAGTGGAAAAACACATTATCCCTTTAAAAAACGCGCAGCCTAAATTTCTGGTACTGGCAGGTGACGGTGTCAATTGCGAGCGTGAAACCGCTGCCGCATTTATCCACGCCGGCGGAGCAGCGGAAATTGTACATATCAACCAGCTACTTGAAAATCCGGCACAGCTCGACAGCTATGACGGTATGGCATTGCCGGGGGGGTTTTCCTTCGGAGATGAGCTAGGAAGTGGCCAGTTACTCGCCCTCAAGATTCGTGCACAGCTCGGCGATGTTTTTCGCGATTTCACCGCACAAAAGAAACCGGTCATCGGTATCTGTAACGGCTTTCAGGTGCTGGTGCGTTTGGGCCTGTTGCCATTTCCAAATGAATCGCGCGCCGCCGCGCTTGCTGTGAACAATCACGGAGAGTTTATGAATAAATGGGCAGATTTAGAAAGTGATTCCTCCTCCGTCTGTCTCTGGACAAAGGGCATGAAGGATATTTCCCTTCCCGTCCGCCACAAGGAAGGCCGTATTGTTTTAACGCCTGGCGCAGAAAAACAGGTTTACAAAACACTCGTAAAGAACGGACAAATTCCGCTGCGCTATGCGACGGATATCAACGGCTCATATGAGCGTATCGCCGCACTGTGCGACCCGTCCGGCCTGATCCTCGGCATGATGCCACACCCCGAAGCCTTCATTTTTCAGGCCACGAATAAAACACGCCACAGCAACCCGCTGGAAAAAGGCGCGGGGCTGCAATTATTTGAAAATACTTTGCGCTATCTTAAAGGTGAAGAAAACGATCAGGAAGGATTACAGCGTCATGGCACATAGCAATAGCAACACACGGGAAATCCGCCGCGCTCTTATCAGCGTCAGCGATAAAACCGGTCTGGACATTTTGGGACATGCCTTGCACAAATGCGGCGTTGAAATCATCTCTACCGGCGGTACGCGCAGCTATCTGGAAGAACGTCAAATTCCTGTCACACCGATTGAAGAAGTCACCGGCAATCCCGAAGCGTTTGGCGGACGCATGAAAACAATCAGTTTTGAAATTGCCAGCGCCCTGCTGTTCCGGCGCGGTGCTGATGATGGCGAGGCCGAACAGCTTGGTATCAAACCGATTGATCTGGTTGTCTGCAACTTATATCCGTTCGAGCGCACAGCACGCGCAGGCGGAGACGAAGCCGCGCTAGTCGAACAAATTGATATCGGTGGTGTCACCATGATCCGCGCCGCCGCAAAAAACTATGATGATGTCACCATTCTGACCGACCCTGCGCAATATGCCGCACTGGCGGAACAATGGAATGGTAAAGCCGTCACAGATTTTGACAGCCGCAAAGAATTTGCGCTCGCCGCCTTCCGCCATACGGCACGTTACGATGCCGCCATCGCCAACCGCTTTGAGGTGCTGGCAAATGATGTGCTTTACACCCCTGCCGTCACATCTGAAACAGCAGAAGCTCTGCGTTACGGTGAAAACCCGCATCAAAAGGCATGGCTGTATAAAGACCCGTTGGCAACAGATGGGCTGGCACAGGCCGAGCCTTTGCAAGGAAAGGCGCTGTCCTATAACAATCTTCTGGATGCCGATGCCGCATGGCGCGCTGCGCAGGATATCGCCGCCGTCAGCACAGAATACAGTCATACCGCCGTCATCGTCAAACACCTGAACCCCTGCGGCATTGCCGTCAGCAATATCTCTGCCAAAGATGCCCTAGAGAAAGCATGGGCCGGAGACCCTGTCAGCAGTTTCGGCGGCATCATCTGCCTGACGACACTCTGCACAGAAGAAATCGCCGCATGGCTGGATGATAAATTTGTCGAAATCGTCATCGCCCCCGGTTTCACGGAAGAAGCACTCGGCATTTTTTCCCGCAAAAAAAATCTGCGTATCCTGACATCACCCGCCGCAGAACAATCCGCCCCCTTCATGCTGCGCAGCGTCTCCGGCGGCTGGCTGGTACAGCAGGAGGATTTCAGCATCGAGGAGGATTTCAAAACCGTCACCAAAACAGATTTCAGCACACAGCAAAAAGAGACCTTACGTTTCGGCATTGCCGCCGCCAAACATTTGCGCAGCAATGCCATCGCGCTGGTGCAGCAAAATGACAACGGCATTTCTCTCATCGGTGCTGGAATGGGAAACCCCAACCGTCTTATCAGTACACAGCAGGCGGTCGAGAAAGCGCGGGAAAACGGCTATGATGATTTATCGCATTGCGTTTTGATCTCGGATGCTTTTTTTCCCTTCGCCGATAATATCGAAATTGCCGGTAAATACGGTATCCGCCGTATTTTACAACCGGGTGGCAGTATCAAGGATGACGACGTTATCGCCGCCTGTGACGCGCGGGACATCGCTATGGCCTTTACCGGCCGCCGCCATTTCCGTCATTAAAATTTTCTGAAAGGAAAAATTCATGAGCGTTTTGTCCTATAAAGATGCCGGTGTCGATATTGAAAAAGGTGATGCGCTGGTCGAGAAGATCAAAGCCCGCGTCAGCGGCACTTACGGTGAAAATGTCATCAGCGGCGTTGGCGGTTTCGCCTGCCTTTACCGCATTGCCGAAAACAAGCTGCTGGCAGCAGGCACGGACGGTGTCGGCACAAAACTGAAAATTGCCCAAATCCTGAACAAACATGACACGATCGGCATTGATCTGGTCGCTATGTGTGTAAATGACATACTTTGCACAGGTGCCCTGCCGCTGTTTTTCATGGACTACCTCGCCACAGGAACGCTTGATACCGGCGTTGCCGATGACGTTATCGCAGGCATCATCGAGGGCTGCACGCAAAGCGGCGCAGCACTTATCGGTGGTGAAACGGCGGAAATGCCGGGAATGTATCAAAACGGCGAATACGATCTTGCCGGGTTTGCCGTTGGTGAAGTTGCCGCAGACCGGGTTATCGACGGCGACAAAATAGCCGCAGGTGATACGCTAATCGGGCTGCCGTCTTCAGGCTTTCACTCCAATGGTTATTCCCTGATCCGCAAACTCGTGGGCATGAATGACAGGGCGCTACTGGAGCTTTGTCTGATACCGACACGTATTTACAAAAACGCCGCAGATGCTGTTTTGAAAAAAAACGGTCTCGCCAATGGTATGGCCCATATCACAGGCGGCGGATTGCTCAATATTGCGCGCATGAATACGGGTTTTGATTATCACATCACAGACATGCCACAAGAAGGCGAACGCCCGAAGGTCTTCGATGCCGTTCTGAACGGGTCTGGAATTGAAACGGCTGAGCTGTATCGCAGCTTTAATATGGGGATCGGTTTTGTCATCGCAACGCGTGACGCGGAAAAAACCTCTACTATTTTGATGGCAGCTGGCGAAGCGCCGCGCATAATCGGTACAGTGGAGAACGGTACGGGGCAAGTCCTGCTGAACGGCACAGTTCTCTAAAAATTACCCGCGCAATCTTGACTTTCCATACAGCTTTTGCAATATTTTATGATAATTAAAATATCAGAGCCTCTCCGGAAAGGTTGCGCCCATGTTCGACAAGCTGAAAGAAGCATTCAGAAAACGTGCGGAAAGAAACCGCGCGCATCGTGATCTGTTGCGCGCCATTTCCGACCATGACCTCGCGGGTGTTAAAGAGCTCAGCGCTGCGCGCGACCTGATTGACTTGAACAGCCACCCTTATCTAGCCCATGCTGTCAATGAAGGTACACCCAAAATTATCGAAGCTATGCTGGAAAACGGTGCCGACCAGAATCGTTGGACACGCGGCACTGTCACACGGCTGATTGTCCCGCCGATTGCCGAAGCGATTCTACAGCGCAAACCGGAAATGGTTGCCGTCTTTTTGAACGACCCGCGTGTCGAATCTCCCGACACAGTGCATATCTGGCGCGACGCCGAGGACATGCTGACACCCTCTGCTGAAACGCTTCTGGGGCTTGCCAGAAATCGCGGCAGCAAAGAGTGCGTCGAGCTGCTAGAGAAACACATCATGGAAAAATATAGGCAGAAATACGATACCGCAGAGAAACCTGTACCGAAAAAACCGTCAGAACCCGCCCGTTAATTCCTCATGCGGCGCGTCAAAACGGATATCCGCTCCCTTGCTTAACAGGTAATCAACCAGCAACGTTTTCCGATCCGCCAGATAGCTGCTGTCGAGAAAATTCTCATAAGCCGCACGTCCGGCGGCACGATAGGCACGATAGCATTTTTCAAGATAACTGCGCGCAGGATAAACATCCGTGCGGTAAATATTCCCCGTATAACCCTGCCGTTGTTCGTCGATATAAATTTTATCTTCATCGGATTTATTGGCCATGAATTCCGCATCATTGCGAAAGCCGAAAAAAGTCAGCGCCGTACCGCTCTCTTTCCCGTCCAGCGTTTCGTAAGACACCTCACGGCAACGGTAATCAATTTCACGCAGCCGCATTGCCGGCCATTCCTCCTTCGGAACATCGAAGGTGACACCAATAATATCCTGCCCTTCGCGCGGCTCCATAAAGCAGGAAGCGACTTCAAGAGAATCCCAATGCACATCGCCGCGAAACGCCGCACGCAGGTTCACCTTACCAAAAACGCGGCAAACATTTTGTGTGCGCGATGTTTTGAAATTCTGCAAATTCGGGCAGGTATTCAATGCGGATTCTTCATGAACAAGCGTTCCGAAACCAAAAATTTTAATCATCAGCAACCCGGCTCTGTTTTCTATTGCGGCAAAATGCGCGGAAACGCAAGGGATATGATCAATCGATCATCAGAGGCTGCATCCGGTAGAGAATATCGGATGCTTGCTTAGTATAAGACTGCCCCTCATGTAGGACAAGTCCTTGCAACAAGCGCAGCGGTGCGTATTTTCTTTTGCGGCAGGAAATAATCACGCGCTTTGCCGTTTTTTCGCCTGTGCGGGGGTAAAGGGGTAGCACGGAAAAACTGCCGAATTCTGCACGGCGCAGCGATTCAAGCAGATCATGCAAACGGTCGGCGCGGTGGATCATATAAAAATGCCCGCCTTGTTTCAAATGCCGCGCGGCGGCTTTCGCCCAGTCAAAAAACGGAATAGTTTCCAAATGTGCAATACGCCGGTTATCCACCCTGTTGGGTGAACCGCGCCCGTTTTCCACATAAGGCGGATTGGTAATAACAGCCTCGAACATCTCTTCCAATCGTAAGTCTTGCACATTACTTTCAACAAAAATGGTATCGTCCTGACGGGAGAGCTTGACGGCGTTTTTCTGCGCTAATTGAAGCAGTTCCGGTTGTAAATCAACCCCTGTCACCTTGCAGGGAAAGCGCGCCATCAGGCAGAAGCCGATTGTGCCGATGCCACAGCCCAGGTCAAGAATATGCGCATCTGAAAACCTGTCTGCATTGACCGCCGCCGCCAGTAAAACAGGATCCAGCGCCGTGCGATACCCTTCTGCGGGTTGCAGTAATGGTAAATGACCATCAAAAAGCGTAAATTCCATTGCTTTTATCATCGTTTTCCGCAAGAATCCTGAAGAATCACCGTCAGAAAAGATTATATCTTTTTGTCTTATTGCGTAAGGAGAAAAGATGGTGCAAACCGCCGCCACAAATAAAACGGAAACGGATAAACCCGAAAATCCGCTGGAAAAGCTTTCTATTCTACTTGAAACGGATATGAAACGCGTCAATCAGCTGATCTTAAAACATATGAAGTCGGATATTCCGATGATCCCGCAACTAGCAGGTCATCTGATTGCTGCCGGTGGAAAGCGTGTGCGCCCACTGCTGGCGGTTGCCGCTGCGCAAATGTTCGATTATGACGGCGAAGATCACTGCAAACTGGCGTCTTGCGTTGAATTTATCCATACCGCAACGCTGCTGCATGATGATGTCATTGACGAAAGCGAACAACGCCGCGGCAAAGCCTCCGCCCATGTTATTTTCGGCAATGAGGCCGCCGTACTCGTCGGCGATTTTCTGTTCAGCCGTGCCTTTCAACTGATGGTCGAAATCGGCTCTCTGCCGATTTTGAAAATTCTGTCCAATGCCTCAGCCACGATTTCCGAGGGTGAGGTACTGCAGCTGACCACCACAGGCAATACCCGCATTACGCGCGAAGATTACCTGAATGTTATCCGCGCGAAAACCGCAGAGCTGTTTGCCGCCTCCTGCGAGGCGGGCGCATTGGCGGCGGGCGGTACGGAAGAAGAATGCGCGGCACTGCGCAGCTATGGCGAAAATCTCGGTATCGCCTTCCAGATGGTTGATGACATTCTTGATTACCGCACCCCCGACGCCGCACTGGGCAAAAACACCGGTGATGATTTCCGCGAAGGCAAGATGACCCTGCCGGTCGTACTACTGCTGAAATCCGCCAGCGAAGAAGAAAAAGAGTTTTTTGAAAAAGCCTTTCTCCGTACCGAAACACAGAAAACAGGCGATTTTGAAAAAGCCTGCACCTTGATGGAAAAATACGGCATTTTTGAAAAAGCTCTGCACGAGGCTGAAAGCTATGGCCAACAGGCAAAAGACGCACTGACGGGTTTTGACAAAAATCCGGAAATCACATCCCTGCTGTCAGGCCTGATCGACTTTGTCATCAACCGCCGCCATTAATCATTTTAGGGCATATTCTTGATTCTGCGCCGCTGCACGGAAGACGGAATGCCCATCGCCTCGCGGTATTTGGCAACCGTGCGCCGTGCAATATCGACACCAGCCCCCTTCAGCAATTTGACCAGTTTGTCATCGGACAGGATTTTTTTCGGATCTTCCTCATCAACCAGTGTGCGGATACGCGCCTTCACCGATTCCGCCGCATGATCGGCCGCGCCGTCTTCTGTGGCCGACAAGCCGCGCGAGAAAAAGTAACGCAGCTCGAACACGCCGCGCGGCGTACCGATAAATTTCCCTGCCGTGACGCGGCTGACCGTACTTTCATGTAAATCCAGCGCCTCGGCCACATCGCGCAGCACCATCGGTTTCA
>SBHI01000209.1 GCA_006226225.1 Alphaproteobacteria bacterium
AAATTTCCCGGACGGCGCATTGTAATCGTCGATCACCTCGGCGACGGTGATAAATGGAAAAACATCGCCAAACGTGAAATTTACGATTTTGTCTTTCCGGCCGACCTGTTTGACTGGCTTGAAGAACATAAGGGCAAGGTTGATGCCGTTTTCCATCTCGGCGCGATTTCCGCAACAACCGAACGTGATGCCGATCTGATCGTTAAATCCAATTTTATCCTGACGCGGAAATTGTGGCATTATTGCGCGGATAACAATGTCCGCCTGATTTACGCCTCTTCCGCCGCAACCTATGGCGACGGCAGCCACGGCTTTACCGATGTCGAGGAAATCGATAAATTGTCCACTTTGCAGCCGCTGAACGCCTATGGCTGGAGCAAACATGCCTTTGACCGTTATGTTGCGCGTATCACGCAAGATGAACGCCTGAAACAGGTCGAGCCGAAACCGCCGCAATTTGTCGGATTGAAATTCTTCAATGTCTACGGCCCGAATGAATATCACAAAGGCGATATGATGAGCGTCGTCTGTAAACTTTACGGCCCGCTGGCATCTGGCGGCGGCGCGACACTGTTCAAATCGCACCGTCCCGATTACGGTGATGGTGGCCAGATGCGCGATTTCGTCTATGTGAAGGATTGCGTTGATGTGATGATGTGGTTCTTTGAAAATGCGGATAAGAACGGTTTGTTTAATGTCGGTACGGGCAAGGCGCGCAGCTTTGCCGATCTGGCAACGGCGCTGTTTACCGCGCTGGGACGCGAACCGGATATCAGCTATATCGACATGCCCGAAGAATTGCGCGCGCAATATCAGTATTTCACCGAGGCGAATATGGCGAAACTGCGCGCCGCAGGCTATATGGCCGATTTCACATCGCTGGAAGACGGTGTGCGCGACTATGTGCAGACGCATCTCGCAAAAGAGGATCGCTACTGGTAAGTAGCGGAAAGGCAAAACCATGCAGGGCGCTGAAGGCATCCCTTTTCCTGATATCGATCCGATTGCGTTCAGCATTTTCGGCATTCTGCATATTCGCTGGTATGCGCTGGCCTATCTGACGGGATTTCTCGGCGGCTGGGGTTACGGCTCATGGCTGGCGGGGCGTTTCAGCAAGGATTTCCGCCCGAACCGGCAGGATATCGAGGATATGCTCCCCTGGATTGTCGCAGGGGTCGTGCTGGGCGGACGCACGGGTTATGTGCTGTTTTACAATCTCGGCTTTTATCTCGAACATCCGCTGCAGATTTTCTATTTGTGGGAGGGCGGCATGTCTTTCCACGGCGGCATGGCTGGGGTGATCGCCGTCTTGCTGCTTTATGCGCGGCACGCCAAAATCCCACTGCTGCAGCTGGCTGACCTGATTGCCTGCGTTGTCCCGATCGGTCTGTTTTTCGGGCGGCTGGCCAATTTTGCCAATGGCGAGTTATTCGGACGGGTGACGGCAATGCCTTGGGGAATTGTCTTCCCTTATGGCGAACCGTTCCCGCGCCATCCCAGCCAGCTTTACGAAGCGGGGCTGGAAGGGCTTGTGCTGTTTTTGCTGCTTTACGTGCTGGCGCGTTTTTTTCATGTCTGGAAACAGCCGGGCATCTTGGCGGGCGTGTTTCTGGCGTGGTACGGCAGTGCGCGCTTCTGCATCGAATGGGTGCGGGAACCGGACGCGCAGCTCGGCTTATTCGCCGAATATTTTTCAATGGGGCAAATTCTTTCCCTGCCGATGATTGCAGGCGGTATCTGGCTGATCCGCTATGCGGCAAAACAGAAAGCGGTGGAACATGGCGCGGCATCATCCTGACAGCAAGAATAAGCGTGATGCGGGGCTGGCGGCGCTGCTGCGCGAGAAAATCGCGGCAGAGGGCCCTGTCGCCGTTGCTGATTACATGGAACTGTGTCTGGCGCATCCTTC
The DNA here is from genome assembly GCA_006226225.1 of Alphaproteobacteria bacterium. GTDB lineage: Bacteria > Pseudomonadota > Alphaproteobacteria > Micavibrionales > CSBR16-224 > CSBR16-224. The sequence continues at coordinate 1,910 of SBHI01000209.1, forward strand.
ATATGGCTATTACATGACGCGCGACCCGTTCGGCACGCGAGGGGATTTCACCACTGCGCCTGAAATCAGTCAGGTTTTCGGCGAGATTATCGGCACATTCCTGCTGGAAAACTGGCGGGATATGGGCGCACCGGAAAAACCGGCCTTTGTCGAGCTGGGGCCGGGACGTGGCAGTCTGACAGCCGATATCTGGCGCATCGCGGAAAAGGCTGCGCCGGATTTCTACGAACAGGCCGATATACATCTGGTGGAAATCAGCCCCGTATTGAAAGAGCGGCAGCGTGAAACGCTGGCGCATTTGAAGGGTAAAGTTAGCTGGCATGACAGTATTGACGATCTGCCGCAGGACAGGCCGCTGATTGTTATGGCGAATGAGTTTTTTGATGCGCTGCCGATCCGTCAATTCGTCATGGAGAAGGGCGCGTGGCGCGAACGCGGCGTGACAACAGGAAAGAATAAGGGCTTCGCTTTTACATTGCTGCCGGAAAAGCCGGAAATGGATTTGCCCAAACGCGTCAAGGATGGCGGGGTGTTTGAATATTGTCCTGCGGCTGAGGCGATCATGCAGAAGCTTGCCGCAAAAATCAAAGCGCAGCGCGGCTTGTGTCTCGTCATTGATTACGGGCATGATGATGAATGGGCCATCGGCGATACGCTGCAGGCACTTAGCGCACATCAGCATGCCGACCCGCTTTGGGATCCCGGTGAACGCGATATCACTGCCCATGTCAATTTTGCGGTACTGCGCAAGGCGGTGCAGGCGGCAGGGGTGTATGCCACCGATGTCATTACGCAAGGGGATTTCCTGCGCAGCATCGGGATCGAGGAATATGCCGGTAATCTGCGCAGACAGGCCAGGCCGGAACAGGCAAAGGACTTGATCCTTGCGGTGCAGCGTTTGACGTCGGCATCGGAAATGGGCAGATTGTTTAAGGTTATGGGGCTTTCGGCATGATTGTGATTGAAGATAAAATTCTGGCAGACGCACCGCATGGCTTTTTCGGCATTACGGGCGGGGTCAGTACGGGTGATTACGCATCGCTGAACTGTTCCTATGCGCAGGAGGATGCACGGGAAAATGTCACGGAAAACCGCCGCCGCGTGCTGGCGCGTTTATCAACGGCGGCACCCGTTCTGCAAACCATGCATCAGGTACATGGCACGGATGTTGCGGTTGTGACGGAAGGCTTGTCCGAAGCGCCGGAGGCCGATGCGCTGGTCACAAAAACACCGCATCTGGCACTGGGCGTCTTGACGGCGGATTGTGTGCCGGTTCTGCTGGCCGATACCGATAACGGTGTCATTGGCGCGGCGCATGCGGGCTGGCCCAGCGCTTTTGGCGGTATTGTCACAAAAACCGTTCAGGTGATGCGGCAGCAGGGCGCGGATCTTGCAAAAGTCAAGGCGGTCATCGGCCCGTCCATCCGTCAGGAAAGCTACGAAATTGACCGCGAATACTATAACCGTTTTTTACAGCAAAATGCGGAGAATGAAGACCTGTTTCAGGCGGTTGCCGACAAACCCGGCCATTTCCTGTTTGATCTGGCAGGGTATGTATTGCGCCAGACGGCAGCAGCGGGTGTAACGCAAATCAGTGATGCGGGGGAAGATACCTGCGCGCAGCCGGAAAAGTTTTTCAGCTATCGGCGCCATATGTTGCGCCACGGCCACGGCCATTGCGGGCGCCAGATTTCCGCGATTGCTCTTTCGTGATTTTACCGTCCAGAATATCCTGAACCAGTTGCTGCACCTGTTCCCGGGTCTTGTCGATCGGCAGCGAGGTATCCAGCACGATATCGGCTTTTTTGCGCTTTTCCGCATCCGGTATCTGACGGCTTAACACGCTCTCCAACTTGTCTTCCGTCATATGCGGGCGCGCCAGCACGCGCTGTTTCTGCACATCGGCGGGGGCGCTGACGCATAGTGTCAGATCCATATCTTTCTCCAGCCCGTTTTCAAACAGCAGCGGAATGTCGCAAATGACAATCTTGTGCCCTTCGGCGGATTTTTCAGCAACGAATTCCTCGCGTAGCTGTCCGACAATCGGATGCAGGATTTTTTCAAGCGCGTTCAGCATCGTCAGATCATCAAGATCGGCAAAAACATGCGCGGCCAGAACTTTTCGGTCGATATAATCCTGCCCGTTTTCATCCTGTGCCAACGCGGCGGGTAGCAGTTTGCCGACAGCTTCCACGGCAGGGCCACCCGGCCCCATGGCCTTATGCACATCGCCATCGGCATTGTTGACGGGGATGCCAAGGTCTTCAAACATTTTTGAAACCGTGCTTTTTCCCATCCCGATTGAACCGGTGATGCCGATGACAAAGCTGTCCTTATTCTCCGGTGTTTTCTTTGTCATTTTCTTGACCTGTTTCAGTGCTTTTTGCCAAGCGTTTTTGCAATTCATTCCACAAACCTTTCGGGTTATCTGAAAAAACGATGTTCTGTTCATAGGGCACGACCTGCCAGCGGCCGTCTTTTAATTCCTTATCAAGCTGTCCCGCTCCCCATTGCGTATGTCCGAAAGTGATTTTATAGGGCGTGACGTCATCTTCCTCATAAGCGGCCAGCACATTATTCATGACCTTCATTTTGTCGGTAAAACTGACATTTGTGTCGGGGACGCGGGTGATTTTACTTTTACTGTATTCTTTGTCAAGGAACAGCAGATGGCCTAAATCTTCATCAACAGGGCCGCCCCAATAGACGGAAAAACTCATGCTTTCCATCGTTTCGCTCAAATAGCTGCGGCCTTCTTTCGGCGTCCCTTCTGTATCTTCCGCATAGGCGGGCGTGATCCACAGGCTGGCGGAGCGCCCCGGTGCGGGAATATCCAGTTTTTTGTACAATGCGCGTGCCGACATGCTCTCCAGCGGGCGGTTGACGATAAAGCCGTGCGCCATGCGGCGGGTGTGTTTGGTCATCAATATGACGGTTTTGTCAAAGAACGGCTTGCTTGGATGTCCGTCCGGATAAGGTGTGGCCACCAGAATTTGCCCTGCCAGACTGTTCGGATGGCGGATCATCAGCTGCGGTACGCTGAACATCAAAATCGCCAGTAGGATATAGCCGATCCCTTCGATTATGGCGACGTGTTTGCGGTAGAAAGGAAGATTTTCCTCTTCTGTTTCGGCCGGGGATTTGGAGGCTTTTGCCGCAGGCTTCTTTTTGACCGTTTTGGCCTTTTTCTGTACGGCTTTTTTCGGTTTCGCGGGTGTTTTCTTACGACTGTCGGACATGCGCCGGATTTTCCTTGGGTCTTTCCCTGTTCTCAGCCCTGTCCGACAGCGGTCATATTATTTCGGGCCGCGGAACAGGTTGTTTCTTGCTTTTTTCGTGCCGGGATCGTTATCCTGCTTTTTGTCTTTGTCATTGTCCGGCGCGTTGTCCTGACCGTAATCTTTTTTGGCCAGTTTTTCAAGCGTGGCAACAAAGTGTTTGCCCAGCGGCGACTCGCTGACATCCAGTTCGTATTCCTCGCCCGTTGCCTTATTGGTGATGACGGGGTTATCGATCCGGTCCAGGAATTTCTTGGCCAGTGCGGGCATCATTTCATGATTGGCATACAGCCAGTCAACGCCTTTATTGGCATCTTCGGGGGCCAGAATGCCGTTGACGCCTTTGACCATATCCGCAGGCGGATTATCGTAATCGGCACAGCCCAGCTTTTTAAACACATGTTTGGAATGCAGATTGGTCGGGTCGATTTCAATGACAAAGCGGTCTTCCGGGGGCTCCAGTAAGAAGGCGTTCAGCAGCTGCGCGCCGACCATGACGTCAAACAACCCCATATTGGCCATCAGCACATGGGTCGAACCGATTTCCGTCCATTTATGCGCCTCGTTGCCGTTGTCATCTTTGGCGGTAACGGGATAGGCGATGGAAATAGCCTGAATATCACCGTTGTCATCCTGCAGCATGGTCACGGCCCCCGCATTTACGCGGTCTTCCATGGTCTCGCGGTCGCGTCCGGCGATAAAGGGATGTTTGTTATTGTCGTAAAAATCGAGAACTTTTTGCAGATCCTTGGGTGTGGACTGCCGTAAATATAATTTCTTGCGCATAAATATAGCCTGTTCCTGTATGACGTGGGAGTGCAATTATCATGCACGGTGCAAGGCATATTGTAAAGTCGTGTTTTTCAGAAAACTTGACGATAACGCAAAAATCCTTTAGAAAAATAACACATAAAAAACGCGATATGAGAGGATGACAAATGGCTCCGCAAGATACACTGTCAACAGCAGCGCAAGTAACGGAAAGCAAAGAAAAAAACATGGATGCTGTCTCTGCCAGCAACCGTTCCGCCGCCCGCGTTCTGGCGATGGAAGCCGATGCCCTGCAAACACTTGCCGATAAAATCTGGAGTGATGAGGAATTCTCCCGCGCGGTTGAGCTGATTTCCGCCATTGAAGGCCGCGTTATTGTGACCGGTATGGGAAAAAGCGGTCATATCGCCCGCAAAATTGCCGCAACGATGGCCTCGACGGGAACGCCCGCCTTTTTCGTGCATCCCGGTGAAGCCAGCCATGGCGATATGGGGATGATCGTGCGCGGTGATGTCGTATTGGCGCTGTCCAATTCGGGCGAAAGCCGTGAAATGAATGATCTGATCGAATACACCCGCCGTTTTGCCATTCCGCTGGTCGGCGTCACCAGCCGCCCGGGCTCAACACTGGGTGAAAGCGCGGATATCGTGTTGCAGCTTCCGGCACTGCCCGAGGCCTGCCCGAACGGTCTTGCACCGACAACCTCGACCACAATGTCACTGGCGATCGGTGATGCGCTGGCAATTGCGCTGCTGGAAAGCAAAGGCTTTACCGCGAGCGATTTTCAGGTTTACCATCCCGGCGGCAAGCTGGGGCAGCAATTGATGCGCGCCTCCGAAATCATGCATAAAGGCGACGATGTGCCGTTGATCAGCCTTGATGCGCCTTTGAAGGAAACCTTTACCGTGATGACGGAAAAAGGCTTCGGCGCGATTGGGTTGGTTGATGCGGATGGTCTGTTGGCCGGTATCATCACGGATGGTGATATCCGCCGTCATATCAGCGACGATATTCTCAGCAAAACCGCTGGCGACATCATGACCAAAACGCCGAAAATCATCCGTCCGGAAACACTGGTCGGTGAGGCGATGGGCATTATGAATGATGTCACGCAAAGCTTCCGCCGCATTACCTGCCTGTTTGTTGTGCAGGAAGACGGCAAGCCCGTCGGTATTCTTCATCTCCATGATTGTCTTAGAGCAGGCTTCTCTTGAGCGGACAAACAGCTGAAAACGGACATCAAGACCGCGATTGGCTGTATGCGGCTCCGGATGCAGCAACAGAGAAGCTGCAACATCAGGCAGGGCGTCGCCATACGGCGACGGTACGTAGCGTTAAAATCCTTCTTCTTCTGGCTGTGGTCGCACTTTGCGGCCTTCTTGTCTATAACTTTACCGAAGACAGACACAGCACGGTCAATCTGGCCCGTCAGCATGATGCGGAAAACAGCACGGCAACGGTCGCGAAAAAGGCGGGCCCGGCACATAGTCAGACGGATGTCCTGCCTGAGGGTGTGATGCCAGCTGCAGCGGCGCAAAGTAAAATCGCAATGATCGGCGCCCGTTACGGCGGGTTGGATAATAAACGTCAGCCTTATACGATTACCGCAGCCGAAGCATCGCGCAGCCCCGACAGTCCCGATGTCGTGCATCTGTCCGATCCGATGGCAGATCTGACGCTGACCGATGGCGGGTGGATCGCCGTTCAAAGCCGCCGCGGTGTCTATATGCAGGAGGAACAGGAGCTGTTCTTAGAGGATCATGTGCGGTTTTTCCATGATATCGGCTATGAATTACTGACCGAAGGTCTGCATATGGATTTAAAAACCCATGAAGTGCGCGCCGATAAAAAAGTCGCAGGTCACGGCCCTGCGGGTGCGATTGAAGCGCAAGGGATGGATTTTGTGCCGGCGGATGATAAAGTTGTTTTTACAGGGCCGGCGAAAATGACCCTATTCCTGCAAACGAAAAACCTGTTTTTGAAGGAGGCACCTTAGACAATGCTTTCCCCCTCTCTCCGTAACGTTGTTTTGTTTGGTACATTCACCGCTGTGCTGGGCGCATGGCTGTGCTGCGGCACGATTGCCCGCGCGGAAACAGTGCCGGAAACACCGGCCGCAGCGGAAGCGCAGCATGACGGGCAGCAGCCTCTGACGATTTCTGCGGAAAACGCGCTGGAATGGGACAGAAGCAACAGCCGCTATATCGCACGCGGCGCTGTCGAAGTGCGTCAGGGTGATACGGCCGTTTTTGCCGATCTGATGTATGCTTATTACGGCACAGGTGCGGCGGGTGGTATGGGCAATATTTCCCGTATCGAGATGGAAGGCAATATCCGCGTAGTATCGCCGCCTTACACGGCCTATGGCACAACCGGCGTTTATGATGTGACGGGCGGTAAGGCAACGCTGATCGGTGATAATTTGAAAATCGTCACGCCGGGGGAAACCATTACCGCACAGAATATGCTGGAATATGACCGCGAGGCACAGACCTTTACCGCCAATGGCGGCGCCCGGGTTGTCCGCGGCCCGCATGTACTGGATGCGGAAAATCTGACGGCGCTCTTCGGCAAGGCCAAGGGCGATACGGATAAGCTGGCGCTGAAAGAGGTGCGCGCCCGCGGCAATGTCGTTTTATCGACCCCGCGCGAAAAAATCCGCGGCAAGGCGGCTATTTACAGCGCAGCAACGGATATCGCGGTGATGACAGGCGGTATCAGCATCGAACAGGGGCAGAATGTGCTGCATGGCGACAAGGCGCAAATGGATATGAAGACAGGCGTCAGCCAGCTGATCGCAGGCAGCGGCAGCGGTGACGGCCGTGTGCATGGCGTTTTTTATCCCTCATCCGACAAAAATTAGTGTATACTGAAAGACTGTTTGCCGCATTTGCGCGGATAGGGCAGCACGGCGTGTGATAAACCGGATATCAAAATAATGACCAATAACGGCGATACAAATGTGACAAAGATGCACAAGCCCAAAGCGCCGCGGCTTGTTCACAAGAATGAGGGGCTTGAAGTCTCGCATATCGTCAAATATTACCGCAAGCGCCGTATCCTGCATGATGTCAGTTTGAAAGTCCGTCAGGGCGAGGCCGTCGGGCTTCTTGGCCCGAACGGTGCGGGGAAAACCACCAGCTTTTATATTGTGACGGGACTGATTAATGCCGATGGTGGCACGGTCAAGCTAGATGGTCAGGATATTACCCATTTACCGATGTACCGCCGCGCAAGGCTGGGGATCGGCTATCTGCCGCAGGAAACCTCCATCTTTCGCGGTCTCAGCGTTGAAGACAATATCCGTTCCATCATTCAGGTCACGGAAAAAGACGCGGAGCGCCGCGAACAAATTCTGGAATCGCTGCTGGCGGAATTCTCCATCACCCATTTGCGCCAGACACCTGCGACGGCACTGTCAGGCGGTGAGCGCCGCCGTGTAGAGATTGCGCGGGCACTGGCCTCGCGTCCGAAATTCATCCTGCTTGATGAACCGCTGGCCGGGATCGACCCGATTGCCGTCAGCGACATCCGTGAACTGGTCAAACATTTGAAAACACGCGGTATCGGCGTGTTGATTACCGATCACAACGTCCGCGACACGCTGGATATTGTCGACCGCGCCTATATTCTGCATGACGGCAAGGTTCTGATGCAGGGCGCGCCGGAAGATATCGTCAATCATAAGGATGTGCGGCGGGTTTATCTTGGTGAAAAATTCACTCTTTAATTGTCGGTGTCGCCGACACCGCCATATTGCTGTTTAATTTCTGGCCCCCAGCGTTCAATCAGCACCTGTTCACGCTTTGCCAGTTTCTGAATACGCATTTCCGCCTTGCTGACAATGACCAGTGCGACAAAACGCGTCACAGCCAAATGGATCAGCCAGCCGATACCGGCACCGGCATAGGCCATTGCCAGTGTTGACGGTTGCAGTGCAAGGCTCAGCGCATTGGCGGGGTGGTCGTTCATTTTCAGAACTTCCAGAAAATTCGGAACGGTTCCGGCCAGATTGGCCGCGCCGACGGTCAGCCCCAATGTCCGGGGAAACTGGCGGTCGATAAACAGTGCGATATAGGTCGGGATCATGCACAGGAACAGAAAAAGTGCGGCACCGGCAAAAGCGATGCCCAGCATGGCCAAGGCAAGCAGCGCGACCAGAATTTGCAGTCCGTTTGCTTTGCTATGTTTCTTTTGTGTGCGGGCCATGATGATGTTCCGTGTCTCTGTTGCGTTAAATAATATTGTAATAGGTTAAAGCCGACAGCAAAATCATCAGTGATGAGAGGGCAATTGACACCAGCATGGCGGTTTGCCGTCCCTTGTCACTGCCAAGCGTATGCCGGTTTGCCAGCTGTCTTTGCAGATGCATGCGCTCGTTTTGCAGGGCGGTAAATTCCGTCCGCGCAGCAAAAAAGCTTTTGCGATCCGCATTGATCACGCCGGGATTATCAATCACATTCAGCAGTGTTTCGAATTGCTGCGTATCCTGCATTTTTTGCAATTGCTCGAACAGCCGCTGGCGCAGGCGGCGGTCATGGATGCGCTCCAAAGCCGGACGGATATTGCGGATAAACCAGCCGATCAGTTGCGGCGCGGGGCCGCCGTCAAATTTGCGCTGAATAGCGGCAAAACAATGCATCAATCCCGTCAACCGCCGTCCGGCATTGGTTGAGGAAATCAGGCTGAGAAACGGCTCGATCACCTGCGG